>JASHPF010000181.1 GCA_030038295.1 Streptosporangiaceae bacterium
TAGAGGTGCCGCCGCGGCCGGCCGGGCGCCGGCTCGGCCTCCCAGCACGCCTCGACCAGCCCGCGGTCGGCAAGCCGGATCAAGATCGGGTACAGCGTGCCCGACTTCAGGTCCGTCCGCTTGGCGAGGGCGTAGCCGTGCTGCCACTGGCGCGGGTCACTGCTGAGCGCCGCGAGGACGGCACGCGTCTGCGCCGAGACCCGGGAACGAGCTGCCATGGCCTGAAAATCTACCTAGGTAGTGATACTTCTGTCTACCGAGGTAGCACAACCACTCCGGCCGCTAGCCGACCGCGCGCGGGTGCGCCGCGGCGTACACCTCGCGCAGCTTGTCGACCGTCACAAGCGTGTAGACCTGTGTCGTCGTCACGGACGCGTGACCGAGTAGCTCCTGCACCACCCGGACGTCGGCGCCGCCGTCGAGCAGGTGCGTCGCGAACGAGTGCCGCAGCACATGCGGCGACACCTCCGCGAGGCCGGCCCTCGTGGCCGCGGCCCGCAGCGCACCCCAGGCGCCCTGGCGGGTGAGCCGGCCACCGCGGGCGTTCAGGAACAGCGCCGGGCTCGGCTGGCCCCGGCCGGACCCGGCCGCGAGTGCCGGGCGGGCGCGTACCAGGTAGGCGCCCACGGCGTCAGCGGCATAGCTGCCGACCGGCACGAGCCGCTCCTTCCCGCCCTTGCCGCGCAGCCGTACGGTGTTGACGAGGGGGGACGACCCCCCAGCACCCCCCGCGCGGGCTGCCCGAGCCTTGGTCAGGTCCAGGTCGTCGACGTCGAGCGCGACGACCTCGGAGATGCGCGCCCCGGTCGCGTACAGCAACTCCAGCAGGGCACGATCGCGAAGCGCGGCCTGGCCCAGCCCGGCGGCGTCCAGCAGCCGCGTCACCTCGGGCACCGAGATCGCCTTCGGCAGGCGCCGCGGCGGCGCGGGCGGCCGGACGGTCCTAGCCGGGTCGTCGGCGGTGAGGCCCTCGGCGAGCGCGAACGCGTGCAACCCACGCACCGCCACGACGGCACGGCCCGCCGAGCTGGCCTGGAGGGGCGGGTGGTCCTCGTCGCCTTCCCGCAGCCTGGCCAGGAAGTCGGCCACGTCGGTCGTGGTCACCCGGTCGATCTGGGTGCACCCGGTGGCGTGCAGCGTCGCCGCGTACCGCTGCAGGTCACGCCGGTAGGCCTGGAGAGTGTGGGTGGCCAGGCCCCGCTCCACGGTCAGGTGGTCGAGATAGCGGTCGATCGCCTGTGCCAGGGTCGTCAGCTGAGCACCTCCGCCAGCGGTACGGCGGGCAGGCCGTGGGCCTCGGCGACCGGGGCGCACGTGACCTCGCCCGCGTGCGTGTTGAGGCCAGGCGCGAACGACGGGTCGGCGCTCAGGGCCTGCCGCCAGCCCCGGTTCGCGATGTCGAGCGCGTACGGCACGGTGACGTTCGTCAGCGCGTAGGTCGAGGTGTGCGGCACCGCGCCCGGCATGTTCGCGACGCAGTAGAAGACCGAGTCGTGCACCCGGTAGGTCGGGTTGGCGTGCGTCGTCGGCCTGCTGTCCTCGAAGCAGCCGCCCTGGTCGATGGAGATGTCGACCAGTACCGAGCCAGGCTTCATGCGCGCGACGAGATCGTTGCTGATCAGCTTCGGTGCTCGCGCGCCCGGCACCAGCACCGCGCCGATGACCAGGTCGGCGTCGATGCAGGCGCGCTCGACCTCGTAGGCGTTGGACGCGACGGTCTGGCAGTGGCCCTGGTAGATAGCGTCGGCCTGGCGCAGCCTGGCCACGTTCTTGTCGACCAGCAGCACCTCGGCCTGCATGCCGAGGGCGATGGCGGCCGCGTTCATGCCCGACACCCCGGCGCCGAGCACGACGACCTTGGCGGCGTAGACGCCCGACACGCCGCCCATGAGCACGCCGCGGCCGCCACCGTCACGCTGCAGATGATGGGCGCCGACCTGCGGCGCCATCCGGCCCGCAACCTCGGACATGGGCGCCAGCAGCGGCAGTGAGCCATCGGGCAGCTGCACGGTCTCATAGGCGATCGCGGTGACCTTGGCAGCCAGCAGCGCGTCGGTGCACTCGCGGCTCGCCGCGAGGTGCAGGTAGGTGAACAGCACCTGGCCGGCACGCATCCGGTGGTACTCCTCGGCTACCGGCTCCTTGACCTTGAGGACCAGGTCACCCGCCTGCCACACGTCGTCGGCCGAGGGCAGGATCTTTGCCCCGGCCGCCACGTAGTCGGCGTCCGGGATTGCGGAGCCGACCCCCGCATCCTGCTCGATGTACACATCGTGGCCAGCGCGAGCGAACTCGTGCACGCCAGCCGGTGTGATCGCGACCCGGTATTCGTGGTTCTTGACTTCCTTGGGGACGGCCACCCTCATGAGTCCTCAGGTCCTTCCTCGCCGGCGACACCGCAACACGTCAGAGGTCCTCAGGCTCACCAGGCTGGCGCAGCGCCCGGAACCCCATGCTCCGGGCCGCAAACGCAGACAAGATACCCACCATCGCCACGCCGTTGTGCAAGTCGCCTGACAGGATCCCCTGGACTGCCTCGTCCAGTGGCACCCAGGCCACCGTCAGGTAGGCCTCCTCATGGTGCCGAACATACTCGCGTTGCTCGGCCGGGACCACGCTAAGTCCGGTGGCCAGGAACACCCGCAGCCGCTCGGTGCTGATGCCCGGCGACGACAGAAAGTCGGTCAGCACTCGCCAGTCGGCGGCCTCGTAGCCGGCCTCCTCCAGCAGCTCCCGGCGGGCGGTCTCGACCAGCGGCTCGCCGGCCACGTCCCGCAGGCCGGCCGGGAGCTCCCAGAGCGTCGCGGCCGCCGGGTGCCGGTACTGGCGGATCAGCAGCACGCGGTCGTGCTCGTCCAGCGCCACCACCGCCACAGCGCCGGGATGCTCCACCACTTCCCTGCGGACCAGCTCGCCGTCCGGCAGGGCGACGGTGTCGGTGCGCAAGGTCACGATCCGCCCGGCGGCCTCGATCGACGACCCGGTGACCGGCCAGCCGCCGACCTCGTCCCTGATGTCGGCCACGCCGTCGCGCTCTCGCCGCGCGCTCAGGCGGTCGCGACCGGCCGCGGCCCGCCCGCGGCCACGGTCTCCGGCGCCCGCCCCGCCCGGCTCCGCTCGAGGGCAGCAGCGATCAGTCCGCTGAACAACGGGTGCGGCCGGGTGGGCCTGGACAGCAGCTCCGGATGCGCCTGGGTGGCCACGAAGTACGGGTGCACGCTCGTGGGCAGCTCGATGAACTCGACCAGGCGCCCATCCGGGGACAGCCCGGAGCATCGCAGCCCAGCCCGCTCGAGCTGGTCGCGGTAGGCGTTGTTGACCTCGTACCGGTGCCGGTGCCGCTCCTCCACGATGCGCTCCCCGTACAGGTCCCTGACCAGGCTGCCCTCGGCCAGCACCGCCGGGTACAGGCCGAGCCGCATGGTGCCGCCCATGTCGCGCTGGCCCGAGACGACGTCCTCCTGGTCGGCCATCGTCGCGATCACCGGGAACGGCGTCTGCGGGTCGAACTCGGCGCTGTTGGCACCGGCCAGGCCCGCGACGTTCCGGGCGACCTCGATCGTCATGCACTGCAGGCCGAGGCACAGGCCGAGGACCGGGATGCCGTTCTCCCGCGCGTGCCGGACCGCGCCGATCTTGCCCTCGATGCCACGCACGCCGAAGCCACCCGGCACCAGCACGCCGTCGACGTCGGCGAGGTGGCGGGCTGCGCCCTCGGGGGTCTGGCAGTCGTCACTGGTGACCCACCGGATGGTGACGGCCGTGTCGTGCGCGAAGCCACCGGCTCGCAGCGCCTCGGCCGGCGACAGGTAGGCGTCCGGCAGGTCGACATACTTGCCGACCAGGGCGATCGTGATATTCCGCGACGGCCGGTGCACGCGGCGCAGCAGGTCGTCCCAGTCGCTCCAGTCCACGTCACGGAACGGCAGGTCCAGCCGTCGGACCACGTACGCGTCCAGGCCCTCCGAGTGCAGGACCTTCGGGATGTCGTAGATCGAGGGGGCGTCGGGCGCGGACACGACGGCCTCCTCGTCGACGTCGCACATCAAACTGATCTTCCGTTTGAGCCCGTCGCTGATCGGCCGGTCTGAGCGGCAGACGATCGCGTCGGGCTGGATGCCGATGCTGCGCAGCGCGGCGACCGAGTGCTGGGTTGGCTTGGTCTTCAGCTCACCAGACGGCCCGATGTACGGCAGCAGCGAGACGTGCAGGAAGAAGCACCGGTCCCGCCCGATCTCGTGCCGGATCTGGCGGATGGCCTCCAGGAACGGCTGCGACTCGATGTCGCCTACGGTGCCGCCGACCTCGGTGATGACCACATCAGTCTCGGCGTTCGCCATCGCCCTGATGCGAGCCTTGATCTCGTTGGTGATGTGCGGGATGACCTGGACCGTGTCGCCCAGGTAGTCGCCGCGGCGCTCCTTGGCGATGACAGACGAGTAGATCTGGCCGGTCGTGACGTTGGCCGAGCCGGGCAGCCGGATGTCCAGGAAGCGCTCGTAGTGCCCGACATCGAGGTCGGTCTCGGTCCCGTCGTCGGTGACGAACACCTCGCCATGCTGGAAGGGGTTCATGGTGCCCGGATCGACGTTCAGGTACGGGTCGAGCTTCTGCATGCTCACCCGGAGACCGCGCAGCTTCAGCAGCCTGCCGATGCTGGACGCGGTGAGTCCCTTGCCCAGGCTAGAAGCGACGCCTCCGGTAACGAAGAGGTGCTTCGTCGTAGCTGGCCGTGACCCATGTGCTGATATCGCCAACGACGCTCCCGTGGTCCGATTCGGCGGCAATCCCGCTCGCCCACGGGGTATCAGAATATCAAGCGCCAGCACCGCAGGCTGCGCAGACACGGCGGCGGACCGGCGGGGCCGCCCGACATATACCGCTAGCGACGCTGCTACGACGGATAATCGCTACGCGACGCTCAACCCCATTTCACCCCTTTTAACGCCGCCCGTCGGCCCACCGACTCGGCCGGCCGGGACCGCTGGCCCGCCTCTGCTCGGTCGGCCTCGCTCGCCTCGCCGAACCGGGCCAGGGCGAGCGCGCAGGCGACCGCGAGCACAAAGCCCACTACGGCAACCCCGGTCAGCCCGTGCCGGGTCGTGTCACCCAGGAAGATGATGCCGACGATGGCCGGCGGCGTGGTCTCGGCGAGGATGACCGCCGCCGTCGCGGTCGTGACGCTGCCGCCCTCCAGCGCGGTGGCGTACAGCAGGAACGACAGGATCCCGGCCGCCGCCAGGGTGTAGCTGGCAGGGCTCTTGACCAGCTGCAGCGCGCCGAAGCCGGGCAGGATCCTGGCCGCCACGGCCACCACGCCGTACCCGAGGCCGGCGATGGCACCGAGCGCCGGTGTCCGCACCGGATTCGGCAATCGCGCGACGGCGAATCCCGCCACCCCGACGGCTGCCACCGCGACGATGAGCCCCAGCTTGAACGCCGAGCCGACCCGGGCCGCCCCCTCCGCTCCGGCGGACAGCCCGAGCAGCCCGACGCCGATGATGACGCCACCGACCGCCAGCCACTCGCGCGCCGCGAGCCGCACGTGCATCAGCCAGGCCGCGAACACGGCGGTCACCGCGAGGTTCGAGGCGATGATCGCCTGCACCGCGAACAGCGGCAGCCGCCGCAGCGCCACGAGCTGCGCCACGAAGCCGATGAGGTCAATCAGGATGCTGGTCAGGAACAGGCCCTGGCGCAGCAGCCGGACCAGCAGGCCGGTGTCGACGCCCTGGCCCGCCTCGCCCACCTGGGCGACGCTGCGGCGGCTCGCGGCCCGGACGGAGATCGCCTGCAGTACCGAGGCGACGCCGTAGCACAGTGCCGACAGCAGCGCGGCGAGCAGGCTCACCACCATGGTTTGACCCTACGCCGCAGCCAACCTGAGCGTTCGCCCGATACTTCCGCCGCGGTTGCCGACCGCAGACCGGCCGGGCGTCCGCTCCGCAGTCTGGCTAGACCCCTGCCGCCTGCATGCCTCGCAGCTCGTGCTTGAGGTCGCGGATCTCGTCCCGGAGCCGGGCCGCGACCTCGAACTGCAGCTCCGCGGCCGCCGCGTGCATCTGCTCGGTCAGCTCGGAGATGAGCGCCGCCAGGTCGGCCCTCGCCGGCCCGCCCTTCGCGGCCGCCGCTTCGGCCGCGGCCGCCCGGGCCCGGGAGGCCACGCCCGGCACCGGCGCCTTGCCCCGGCTCTGCTGCCTGCCGGACCCGCCGAGCAGCTGCTCGGTGTCGGCGTCCTCCCTCGCCAGCTGGTCGAGGATGTCGGCGATCCGCTTGCGCAGCGGCTGGGGATCCACGCCGTGCTCGAGGTTGTAGGCGATCTGCCGGTCGCGGCGCCGGTTGGTCTCGTCGATGGCTCGCTGCATGGACGGCGTGACCTGGTCGGCGTACATGTGCACCTGACCGGACACGTTCCTGGCGGCCCGGCCGATGGTCTGGATCAGCGACGTGCCGGAGCGCAGGAAGCCTTCCTTGTCCGCGTCCAGGATGGCGACCAGGGACACCTCGGGCAGGTCGAGGCCCTCCCGTAGCAAGTTGATGCCGACCAGCACGTCGTACTCCCCGAGCCGCAGTTCGCGGAGCAGCTCGACCCGGCGCAGCGTGTCGACCTCGCTGTGCAGGTATCTCGCCCGGATGCCGAGCTCGAGCAGGTAGTCGGTGAGGTCCTCGGCCATCTTCTTGGTCAGCGTCGTGACGAGCACCCGCTCGGACCTGTCGGCCCGTTCCCTGATCTCGCCGACCAGGTCGTCGATCTGGCCCTTCGTCGGCTTGATGACCACCTGCGGATCCACCAGCCCGGTCGGCCTGATCACCTGCTCGACGAACTCGCCGCCGGTCCGGCGCAGCTCGTACGGGCCGGGCGTGGCCGACAGGTACAAGGTCTGGCCGATCCGGTCGCAGAACTCCTCCCAGGTCAGCGGCCTGTTGTCGATCGCGCTCGGCAGCCGGAAGCCGTGGTCGACGAGCACCCGCTTCCTGGACACATCGCCCTCGTACATGGCGCCGATCTGCGGCACGGTGTTGTGCGACTCGTCGATGACCAGCAGGAAATCCTCGGGGAAGTAGTCGAGCAGGGTGTTGGGCGGGCTGCCGACCTCGCGGCCGTCGATGTGGCGGGAGTAGTTCTCGATCCCCGAGCAGCTGCCCACCTGCCGCAGCATCTCGACGTCGTAGGTGGTTCGCATCCGCAGCCGCTGGGCCTCGAGCAGCTTGCCCGAGCGCTCCAGTTCCCCTAGCCGCGCGGCCAGCTCGGCCTCGATGCCGGCGATGGCACGTTCCATGCGTTCTGGCCCTGCGACGTAGTGGGAGGCCGGGAAGATGTACAGCTCATCGTCCTCGCTGATCACCTCGCCGGTCAGCGGGTGCATCGTCATCAGCCGCTCGATCTCGTCGCCGAACATCTCGATGCGGACGGCGAGCTCCTCGTACTGCGGG
>JASHPF010000020.1 GCA_030038295.1 Streptosporangiaceae bacterium
AACCAGGCGTTGTGCTGCAGCAGCTCGGTGAGCGCCACCGAGTGGGCTGGCTCGACACCCGGACAGTCATGCCGGTACTCGGTCACTTATCCGTCCGCACTATCGGCGTGATGCGGTCCGGGGATGGCACTAACGTCGCTGGCATGCAGACCATGGTGCCCGCTGGGTCCGACAAGATCTGGGCCGAGGAGTCGGGCGGTGCGGGGCCGGTGCTCCTGCTGCTGCACGAGGGCGTCGCGGACGCCCGGATGTGGGACCCGATCTGGCCCGCGCTGACCGCCGCCTGCCACGCGATCCGCTACGACGTCCGTGGCTACGGCCGGTCGCCAGCCGCGACCGAGAACTACACGCTGCTCGGCGACGCACTGACCGTGCTCGATCACTTCGGCGTTGGCGCGGCACACGTGGCGGGCTGCAGCATGGGTGGCGGCACCGCCATCGAGCTTGCGCTCACCCATCCGCACCGGGTGACATCGCTCGTCCTGCTCTGCCCTGGCATTCCCGGCTATGCCTATCCCGAAGATCCGGCGCTGGAAGCTCGGTTCGACGAGGCCGCGACGGCAGGCGACACGGACGGCCTGGTGCGGCTGGGCCTCGAGCAGTGGGGCCGGTCGGGCGACGACCCCATGGTGACCGAGCTCATGCGTTCGGCGATGCGCGCCTGGGAGAACGAGGAGCACTTCCAGCAGCAGGGACAACCGGTCTACGAACGCCTCGGCGAGCTTCGGGTCCCGGTCGTGCTGATGGTGGGTGACTCCGACAACCCTGGCCTGGTCGCCAGTAACGAGGCGGCCGCGCAGCGGATCCCCGGCTGCGAGCTGATCCGGCTGCCTGGCGTCGATCACTACCCAACGATCCGCGTGCCGCTGCTGGTCACCGAGACGATCCTGCGCCGCGTCTCGCGCGGCACCTGATGAGCGGCACCCGCGGCGGTGGACGCGAGCCCCAGCTAACACAGCGCTCGGAGGGTCGTGACGTGCGCATCAACCTGCGCACGCAGCGACTGGTGCTGCGCCAGTTCACCAGGGCCGACACGGACAACCTGGTTGAGCTCAACAGCGATCCGGCGGTGATGCGCTACCTGACGGGCGGCAGGTCCACACCACGCGAGGTGATCCGGGACGAAGACCAAGTCTGAGTGGGCAGCGCGCATCGCCGGTGCGTAACCCGCGGGTCAGTCGTAACTGGCCTCGATCAGCCAGTGGCCCTCCTGAAGCACCGCCAGCCAGGCGCGGCCGTCGTCGGTGCGGAGCTGGAACCTGGCCTGGCGGCAGGACTGCGGCGGATCCCACCAGCGCTGCGTAACCGGCCACGGTCCCGCCCACGCGGTAACCGGGCACGGCGGACCGCCCTCGACCGCGAGCAGGGCCGGCGCCGCGGACAGCCCGGCCCGCCCGCCGACCGACACGACCTCGCCGACGGAGTCGGTCACGCTGGCCGTTCGCGGCACCGGATACACGACGGCAGGCGCCGGAGCCGGGATCTGGCCTGGCCAGGGGCGGTCCGCCGGGCGCTGCGGCACCTCCGCGTCACCGAACGGCACGAACAGCACCTGCTCGGCTGGCCGACGGCCGCCAGCAAGCACCGGGCGAGTCACCCGGTCGTGGCCGAGCATTGCCTGCACCCGGATAGCGGCACGGGCTACCCGGTCGGTCACGACCGCGTCACCCCACAGCGCTAGTTGCCGCCCGGTGGCGCGCACCAGCTGGTCAGGGACCAGCCGCAGCAGGGTGACGCCACCCACCTCGGCGTCGTCGCCGGTGGCGGTCTGGCCACCCGGCCTACCGTCGAGCTGCCACCGAACGCGCTCGGCCACCGCCAGCGCTGACAGCAGCCCGTCGTGCCGCCACAGCCGGCTGACCTGCGCGCCGGCCGAGTAGTGCACCTCGACTCGCACCCGTACGCAGCCGTACCCGCCAGCCACCAGCCGGTCATGCATCTGATCGGCCAGCGCCTTGGCCGCGAAGATCACCGGCTCAGACTGCCCGGCGGGCGGGTCGAACTCCAGCGCTGCGGACAGGTCGGCGGATGGCGGCCGCGGGATCAGCGGCCGGGGGTCGAGCCCGCGGGCCAGCCGGACCGCTAGCTCACCCGACGGCCCGAATCTGCTGGCCGCGTCCGCTGGCGGCAGCTCGGCCAGCTGCCCGAGCGTCTCGATACCCAGCCGCGGCAGCAGCGCGGTCAGCTCGGGCATGCCCAGCACCCCGACCGGGAACCCGGCCAGGAACTCCGGCGTCTTCCCCGGCGGTACCACCAGTCCTGCTGGCCCGGTGCGGGCCGCCAGCCCGGCGGCGAACAGGCCGTCGGCGATCCCCGCCTGGCCGCGGAAACCGCCCCGGCTCACCGCCGCGGCGAGCTTTGCGGCCAGCTCGACCTCGCCACCGAAGTAGCGTGCCGGGCCGCGGGCCGGGATGGCGCAGACCCCCGGCCGCAGCACCTCGACGTGCGGGCAGAACTCCTCGACCACGGCGACCACCGGCTCGAAGGCCCTCGCCGCGTCCTCCGCCAGCAGATCGGGGCAGCGCAGCACGAGCACCCGCGCCCCGGCCTGCCTCGTCACCCGCTGCTCACCAGCCTGGCGAGGTCCGGGGCGTCGGTGGCAGCGGCCCGACCACCGGCAGCCAAGGAACCCGAGGAAGCCGAGGCAGCCGCGGTGACGGCGCCGTCCGCACCCGGCAGCCACAGCCAGGCCGCACGCGGTCGCTCCCCTGCGCCGCGACCGGTCGCCACGACTTGCGCCCGGCGAGCGCGCAGCCGTCCGTACCCGACGCCGATCCCGGCCCACTCAGCGTGCGCCACCAGCAGTCGCGACTGTGCCCCCGGCCAGTCCCCGGCGACCACGAGCACGCTGTCGTACCGTCGAGCCGCAGCCTCGAGCTTGCGCCTGAGCTGAGCCGATGGCTGGTCGGGCGGGCACAGCAGCACGATGTCGAAGCCGTCGAGCACGGACGCCACCACCTGCGGCCAGCGCGGCCCGGGCTCGGCGATCAGCACCACGCGGTCCGGATCCACGCCAGCCTCGGCCGCCGCCCGCATACCGACGGCCGGCACCCCGACCACGGCGCACCACGCCCCGTTGGCCACCGCCTCGGCCACGAGGGCCAGCGACAGCAGTCCGAAGCCCCCCGACGTCACCACCGACCCGCGCGAGAGTCCGCCGCCAGGCAGCAGCTCCCGCAGCGCCGGAAGCACCGGCAGCATGCCCTCCCCCGCCAGCACGTCATCCCGGTGGCGCATCGGAGATAGCTCGATGACGTGCGCTATCTCCGCTCCCATCCCACCACTATCGAACAGGTATTCGATAGCTGTCAACCTATTACCGGAACCGGGCCGTGGCGGGCCGGTCTGGTGCCGACGGGCCGCGCGCCATCGTGACGGCCGACCCGTGGCAATCCGCTGGACCTGGTCGGCGCGCGCTATCGCGGCAGCTCAGAACGACCTCGGCTTTACGCTTTCCGAACAATTCCATGACTCAGCCCATGCCCACACTTTATTGGTCAACTCTGATAAGACTGACTAATCAGCACGACGGATTCGGTGACAGCCACTGGCGGACCAGCGCCGGCGCTGCGTGGTGTCTTCGTCCGGTACGCCGTCGCCTGGTTCTACCTCGCCGGGGTAAGCGCGGCCGAGCTCGGCTATGTGCTCCTGCCGCAGCCAGACCGAGCCGAGCTGCTGCGCTGGGCCAGCACCAGCGTGCACAACCTCACCCACTACCCGGCCGCGTGCCTGATCGCGTCTGCGTTCTTCCCGACCAGCTACCTGCTGGCCTGGCCGGCCCTGATCGCGCTGGCGCTCTTCGGCGCTGTCAGCGTGCTCGGCACCTGGCGCACAGCGGTGACTTGCGCCGCAGGCCAGATCCTCGGCACGGTAGTCAGCGAGGGCATCATCGCCTACCGGGTCGCCGACGGCAGCCTGCCCGCCGCCGACAGGTTCCTGCTCGACGTCGGCCCGTCCTACGTCGTCGTGGCGGCGATCGCGGTGGGCCTCCTGTATGGCAACTGGCTGGTCCGCGTGGGTGCTGGCATCGATCTCGCCCTGTTGATCTTCGTGGGTCAGATCTTCTCCGGCCTCAGCCGCCTGGAGGTCGCGCCCGTCGGCCATGTCACGGCGCTGCTGACCGGCGCGGTGCTCGGAACGGTGTTTGCCCGACGCAATATCGGAAAATAACCTGCTCATTACCCAGATCACGCTTGCGTATCCTGCCCCCGAATATCGCCAGGAGCACTGCTAAATTAAGGCCAGGCGCCACTTCTCCGGGTACCGGCAGCGGCGCGGCCACCGGTAGCGGGGCAACTACCGCAGTCCTGAGTTTCAGGTCATGACTCCACTGGTTATTCGGCAGGTTGACTTTTTCATGGGCTTTGACGTTTCAGGGCTGACCGGGGCGCGGTCAGGGCCGACCGCGACGGACGCCCCCCAGGGCTCGTCGGTCCCCCGGTCAGCGCGCTGGTATGGCTGGTTCGCCGTAGCCGGTATCGGCTCGTCGCTCATCGTCACGCTGGTGGTGTCGCTCGGCCGCGCCTCCTGGATGGGACCGCCGCTGCCGATGCCGAAGGACGGCCCGCCGTTCGAGGTCGCCAGCTTGCACCTGTCGCTGGCCTCGGTCACGTATGCGCTCTGGCTGTCTGCGATCGTCGGCGGGCTGGGACTGGCCGCCGCGCTGATGGCCGTCAGGCGCGGCGCCAGGCCATCGGTCCGGGGCCTGCTCCTGGTCGCCGGCGTCGTGGTAGCGATCCTGACCGTGCTGCCCCCGGTCGGGTCCACGGACTCGCTGGACTACATGGCCTTCGGCCGCATGGTGGTCCTCGGACACAGCCCGTACATCATGGTTCCGTGGGATCTCAAGCACATCCATGACGCCGTCGCGAAGTCGATTCCGTGGGAATGGGGGCGGATCCCGTCGACCTACGGCCCCGCCGCCACCGTGGAGCAGTACGTGGCCGCCCGCCTGGGCGGTACCTCCGCGGCCAGGATCGTGTTCTGGCTCAAGGTAGGCAACGCACTCGCCTTCGGCTCGGTGGCCTACCTGGCCGACCGGCTGCTGCGTAAGGACCCGGCGGCGCGCCTGCGTGCCCACCTGCTCTGGACCATCAACCCGCTGCTCATCTGGCAGCTGATCGCGGCGGCGCACCTGGACGTGCTGGCGGCGGCGGCTGGCGTCATCGGGCTCGTGCTGGCGGCGGGCTGGCCGGCCATGCCCGCGCCGGGGCAGGAACGTCTCGGCCGGGTGCTCGCGGGCGGCATCCTCGTGGGCCTCGCCGCTGATATCAAGATCACTTTCGCGCTCTTCGGCCTCGGACTGGCCTGGGCCTTCCGGCATTCGATCGCGGCGTGCGTCGTTGCCGCCTGCGGGATGCTCGGCGTACTGCTGCCGAGCTATGGCTGGTTCGGCTCGCCGGCCGTCAACGCCGTCACGGACCGCAGCAACCGGACCACCGCCGATAACTTCTACCAGCTGTTCTCGCGCGACCAGCACAGCTACCTCATCACGCACATCGGTCTCGTCGCCGCCGTCGTGGGCGTCGGGGTGGCGATCGTGGTGCTGTCGAGGCTGCCCATCAGGGCAACCGCGCAGTCGGCCATCTTCGTGGCCCTCGGACTCTCTACCGCATGGCTATTTACCTGGCAGTACCAGCTGCCGTCCTACGACGCGATGATCATCTGCTTGCTGATCCTGGTGCCCGCGTGCTGGCTGGACTGGCTCGTCGTGATCCGGCTGACGGCCGCCACCGTGGCACTCATGCCCGGTAACACGACCGCCCCGCCAACCCGGCTGCTGGCCCGGATATCACTGGACAACCTCACGCTGGCCGCGCCCGCGGTGCTGCTCGCCGCGGCAGTAGCGCTGGTCGTGCTGTGCCTGACCGTCCGCGGCGGGCGTCGCGTGCCAGCCGCACCAGAGCCGGCCGACAGCCCGCAGCTCCGTGGTATTCCGCAGCCCGTCAGCAACCCGCACCCGACCGGCAGCGCCCAGCCCGCCGCTACCGGCTGACCGCTGCGGCCGCGCTGACCGGGTCGACTCCGCCGGCCGACGCCGCGTGCCGGCGCGCCATGGCCAACCGCGCCGCGAGCACCGCGGCCACGACAAACAGGGCCAGCCCGGTCAGCACATCCAGGTTTCCGATGATCAGCTGCCAGCCGTGCCAGTGGTACTCGGCGTACCACGGCCGGTCGCCGAGGCGGGCGAACTGCCCAGCGGTCGTGCCCGGCGGCAGCCAGATGAGCCCCTCGAAGAAATCGCCCGCCGGCCGCGGCTCGCCCCACACCACCCCTGGCCACGCCGCGAACAGCCCTGTCACGAGGAGCCCGCCAGCGAGCCACGCGTATCGCAGCGCTCCCCGCGCCCGCAGCCCGTACCAGGCCAGCACGACGACGATCGGCACGACCCAGACCCAGTGATGATCCCAGCTGATGGGTGACACGAGCAGGCCCGTGAGCGCGCAGGTGAGGACTCCCGCGACCCGCTGGCCGGCCCGGTGCAGCAGTGTCGCGCAGGCCAGCCCCACGATCCCCGTGAGCACCACGACCGGCAGCCAGATCGGCTCCCCCGCCGCGACGCTGCCGGCCAGCCGGGTGATGAGGCCGGCCAGCGACTGGTTGGCATCCCGGCCGATGAAGCCGGTGCGGCTGCCCCGCACGAACAGCCCGTCCAGCCACCATGCCCGCGAGTCCGCCGGCAGGGCAAAACCGATGACGACCGACGCCATGAACGTCCCCGCCGCCACCGCGGCCTGGCGGTACCGCCGGGTGAGCAGCAGGTAGGGAATGAAGATCAGCGGCACAAGCTTGATCGCTGCCGCGATGCCCACCCCGATGCCCTGCCAGCGCCGCCGGTCCGGCTGGCACATGTCCCACATGACGAGTGCCATCAGCAGCAGCTCGATCTGGCCCAGGTAGATAACGTGGAGCACCGGCGCGGTCCAGAACAGCACCGCCGTGGCCAGCAGCGTGCCGCCGGCCCGAACCTCTCGGTCCCGGTATCCGAGTGCGCCGAGGGTCACCCAGATGGTGGCCGGCAGCGCGGCCAGGCTCGCCAGGCTCCACAGCCCGAGCACCACGCGCCACGGCAACGCCGCCAGCACGGTGAAGAGCATGGCGGCGAACGGCGGATACGTGAACTGGTTCGTGGTGCCCGGCCAGTTGTACAGCGGCCTGCCGTGCGCCACTGCCCGTCCGCCGCGCACGTAGACATGCAGGTCGACCGCGTTGAGCCACTGGTTCGTCGGATGACTGACGACGAACGCCCCGTAGCAGGCGAGCGAGATGATGACCAGGATCACACCCGCCGTGAGCACCGTCCGCCCGGCCGGGCGGGCATCGCCCGCGAGAGCAGCGCTGCCCGGCTGCACGAGGTTAGGCACGCGCTACAGTATCGCGGACCGGCGGCAGCCGGGGACGTGACGGTGTGCCGCAACCCTGGTGCGCCGCCGCCCGGCCGCCGACCGGGAATAGCGGCCGCCGACTGCAGTCAGCGGTACCGCCGCCCGCTCAGCAGCGGCAGGGGCCCGGCGGCCGCCTCGGGTGACTCGTCTCTGCCGCGGCGCGCGGCGGTGACGCGCACCGCGAGAGCCGCCGCTGTCAGCAGCATCGCGAGCCCCGCCAGCACGTAGAGGTTGCCCACGATGAGCTGGAATCCGTGCCAGTGGTACTCGACATACCACGGCCGGTCGCCGAGCCGCTGGAAGGTCCCCGGGTTGGTGTTGGGCGGCCACCAGATCAGCCCTTCGGAGAAGCCGCCGAGGTCTTGCGGCTGGCCCCAGAGCGCGCCTGGCCAGGCCCCGAACAGGGCAGCGATCAGCACGGCGCCAGAGAGCCAGGCCCAGCGGACCCAGCCACGGGACCGGATCGCGTAGCAGGTGAGCGCCGTCACGCCGGACACGATCCACACCCAGTGGTGGTCCCAGCTGATGGGCGACACGAGCAGCCCGGTCAGCGCGCAGGTCAGCACGCCGAGCAGCCAGTGCCCCGCGCGGGCTATGGCCACCGCGCACGCGATGCCGCCGATGAGGACGACCGCCGCCGCCAGCACCCAGATCGGCTGGCCGGCCGCGATGCTCCCGGACAGCCGGGTGATGAGCCCAGCAAGCGACTGGTTCCCTTCCCAGCCGGTGAAGCCGGTCCGGCTGCTCTTGAACAGCAGGCCGTCCAGCCACCACGCCCGCGAGTCGGCGGGCAGCACCACGAAACCGATGATCAGCGTGGCGGCGAACGTGCCCGCCGCGACCGCGGCCTGCCGGTATCGACGGGTAAGCAGCAGGAACGGGATGAACACCAGCGGCACCAGCTTGATGCCGGCGGCGATGCCGAGGCCGACGCCCTGCCACCGGCGGCGCTCCGGCTGACACAGGTCCCAGATGATCAGAAGCATCAGGACGAGCTCGATCTGGCCGAGATACATGGTCCGCTGGACCGGCTCAGTCCAGAACAGCACCGCGGCGAGCGCCAGCGTGCCACCGAGCCTGGCCAGGCTGGCGCGGTAGCCGAGTGCGCCGAGCGTCAGCCAGATGATCGCGAGCAGGGCGACGATGTTCACCGCGAGCCACAGTTCGGGGAGCACGCCCCACGACACCAGCACAAAGACGGTGAAGACAATCGCCGCGAACGGAGTGTAAGTGAACTTCAGCCCGAATCCAGGCCAGTCATAGAGCGGCGCCGCCAGTGCGCGGTTGTAGTGCGGCCTGATGTGCGCGACGACCTCGCCGCCCAGGCGGTACACGTTCAGGTCGACCGGATTCAGCCAGGCGTCGGCCGGATGGGTGACGATGAACGCGCAGTAACCCGAGATCGTGATGGCGAACAGAACCGCGCCGACGATCAGCAGCAACCCGCGGGTCGGGCGCACCCCGGCCGCCAGCCGGGCACTGCCGGATCGAAGGAGCGTGGACACGCGCCCTAGTATCGCCGATCCGCTATCTCGGTGCCGCGGCGGTGGCTGCCTCGCTCCGCGAGCTTGCCGACGAGATCGATCCGAGGCAGCTGAGGGCCGCACCGCGGCAAGCGCCGCAAGTAGCTCCGGTCACCCTTGTTGCAGCCAGGATGGCGTGCGACAGTGCCAGCATGACGACGGCTGCTACCAAGTACGGCGCAGTGCGCGGCGAGGTCGCCGATGGCGTGACCAGGTTCCTCGGCATCCCCTATGCGGCGAGCCCGACTGGCGCGCGGCGGTTCGCCGCGCCGGAGCCACCAGAGCCCTGGGACGGCGTCCTGGAGTGCAGGAAGTTCGGTGCGACGCCGCCCAAGCCCGGTTATGTGGCGCCGTTCGACAAGCTGCTGCCCGAGCCGAACATCCCCGGCGACGGGTGGCTCAATCTGAACGTGTGGTCGCGAGACCTGGCTGGTTGCGCGCCGGTCATGGTGTGGATCCACGGTGGCGGATTCCGCAACGGCAACTCCGCCATGCAGATATACGACGGTCATTCGTTCGCGCGCGACGGCGTCGTCCTCGTCAGCATCAACTACCGGCTCGGCATCGACGGGTTCGCGCTCCTGCCCGACGCGCCGCCCAACCGCGGCCTACTGGACCAGATCGCCGCGCTGGAGTGGGTGCGCGACAACATCGCCGCCTTCGGCGGTGACCCCGCCAGTGTCACCATCTTCGGAGAGTCGGCAGGGGCCATTTGTGTCGCCACGCTGCTCGGCATGCCGAGGGCGCGCGGCCTGTTCGCCCGGGTTATCGCCCAGAGCGGGGCAGCTCAGGCCGCCGTCGACCCCGCGGACGCCGGTCTGATGACCAGAGAGCTCAGTACAGTGCTGGGCTTCGACGCCTCGGCCGCGAGCCTGTCCGCCGTCCCACTCGACAAGCTCGTCGCTGCCCAGGCGGCGCTCCAGGACGCGCTGAGGGCCGCACCGGATCGGGCCCGCGGAGGAGCAAGTGCTGCCAGATCCGGGCTGGGCATGGCGTTCGTTCCTGTCATCGACGGCAAGGTGCTGCCCCGCCACCCGCTGGCCGCGCTGCAGGCCGGCGAGGGGGCAGACGTGCCGCTGCTGATCGGCACCAACACCGACGAATTCCGGCTGTTCTTCGTGCCGACCGGGGTCGCGGCGGCGGTCACCAGCCAGACACTGCCGGTCTTCCTCGGCACCCTCGGCATCCGGGCAGATATAGCGGAGCTGTACCAGGCCAACCGTCCAGACGCCAGCCCCGGCGAGGTGCTCTGCGCGCTGGCCACGGACCAGTTCTTCCGCAACCCAGCGTTCGCCACGGCGGCTGCCCGGCTGGCCGCGGACGGCCGTGCGGCGACGTACCTCTACGAATTCGCCTGGCGCAGCCCGGTCCAGAACCTCGGCGCGGCGCACGGATTCGACGTCCCCTTCGTCTTCGACACCCTCGCCGTGCCCGAGGCGCAGGCCCTGGTCGGCCCGGCCGCGCCGCGTGCCCTGGCTGCCGAGATGCACGGCGCCTGGATCAGGTTCGCCGGCAGCGGCGATCCCGGCTGGCCCAGGTGCGACGCCAGCTACCCGGTCATGACGTTCGGCGCGGATGCTGGCCACGGCACCGTTGTGCTTGACCCTCGGCGGGACGAGCGCCGGACCTGGCCCACCGACTGAGAGCGCGCTCGGCTTCGAGACGGACCCTCTCGTGGGAGTGCGCGCGCGCTAGCCACGGCTGTCCCGAGCTCAGCATGAGCACGGTGCTGACCGCGCTGGCTCGGCTCGGGGCCGTCGGACCAGAGCCAGCGCGTGACACCGCCGGATACGTCGTCCGGTGCGAGCTGCCCGCCGGCGGGGCGCTCCCTGCGCCGCCAGCTACCAGAGCTGACCAGCGGCGAGGGTCTGCTGGAGGAAGCGTTCGCGCGGCATGAGCCCGCGCGCGACCCGGTGCCGCCGGGTTAGGGCCGACCGCAACCCGCTCGACCGCAGCGAGTACCTCTCCGCGTGCGGCGGGCTGGGTTGGCCAGGGGCTGTGGCCCGGTCCCCGGTCGGAGTAGCTTGCCGGAGTAGCGTGACGGAGCCGGGAAGGGTCCGCATGCGCGGGAGGAGTCGCGGTGAGCGAGGACGCGTACGTCATCGTCGGGGCGAGCCTTGGCGGGGCCAAGGCTGCCGAAGCGCTGCGCGCCGAGGGATTCGAGGGCCCCGTCATACTGATCGGCGCGGAGACCGAGCTGCCGTACGAACGGCCCCCGCTGTCCAAGGATTACCTGCTCGGCAAGTCGCCGCGGGAGAAGATCTACGTGCACCCGGCGGCGTGGTACGACGAGCACGACGTCGAGCTGCGCCGGGGCGTGACCGTGACCGGCATCGACCGCGCTGCCCGCCGGCTGACGCTAGCCGACGGGACCGAGCAGGGCTACGCGAAGCTGCTCCTGACCACTGGCTCGGCACCGCGTCCGCTGCCGGTGCCCGGCGCCGACCTCGACGGCGTGCTGTACCTGCGCACCGCCGCCGACAGCGACCGGATCAAGGCCGCGCTCGCGTCGGCGGCCCGGGTGGCGGTGGTCGGCGCCGGCTGGATCGGGCTGGAAACGGCCGCCGCGGCCCGGACGGCAGGCGCCGACGTCACCGTGGTTGAGGCCGCGGAGCTGCCGCTGCTGCGGGTGCTCGGCCCAGAGGTCGCGCGGGTGTTCGCCGACCTGCACCGTGACCACGGCGTCGAACTGCGGTTCGGGATCGGCGCCGCCGAGGTCACCGGCGCGGCCGGCCGCGTGACCGGTGTGCGACTGACCGATGGCACGCAGGTCGACGCCGACCTCGTCATCGTGGGCGTCGGGATCACGCCACGCACCCAGCTCGCCGAGGCCGCCGGGCTGCGGGTGGCCGACGGCATCGTGGTCGGCGCCGACCTGCGCACCGATGACCCCGACATCTACGCGGCCGGCGATGTCGCCAGCGCGTTCCATCCGCGGCTCGGCACCCACATCCGCGTCGAGCACTGGGCCAACGCGCTGCACCAGCCGCAGGCTGCCGCCAGGGCCATGCTCGGCCAGCAGGTCAGCTACGACCGGGTGCCGTACTTCTACACCGACCAGTACGACCTCGGGATGGAGTACTCGGGCTGGGTCGAGCCCGGCGGTTACGAGCAGGTCGTCTTCCGGGGCGACGTGGCCGGACGCCAGTTCATCGCCTTCTGGCTCGACGCCGCCGGCCGTGTGCTCGCCGGGATGAACGTCAACATCTGGGACGTCAACGACGCCATCCAGTCGCTCGTCAGGTCCGGCAGGCCGGCCGATCGCGACGCACTGCGCGACGAGGCCGTGGACCTGTCGACGCTGGCGTAGCTCACACGTCCGCTGTCGGTACCGGGTGCGACGATAGCCTTTGGGCCAGGCCCCCGCCCTGGCACAGCGATGCGTAACCTTAACGTCAGTGTCATACCTGAAAGAAACTTGAGAGCTGGGCTGTTGAAGCTGAACACTGGCTGTTGATCGGATACCCCGCAAGCAAGGAGACGGCGGCTGGGCCAGATGGAAAAGGCGATCCTGTTTGCAATCGCGGCGAGCCTGTGCACGGCAACCTCTTCGGTCTGCCAGCGCCTCGGTGCGAGGACCACGGAGCACCAGGCGGCCAAGCTCGATGTCTGGCTGGTATTCCGGCTTGCCCGGCACCCGATCTGGCTCACCGGAATCGCCAGCATGATCCTCGGGTTCGTGTTCCAGCTGGCCGCCCTGCACTACGGTCCCCTCGCTCTCGTCCAGCCGATCCTGGCCCTGGAGCTCCTGTTCGTCTTCGGCTACATGGCGATACTCGGCAACCGCGCGGTGAACCCTCGTGACTGGCTGGCAGCGGCGGCCATGTGCGCGGGGCTCGCCGTGTTCCTGTTCGCGGCCTCGCCATCGGGCGGGCGCCAGCACGCGCCTGGCTACCTGTGGGTGCTCGCCGGCCTCGTGACCCTCGGTGTCGTGCTGGTCGCGCTGGCGCTGGCCTTCGGGCTGGGGCGCCGGCCCTCGGCGTCCGGATCGCAACGCGCCGCTATCCTCGGCGCCGCAACGGGGATCTCGTGGGGCTTTGTCGCCGCGGTCATCAAGGAGTTCAGCTCCCACCTGGGCGGCGGGCCGACTCAGATATTCACCAACTGGTCCGTCTACGTCCTGGTGGGAGCCGGCGCGCTGAGCCTGCTGCTCGCCTCGCACGCGCTCGCGGCGGGCCCGCTCGCCGCGTCGCAGCCCGGATTCACCATCCTCGACCCGCTGGCGGCGAGCCTGCTCGGGCTGTTCTTGTTCGGCGAGCACTTTCAGACGGCCACGGAGGATCTGGCGCTGGAGGCGCTGGCCCTCGCCCTGCTGGTCGGCGGTGTCTCGGCGCTGAGCCACAGCCACCTGATCCAGGGTGAGCAAGACACCGAGGCTATCGAGCCGACGGTGGCCGTGCACGGCGCGACCGCGATCGCCGGGCCCGGCGGTCAGCAGCTGACCGGGTCATCGCAGCTGACCGGGACTCAGCCGGGCGACGGTACGTGCCGGAGCACCGGCTAGCCCGCCCGATCCCGCTGAGCGCAGCGACGCTCGGCGACCTGGACGGCCGAGTGGCGGTGCCCGACTACGACCGGGCTGGCCTGCAGGTTGGCATCGTGCATTTCGGTGCTGGCGCGTTTCACCGGTCGCACCAGGCGATGTATCTCGATCGGCTGATGACCGCTGGCGAGGCCTCTGACTGGGCCGTCTGCGCCGTGGACGTGCTGGCGACGGACCGGCCGAAGCGCGCCGCGTTCCGGTCTCAGAACGGGCTGTATACCCTGCTGGTCAAGCAGCCGGATGGCACCATCGCACCGCAGGTGATCGGGTCTGTCATCGAGTACCTGTTCGCGCCGGAGGAGCCCACCGCGGTGCTCGATCGGCTCGCCGATCCGCGCACCAGGATCGTCTCGCTGACCATCACCGAAGGCGGCTACAACATCCGGCCGAGCACCGGCGAATTCGACGCAGCCAACCCGGCCGTCCGCCGGGACCTGGCCGAGGGTGCGGTACCCAGCACGGTCTTCGGCTTCATCCTCGCCGCCCTGCGCCGCCGGCGGGCCGACGGCGTGTCGCCGTTCACGGTGATGTCCTGTGACAACGTGGAGGGCAACGGGAACGCGGCCCGCTCGGCCCTCGGTGCGTTCGCCGATCTCGCCGAGCCAGGGCTGGGCCACTGGCTGCGCGACGCGGTGGCGTTCCCGAACTCGATGGTCGATCGCATCACGCCGGTCACGACCGCGGCCGACATCGCCCGGCTGGCCGCGGAGTTCGGCGTCGCGGACGCGCTGCCGGTGGTGTGCGAGCCATACGCGCAGTGGGTGCTGGAGGACGATTTCCCGGCCGGCCGGCCTCGATGGCAAGACTGCGGCGTCCAGCTCGTGACCGACGTAAGGCCGTACGAGCTGATGAAGCTGCGGCTGCTCAACGCCGGCCATCTGGCGCTGGCGTACCCGGCCGCGCTGGCTGGCTACCGTTTGGTCGACGAGGCGGCGGCCGATCCGGCGATCGCCGGCTTCGTGCTGGACTACCTGCAGCGGGAAGCGCGCCCTACGGTGCCGGACGTGCCCGGCATCGACCTCGACGACTATGAGGCCCAGCTGCTCGCCCGGTTCGGTAATCCGGCGATCGGCGACACGATCGCGCGCCTCTGCGCGGGGGCATCGGACAAGCTGCCGAAGTGGGTACTGCCCGCAGTCCGGCAGAACCTCGCGGCCGGGCGTTCCGTCGCCCTGGCCGCCACGCTGATCGCGAGCTGGGCGCGCTACGCCGAGGGGGTCGACGAGGCCGGACGGCCGATCGAGATCGTCGACGCGCTGGGCGCCGAGATCACCGGCCGGGCAAGGCGCCAGCGCACCGACCCGCTCAGCTTCCTCGCGAACGAGCACATCTTCGGCAACCTCGCCCGGCAGCCCGCCTTCGCCGAGGCCTACGTGCGCGCGCTCGACTCGTTCCACCGCCTCGGCGCGCAGCAGACGCTGGTGCAGGCGAGCCGCCAGCGCGGCGGCGAGCGCTAGCCGCCCGCCATCGCGCCGACTATCAGGTACGGCTCCGCTCCCGCCGCGACCGCGGCGGGCAGCGCGGCGTCCAGATCCTCGTGCGACAGATCCTCCTCGCACGCGAAGAACCGGATGAACGCCCGGCGCCGCTTCGTGTCGTGGTCCCTGATGGTGCCGCGGAGCATCGGATAGGCGGTCTCGAGCGCGTCCAGCACCGAGCGCTGCGTGGCCGCGCCCTCGACCTCGAGTTTCACCTCGCCGTCGATGCTGGCCAGCCGCCGCAGGTGCGCGGGCAGGATGACCCGGATCATGGCAGCGTCTGCACCTCGACCGACAGCACCGCAGGCAGGTCGCGCACGATCGGCGCCCAGCTGTCGCCGGCGTCGGCGGAGACGTACACCTGGCCGCCGGTCGTGCCGAAGTACACCCCGCACTCATCCAGCGAGTCCACTGCCATGGCGTCGCGGTACACGTTGACGTAGCAGTGCTGCTGCGGCAGGCCCCTGGTCAGCGGCTCCCACTCGTCGCCGCCGGTCCGGCTCCGGTACACCCGCAGTCGCCCTTCCGGCGGGTAGTGCAGCGAGTCACTGGTGATGGGGACGACGTAGACGGTCTCCGGCTCGTGCGCGTGCACGTCGATCGGGAAGCCGAAATCGGTCGGCAGGTCGCCGCTGATCTCGTGCCAGGATTCGCCCGCATCGTCGCTGCGCATCACGTCCCAGTGCTTCTGCATGTAGAGCACGGACGGCCGGGAGGGGTGCATCGCGATGCGGTGTACGCAGTGGCCGACCTCGGCATCGGAGTCGGGGATCCCCTCCGAGTGCAGGCCCCGGTTGACCGGCCGCCAGGTCTCGCCGGCGTCGTCGGACCGGAAGGTCCCGGCGGCCGAGATCGCCGCGAACATCCGGCCGCGGTTCACGGGGTCGAGGACGATCGTGTGCAGGCACATGCCGCCCGCACCCGGCTGCCAGGACGAGCCCGTGTCGTGGCCGCGCAGGCCTGGAAGCTCCGCCCAGGTATCGCCGCCGTCGACGGACCGGAACAGCCCGGCGTCCTCGACGCCGGCATACACGGTGTCCGGGTCGTCCAGTGACGGCTCGAAGTGCCACACCCGGGCGAACTCCCACGGATGCGGGGTGCCGTCGTACCACTGGTGCGTGCCGGGCGTGCCGGCGTAGCTGAACTTGTTGCCGACCGGACGCCAGCTGGCGCCGCCGTCGTCCGAGCGCTGCACCACCTGGCCAGACCAGCTGCTGCTCTGCGAGGCGTAGAGCCGGTCCGGGTCCGCCGGCGAACCCTTGAGGTGATAGATCTCCCAGCCGGCGAAGTGCGGACCGCTGACCTCCCAGCTCCGGCGTGTGCCGTCGGAACGGAGCACGAACGCACCCTTACGCGTGCCGACCAGGACCCGTACGCCAGCCATGGTGATTCCTTCCTGGGCGCTGCCGCGCCCATTCGTGACGTCATCGTCTGGCCGGTCCGCCGCTGGCCGGCAGTCGACAGGCTGACCTTAGCCGCCCGGCCTGGTCAACGGCGGAGCCCGCCTCATCACTACGACGAATGGGGTCGCGGAAAACAGACGCCGCGGGCCCGCTGATCGCGACCGCCCACCCGAGCCCTCGGCCGGCTCGGTGCGGTGCCCGGGCGACCGCTCCGCCGAGCCGGGTTCGCCCCGCCTCCCACGCAATCGCTAGCCGCTCGTTGACGGTCCGCCCCGGATGGTTCTAAAGTCTTAACGCCATAGTACTTTGAGGGGGCGGTGTGATCAGCTTCCGGCTTGACAGCCGTTCGGTCGTGCCCCCGTACCTGCAGATTGTCCAGCAGGTCCGCCAGGCGCTCCGGATGGGCGTGCTCGACGTGGGTGACAAGCTCCCCACGGTGCGAGAGGTCGTCGCGGCCACCGCCGTCAACCCCAACACCGTGCTCAAGGCCTACCGCGACTTGGAGCGAGAGGGGCTGGTCGAGCCGCGGGCTGGGCAGGGCACGTTCGTGGTGGGGCGCCCGTCCGGGCCGCCGCCCGGAACCCATTCGCGGCTGGCCCGCAGCCTGGCGCAGTGGGTGCGCGGCGCCCGCGAGGCCGGACTGGATGACGAGTCGATCGAGTCGCTGCTGCGTGTCACGCTGCGAACGACGGCCGAGGAGGAGACGGCATGACTCCGGCTATCGAGACCCGCGGGCTGTCCAAGCGCTACCGCAAGGTCACCGCCCTGAGCGAGGCCACCATCGTCGTTCCCGAGGGCCGGATATCGGCGCTGATCGGGCCGAACGGCGCCGGCAAGACAACGCTGCTTCGGTTGCTCGCCGGGCTGGCCAGGCCGACCGGCGGCGACGTCGCAGTCCTCGGCCGGCGTCCCAGTCAGGACCCGGCGTTCCTGGCCGGCATCGGGTTCCTGGCCCAGGAGATCCCGCTGTATCGGCGGTTCACCGCCGCGGACCACATCCGCATCGGCGCGCATCTCAACGCGCGCTGGGATGGGGCGTTGGTGCGGCGCCGGCTGGAAGGCCTGGGCGTTCCGCTCAGCCAGCGGGTGGGCACGCTGTCCGGGGGCCAGCGTGCCCAGCTGGCGCTGGCGCTGACGCTGGCCAAGAGGCCCAGGATGCTGCTGCTCGACGAGCCGGTCGCGGCGCTGGACCCGCTCGCCCGCCGGCAGTTCCTGTCGCAGCTGGCCGAGGCGGTGGCTGGCGGTGAACTGACCGTCGTGCTGTCCTCGCATCTCATCGCCGACCTGGAACGAACCTGCGATCATCTGATCCTGCTGGCCGCATCCCGGGTCCAGCTGTGCGGCGACATCGACACCCTGCTCGCCGAGCATCGGGTCCTCGTCGGACCCGCCAAGGACACCACGGCTATCGAGCGCGACCACACCCTGGTACAGGCCGTCCGTACCGCCCGCCAGACCACCCTGCTCATCCGCGGGAACGGGCCCGTCATCGATCCGGCCTTCGAGCCAGCCGACGTCGGCCTGGAAGAGCTCGTGCTCGGCTACATGGGCCAGCACGCCGGGCCGGCGCGCGCGCAGCTCACGACGATCGGAGAGGATCAATGACCTGGGTCGTCTGGCGCCAGCACCGCAACCAGGCGTACTTCGCCGCCGCCGCCCTCGCCGCGTTCGCGGTGCTGATGCTGATAACCGGCCTGCGGATGGCGTCGCAGTATCGTTCCGCGCTCACCTTGTGCGCTGCCAGCCATTCCTGTGACAACCTCGCGGGCACGCTGAACCTCGAAGCCCCTGGGCTGTCCGCGGTAGTCACGCTGACGGTGGCGGTGCCGTGCCTGCTGGGAGTGTTCTGGGGCGGGCCGCTGATCGCTCGCGAATTCGAAACCGGTACCAGCCAGTTCGCGTGGATGCAGAGCATTCCCCGCAGTCGCTGGCTCACCGTCACGGTTGGCTGGGTTCTGCTCGCCGCAGCCGCCTGGGGCGGCGCTGTCTCGGCGCTCGTCACCTGGTGGTCGAGCCCGGTGAACGCCCTGGAGCAGCAGAACTTCCAGGCCTCCCAGTTCGACATCCAGGGCATCGTCCCGATCGGCTATGCGGTGTTTGCGGTAGCCCTCGGCATCGCCGCGGGCGCACTGCTCCGCCGCACGCTGCCCGCGATGGCTATCACCCTCGTCGCCTTCACCCTCGTGCGCCTGCTCATCAGCGAGGACTTCCGATCCCACTACCAGACCCCGGTGACCAAGACTTTCAGCTTCCTCCACCCGACCCCGCTGTCGACCGGGTCCTACTGGCTCGTCTCAAGTGGCCTCGTTGGTCCACGCGGCCCGGTACCGAACCCGACCGGCATTACCTTCAGTATCGATGGCGTGCCTATCAACCCAGGCCTCCTGCCGTCCGCGTGCCGAAGCCTCCTGTTCCAGCACTCGACCAGCATCTTTTCCTGCCTGGCTGCGCACGGATACCACGCGGTCATGAGCTACCAGCCCGCCGATCGGTACTGGGCATTCCAGGGCATCGAGACCGGCATCTTCGTGCTGCTCGCCACCGTGCTGCTCGCCGTGACCGCGATTGCGGTCGTGCGCCGCGACGCCTAGCCGCCGCCTGCGCACCAAGGCCACCCAGGGGCTGGACGCGCGCGCGCGCGCCACGAGCGGGCCTGTCCATCTGCCGCCGGCCCGTTCGTCGTCGCGGCAGAGCGCCGGAATCGTCCGGGAGGAAAGATGAGCCCTGCTCGAGACGTGAAACAAAGGAGCACGACATGACCGGCAATGACGGCGCGGATGCCCGCATCCTGGGCAGTCTGCGATCGGCAGATGGCAAGGGCGTGGTGCGCATGGAGGACCGCTTCGACACCGACGTCGAGGACGTGTGGTCGGCACTCACCGATCCCTCGCGTCTCGCGCGCTGGTACGGCGAAGTGGCGGGCGACCTGCGAGTTGGCGGTGAGTTTCGGTCACGCGTCTTTGCCAGCGGCTGGGAGGGCACCGGGCGCGTGGAAGCGTGCGACCCCCCGCGGCGGCTCGTGGTAACGGGCAAGGACCCGGATGAGCCATACGAGAACCTCATCGAGGTCAGTCTGGTCGCAGACGGCGATCAGACGACCCTGGTCTGGGAGGAACGGGGCATGCCGCTGGACTACCTCGCCGGGTACGGGGCGGGGATCCAGGTCCACGTCGAAGATCTCGCCGCCTACCTGGCAGGGCGGGAGCGTTGCGACGCGAGCGCGCGGATGGGCGAGCTGCTCGCTGCCTATCAAGACCTCGCGGCCAGCGGCGGCTAGTACCGGGCGGCGCGATCGTCGCTTATACCCCAGATCGACAGGTCTCGTCCAGAGACCTTGGTCAGGACCTTCGACCCTGTGGCTCGCGTGACGCACGGCGACACCGTGGGATTAGTCGCCAGGGAGGGCTGATGCGTGAACGCCCGAGTGAACGTCGCGACAGCAGGACTCAACCGTAAAGGAGCCGCTCCGCAGCTAGATCGGCAGGAATCCGCCGCTGGCCCGGTGATCGAGGTCAGCGGGCTCAGGAAGACCTACGCGGGGGTCGAGGCGGTGGCGGGCATCGAACTCGCGGTCAGCCAGGGAGAGGTGTTCGCATTTCTCGGGCCAAACGGCGCGGGCAAGACGACAACCGTCGAGATCCTGGAGGGATACCGGCGCCGTACGGCCGGCGAGGTTTCTGTCCTCGGCGTTGACCCGGCCAAGGCAGGACGGGATTGGCGGGCACGCATCGGCGTGGTCCTACAGGAATCCGAGCCCGAGGCCGAATTGACGGTCGAGGAGTGCCTGTCCCTGTATGCCGGGTACTACCCGCGGCCCCGGCCCGTGGCCGAGACGCTCGAGCTTGTCGGTCTGGCCGATCGCCGCAGCGCGCGGTGCGGCCGGCTGTCAGGCGGCCAGCGCCGCAGGCTGGACGTCGCGCTCGCCCTGATCGGCGACCCGGAGCTGATCTTCCTCGACGAGCCGACCACTGGCTTCGACCCGGCAGCGCGGCAGTCAGCCTGGCAGGTGATCGCCGGGCTGCGCGACCTCGGCAAGACGATCTTCCTGACCACGCATTACATGGAAGAGGCCGAGTACCTGGCCGACCGGATCGCGGTTCTGGTCGCCGGGAGAATCGTGGCCGAGGGCACCGCGGCCACCCTCGGTGGCCGTGACACCGAGGCGTCGACCATCAGCTTCACCCTGCCGCCAGACGTGCCGGCTGGCGATCTGCCAGCAGCAGTGACCGCATCGGTGATCAGCTCGGCTGACGGCCGGATCGAAGCGACGAGCAGGAACCCGCTACGCCTGCTTGGCGTGCTGGCTGCGTGGGCGGCCACCAGGGATATCGACCTTCCCGATCTTGACGTCCGCCGGCCCACGCTCGAGGACGTCTACCTGCAGCTCACCAGGGGGCCGCGATGACCGCCGTTACCACCCGTCCAGGCCACGCTCCCGCATCCGAGCGGCGCCTAACGGGGCTGATAGCACATGAGTTCGGCTCCGACCTTCGCTGCTTCCGGCGCAACATCCAGAGCGTGTTTTTCACGTTCGTCCTGCCCGTCCTGTTCCTGGTGATCCTGGCCTCGATCTTCCGCAATGCCACCGTCAAGGTGCCCGGCGGGAGCATGAAGGAGTCGGCGTACTACGTGCCCGGCATCATCGCCTTCGGACTGATCGCCGCCACGTTCTCCAACCTCACAGTCACGGTGGTGCGCAACCGCGAGTCCGGGATCTACAAGCGCCGCCGGGCCACGCCACTGCCCGCCAGCGCCGTCATCGCCGGACGCGCCCTGGTCGCGATCCTGACCGCGCTGGCCATCACCGCCCTGCTGCTGCTTATCGGCTGGACTGCTTACGGCGCGTCCATTCCAGGGCGGACCGCCCCAGCATTCGTCGTAGCCGTGGTGGTCGGCGCGGCCGCCTTCTGCTGCCTCGGCTTCGCGGTAGCCAGCCTCATCCGCACCGTCGATGCCGCCCAGCCCGTAGTCCAGGCCATCGTGCTACCGCTGAGCTTCATCTCGGGCGTGTTCGTCGCCACCTCCGAGCTGCCCGGCTGGCTCGCCGACATCGGCAAGGTCTTCCCGGTCGAACACCTTGTCGCCGCCCTGCTGGCTGCCTACAACCCGCACACCACCGGGTCCGGATTCCGCTGGGGCGACCTGGCGGTCGTGGCCGTCTGGGGCGCAGCGGGGCTGATCATCGCCGTCCGCCGGTTCCACTGGCTTCCGCGTGGCGGCTAAACGTTCCTTATCACGAACCCGGATACAGGAGGCCGCAGATGCCCAGCGCGACGATTCCACGAAGCATAACCAGCGACCAGGCCGCCGACGCCCTCCAAGACAGACTCGGCAACGACTACAAGGTGACCCGGCACGGGAGCGGCTCGCTGACCGTGCACCACGGGCCGCTGGCATTCGCCACCGTGCGCCTCGGGCAGAACGGCGATGCCACGACCTTCCACGTCCACGGCGGCGGGCTGATCGTCGGGCGCATCGTCAACGAGTTCGGCATTGCCCGAACGGTGACAACGGCGATCAAGGACAGCTTTGGCCCAGCCGACAGCAGCTGACGATCCTGCCCGGCAGGAGCCGCTGAGGTCAGGGGAAGATCTTCATGACCCGGCAGCGCCAGCCTCTGGGTGACCCGCCGGCGACGTTCCAGCGAGACTCCCCGCAGGCTGGCGGCCAGGCCGCGAGCGGCGCTGCCCTCGTCACCGTCAAGGCAGTACACACCCTGGCCTGGTTCTCGATCGAGTCATGCATGCTCTACGTGCTCTACGCAGGTCTCAAGGGACGCTCCGACCGCCGGACCGCGATTGCCGCTGTCATCGTCGCCGGCGAGAGCCTGATCTTCGCCGCCAACGGATTCCGCTGCCCGCTCACCGACCTTGCCGAGCAACTCGGCGCCGAAAAGGGTTCGGTTACCGACATTTACCTGCCACAGCGGTTCGCTCGAAACCTGCCGGCGATCCATGCGCCCCTCCTGGTTGCCGCCGTATACCTGCATCGCAAGAGCATCGGCGCATGCGTCAGGCGCGTGCGCGAACGACGCGCACGGTGTTGCGCCTAGCAGAGGTCGGGCACGCAGCTGGCACTATCAGTGGCTGAGGGCCGCGAGCCAAGATCACCCTTGCCGCCGGTCGCAGATCCTCGAGCGGTGATCGACGTCGAGAACGCGAACAACATGGCCGCTCTCGTCGATCCGGTGGAGGATGCGATAGGCCGGGGGTTGTGCAGAGCCCTGGCGACAACCGCCGGGGCGAGTGGTGCCTGCACGTGCCTTTGAGCAACCGCCGCCGGACTGGAGCGGGCTGGTGGCGGGAACGTATGGGACACACCGCCCGGCGGGGCGAGGGTAACGCCCGGCGGCGCCGCGCGGCTGCCTGGCGGCCCGATGGGAGGTGAATCCGCTGTCGTCGGAAGCCGCTACTGGCGATGGTTCTTCGCCGGGATCGGCGTGGGCGCCGCTTCGTCACCGCCTGTACGCGGCCATGTGGGGTGCCGAACTCGTCAGCAATGTCGGCAGCTGGATGCAGACCGTCGCGGCCCAGTGGCTCATGCTGACGCTGACCAGCTCGGCGGTTTATGTCACCCTCGTCCAGACAGCAGCCAGCTTGCCGGTTGTACTGTTCGCGGTCCTGGCAGGCACGATCGGCGACCTCTTCGACCGGCGTCGCTTCCTGCTGATCACGCAGACAGTCATGCTGGTCGCCGCGACCGCGCTGGGACTGCTCGCGATCGCCGGGCTGGTGACGCCGTGGGTGCTGCTCGCGCTCCTGTTCGCGGTCGGAACCGGGCAGGCCCTTACCTCGCCGACCTGGCAGACGCTGCAGCCCGAGCTCGTCGCGGCGGCCGAGAGGCCACAGGCTATCTCGCTCGGCGCGGTGAACCAGAACCTCGCCCGCGCCATCGGCCCGGCGATCGGCGGACTGCTGCTGGCGGCCACCAGCGCCGGCACCGTCTTCCTGGCCAACGCCGCGACCTTCCTCGCCGTGCTCGCCGTCATCTGGTGGTGGCACAGCACCCGGCCGAAGGACGCCCTGCCCAGGGAGCACGTCGCCGAGGCGGTCAGGGCGGGCGGTCGCTATGTCGCTGCCAGCCCGGCACTGCGGGCGATCTTGCTCAGGGCGGGACTGTTCACCTTCTTCGCGAGCTCAATCTGGGCACTGCTGCCGCTGACCGCCCACTCCCAACTCCACCTAGGCTCGGGCGGCTACGGGCTGCTGCTCGGCTGCGCAGGGCTCGGCGCGCTCGGCGGCGCTGCCGTGCTGCCGCGGCTGCGCGCCAGGTTGAAGCCGGGCGCTCAGCTCAGCGCCGGATCAGCCGGTCTTGCAGCCGTCGCCCTGATCCAGGCTCTCGTCCATATCACCGCCCTGGTCGCCCTAGCCCTCGTCATCGGTGGGCTGGCGTGGATCGTGGCGCTGTCGACGTTGTTCTCGCTGTACCAGCTGACCCTGCCGCAGTGGGTGAAGGCTCGGGGCATGTCGTTCCTGCTGGTGATCTTCCAGGGTGGCAGCGCGGTTGGCAGCGTTGCGTTCGGCGTGGCCGCGAGGGATATCGGGCTGTCCTCGGCCGTGCTGGTCGCCGCCGCCGGGCTGGCGGTCAGTCCGCTCGCCGGCCTGCGCTACCGATTCCTGGACATCCCGGCCGCAGAGCTCCGGCCGGGCGGCTCGTGGCCAGCGGCGAAGCTGGCCACCGACAGCCCGCCGGGCGGCCCCGTGATGGTGAGCGTCGTGTACTGGGCACTGCCGCAGCGCGAGCAGGATCTGCTCGCAGCCCTCAGGGACGCGCGCTTCAGCCGCCGCCGCACCGGCGCAAGCTCCTGGCGAGTCTGGCAGGACATCAGCGAGCCCACTCGGATCCTCGAGCAGTTCGTCGTCGCCTCCTGGGATGAGCACGTCTTGCAGCACGCCCGGGTCAGCACCCGAGACCAGCGGCGATACGACGCGATTCGGGCGATGACCGACCCTGCTCATCCAGTGACGGTGACGCACTGGCTGGCGCCGCGCCCCTGAACACCTCGCACCGGTTCGGCGCGACGCGGTCACCAGATCGAAATCACCCATGACGGCCACAGTGCTGAGACCATGGCGCGCCAGTGTTTCCCTGTGACCCGATGCGTGCGGCTCTGCGCTGAGCCCGATGCCGACTGCCGATCGTGTGCGCGCCAGCGCCTCTTCAGCGTCTCCCGCCGAGCGGCTCAGGCTCGAACGAGCGGGAGGAACACGTCGTCGATGATCTCGGCGATGACGCGGCTGGTCGGCGGGGTGCGGCGGATGAGCAGCTCGTGGCGGAACAGGTCGGTGGGCACCGAGGCGACCCTCGGGCTGATGCCTGGTCGTACCTCGCCGCGCTCCTCGGCGTGCTTGAGGATGGTCGCCATGACGCCCGCACCGATGTGGAGGACCTGCTCCTGGAAGGCTGAGAACAGCTCGGTGTCGGCGAAGTAGTCGCCGAGGATGCCGTACACAGTCTCAGGGCCGAGTTCGGTCAGCCGGTCGGACACGCGAGTGAGCAGGGCAAGCACGTCGCCGCGCAGGCTGCCGGTGTCGGGCACCTCGCCCGAGAGCATAGGCCGGTGCCGGCGCATGGCCACGATGACCAGCTCGGCACGGCTGCGCCACCGCCGGTAGAGGACGGCGCGGCTGGTGCCCGCCCGGTCCGCTACCGCCTCCATCGTCAGGCCGGCATAACCGGCCTCCTGGAGCTCATCCCAGGCAGCGTCGAGCAGCGCCTCCTCCAGTGCCGCGCCCCGGCGCCGGGTCTTCCCGCCGCTGTGCCGCTGCCGCTCGGGTGCTCTCGCCACGCTGGCTCCTTAGGACCTCTTGTATCTTAACCGCTCCTGTGCTTAGATACGGCTGTATCCTTATTAGATACAGATGTTCCTTAGTTGTCATGAGGCGTGGCAATGCGATCCACCCCGGCGATTCCCGACTCACCCGCTGCACCCCGGCTTCAGCCCGCGGGCTGGTGGCCGCTCGTGGTGATCGCCTCGGCCCACCTCATGGCGATCATCGACACCACCGTCATGTTCGTCGCCCTGCCGTCGGTGCAGACGGGACTCCACCTGACGGTCACGGCCCGCCAGTGGGTGGTGACCGCCTATACGCTGGCGCTCGCTGGCCTGCTGTTGCTCGGTGGGCGCCTGGCCGACCGCATCGGCGCCCGGCGTACGCTGCTCATCGGCGTGGCCGGCTTCGCGTGCGCCTCGGCCGTCGGCGGCGCTTCGGTCGACGGCGCGATGATCATCGCGGCGCGCGCCGTGCAGGGCGCGTTCGGTGCCGTCCTTATCTCCTCGACCAAGTCGCTCCTCGTTAGGGTCTACGCCGACGAAGACGAGCGGGCCAAGGTGATGGGGATCTTCACCGCCACCCTGACCGCTGGGGGGGCGATCGGTCTCGTCCTCGGGGGCGTGCTCACCAGCGAGCTGAGCTGGCGCTGGTGCCTGTATGTGAACGTCGCGTTCTCGCTGGGCGCGCTCGTCGGCGCGCCTCGGGTCCTGCCGGCTCTCCCAGGCCGGAAGGACGTGCGGATCGACGTCGGGAGCGCCGTCCTCGGGTCGGCGGGGATGGCCGCCCTCATCTACGCACTCGGCGAGGCCTCCTCGCTCGGGTGGGCTTCCGGGCAGATCATCGGCTCCCTCGCCGCCGCCGTTGTCCTGCTCAGCGGATTCGTGGCGCGCCAGTTTGGCCGCTCCGACCGGCTCCTGCCGCTTCGGGTGGTGCTCGACCGCAACCGCGGCTTGGCGATGATCGGACTGATCGTCAACGCGCTCAGCACCTTTGGCATGATGCTGATCCTGACCTACCAGCTCCAGGCGGTCATGGGCTACTCGGCGCTGCGTACGGGGCTCGCGCTGATCCCGTTCGCCCTCGCCGGCGCCGTCGGCTCTGCGCTCCTCGCTCGCTTGCTCATGGTCCGGGTGCCGCCGCGGTGGCTCATCACCGGGAGCATCGTGGTCGAGGCCGCCGGGCTGGTCCCGCTCATCTGGCTCACCCCGCACAGCCACTACCTGCCGCTCGTCCTTCTCGCCACGATCATCGAAGGCCTCGGCACCGGCGTCGCCGGTCCAGCCACGCTCAACACTGCCCTCGGCGGCGTCCTCCCGTCTGACGCCGGCGCAGCCGGTGCCGGGACCAGCGCCGCCAGCCAACTCGGCTCGTCGATCGGCGCCGCCCTGCTCAACACCATCGCCGTCGCCGCGACGGCCAGCTACCTGGCCGCCCACGTCACGGCAGGCGTCATCACCGCCACCGTCCACGGATTCACCGTCGCCATGATGTGGGGCGCAATCATCACTATCGCGGCGGCAGTGCCCATCGCCGTCTTCATCAACGCCAAGACGCCAGCTCCGCGCTGAGCCGCCCGCGCACTCTAGCTGTCCGGTTCGCTGCCCACCGTGCACTCAAGGCCCATATTGATCCCCGGCACCGGTGGAACCGGTCACCACGCGGACGAAGATGGCCGCGAATCGGGGCTGGCGTGGCCGGTTCACGCGCACCCTATTCCCGCCACCTGATCGCGGTACGCCGGCTGGCTGTGACGTAGCCGTTGTCGGCGAACCAGCGAGCCGATTCCTCGATCGCCTCGCGTGCCGGCCGCGACGTGTGGCCGATCTCCGTGCGGGCGCGCTGGTCGCTGAAGATCATTTTCGTCGCGGACATGCGCGCGGCGTCGAGCGGCACGCGGGGCTCCCTGCGCAGCAGCCGGCCTTGAATCAGGCTGGAGGCCGCGCCGGCTGTCACCGCCAGCGCCGGCGGGATCTGCAGCCGCGGCATGGGCAGGCCGGAGTAATCGGCCAGCGTCTGGAGAATCGCCTGCATCGGCAGGTTTTCCCCGCCCAGGATGTAGCTCCGGCCCGTGGCGCCGCGTTCGAGGGCGGCCAGATGGCCCAGCCCGAGATCGTCGACGTGGATGACGTTCATGGCAGTATCGGTGAACGCGGGCATCTTGCCGTTGAGGAAGTCGAGCACGAGCTTGCCTGTCGGGGTGGGGCCGATGTCGCCGGGCCCCAGCGGAGCGGTCGGCAGCACGATGCACAGGTCCAGCCCTTCGGCGCACGCCCTGAGCACCTCGTGCTCGGCGACGAACTTCGATCTTTTGTAGGGGCCGGACAGATGCGCGATCTCGGCGTAGCACGTCTCGTCGGCCGGCCTGCCTTGCTTCGTCCCGCCCAGCCCTAGGACCCCGACGGTGGAGGTGAATACCAGCCGCTGGCACCCTGCGGCCCGGGCGGCGTTGAGCACGTTGAGCGTCCCGCCGACGTTGACGTCATAGAAGATCCGCGGGTCGCGCGCCCAGAAGCGGTAGATCGCCGCCAGGTGAAACACGAAACGGGCACCTGCGCAGGCAGCCCGGACGGCGCCGGCGTCCCGGATATCGG
>JASHPF010000182.1 GCA_030038295.1 Streptosporangiaceae bacterium
CTGGGCGGACGAGCTGGGCAGCGTGCCGCGTGCGCCGCCGGCTGGCGTGGCCGGCCCGGGCCCGTGGCGCGCTGTCCGGCTCCGCGCGTGCGCGCGCGGCCCGACGGCGACGCAAGCCGCGTCACCGTGGTCGGCCGGCGCGCACCGGGTCCGGTCCGAGCCTGAGCCCGCCGGTCCTGAGCCATCCGGGCAAGGCAGGGTCCGCCGAGCCCGGTGGCGATGAGTCGCTGCGGGCGGGCGGCGACGGCCACGGCGGGGAGATATCACATTTCCGCGCCGACCACCACGGCGCGGGCCAGCGACGCGCCGGGCGGGCGCCGGAGCCCGCGGCGACCTCGCCAGTCCGGCCCGGCGTGCAACCGCACGCGGCACGTTCGGCCGGGTGATAGGTTCCAGCCGTGTCCGCCCCGCAGCTCCAGGCACCCGGCCAGGCCGGGGCCGGAGCGACCGCCCAGGTCGCCGACCGCGGCTTCCGGGCACTGCTGGCCGACCTGTTCCCGGCCCCCGGCGAGCCGCGCGCCCGGCTAGGCGCCGCCGCGCGCTCCGCGCTCATCGTCGTCCAGGTCGTCGTGGTGGCTCTCGGGGCGCTGGTCATGCTGGAGCGCATCGGCGGCCGGCCGACCTGGGACAGCGTCTATGCCGAGGACCCTGGCTTGTACCTGCCCCAGGCGCTCGCGCATCCGTGGCACCTGCTCCAGTCGTACGCGGGCTACCTGCAGCTGGTCCCGCGCGTGATCGCCCAGGTCGCGGCGCTGGTGCCGATCAGGTACGCGTCGGTCGTCTTCGCGGCCGGCGGTGCGCTCGTCGCGTCCGGGTGCGGCCTGTTCACCTACCACGCGAGCGCAGGGCAGGTCGGCTCCCGCTGGCTGCGTGCCCTGCTCGGACTGTCCGTGGTGCTGCTGCCGGTGGCCCAGCTCGAAATCGCCGACAACGCCGTCAACTCGATCTGGTACCTGCTCGTCGCCCTGTTCTGGGCGGCGCTATGGCGGCCCCGGACGCGGTCCGGGGCGTCGGCCGCCGCGGTGGTCGCGTTCTTCGCTGCGGCCTCGACGTCGCTGGGGCTGGTCTTCGCGCCGCTGTTCGCAGCCCGCGCGATCGCGGTCCCCCGGCGCATCCGCGAGCACGCGGCGACCCTGGGCTGGGCGCTCGGCTGCGTGCTCCAGCTCTTCGTGATCCTCGCGAGCCACCGCTCCCGGCTTCGGCCGCACCATCCGGTCAACGCGGTGCTCTACTACGCGCACGATGTGCTGCTGCCCGCGCTGGGCTGGCACCTGTCCTGGCACCTGCGCGACATCGCCGGGCTGACCGGCGCGACCGCGATCGCGGGCGGCTTCCTCGCCGTCGTCCTGGCCGCCGTGCTGGTCACCCAGTCCAGGCCCAGCCGGGTGTTCGTGATTCTGGCCGTGGCGACAGGGCTCGTCTTCGCCGGCCTCTGCGGGGTCCTCGCCTGGGGCGGCCCGGGCCTGCTTGTCACGATCACGGTGGAACACGGCGCCCGGTACTCGACGCTGCCCATCCTGCTGCTCGATGCCGCGCTGATCGTAGCGGCCGACGGCTTCGCGCGCCGCTGGTGGCCGCGCCCGAGAGCCATGGTTGCGGTCGCCGCGCTGGTAGCGGTCCTGGGTGTCGGCTGGGTCACGGACTTCCGATATCCCGTTCGCCGCCTCTCCGGACCTGGCTCTGACTGGGTACTGACCGCTGACGCATGGCTTCGGCACTGCCAGCGCGACCCGGCCGGGACGATCACCGTTACCTTCCCGAACTGGTGGGGAAAGGGCACGCTCGCCAACACGTTCAGCTGCACCAGCCTGCACCGCTGAGATTCGCCGACTGGCCACCACCGGCCGTCGACCCGCGACCGCCGGCCGCCCGGCCGCCTATGCGGCGGGACCGTAGCTCGGCGGGGCGACGACTGCCGGGTCGGTCCGGACGTCAATGACGGCCGGCAGGCCTGAGGCGCGCGCCTTCTCGAGCGCAGCGGCGAAATCGGCCGGATCGTCGACTCGCTCGGCGTGACAGCCGAATCCGCGGGCTACGTCGGTGAAGCTGGCGTCGGTGAAGCTCCAGTTCTTTTCCTGGTCGGCATTGCCCGCGTCCCAGAGCCTGGCCTCCTGGTTCATCGACCGGTTGTTGTTGACCACGACGATCACGGTGACGCCGTACCGGCGAGCGGTCTCCAGCTCGGCGATGTGGTAGTAAAAACCCGCGTCGCCGGTGAGGCAGATGACTTCCCGGTCGGGCAGCGCGCACTTGGCGCCGATCGCCGCGGGCAGGCTCCAGCCGAGCGAGCCGGCCGCGCGGATCATTGTCTGCCCATCCCGCAGCTGGATGTGGCGGGCGCTCCACGCCCCCACATGGCCGGTGTCCCCGACGATGATGCCGCCATCGGCCATCTCGGCCGCCACCTGGGCGAACAGCCGCTCCGGGCGGATCTGCACGGCCGCCGAGGACTCCGCATCGGCGATCTCGCGCCGCCAGTCGGCGCGGATCTGTGCGACCCGATCACGCCACGCCGGTGGCGCTTTTGCCGACACGCCGGCGGCCAGCTGCCCGGCAGCGGCCCGGACGTCGGCGACCAGCGGCACCTCCACCGGGAAGTTCCGGCCGATCTCCTCTCCCCTGGCGTCAACCTGGATGATCGCGGCGCCGTCCGGTATGAGCGTCCAGTTCCCGGTCGTCATGCTGCCCAGCGAGGAGCCCAGCACCACGACGACGTCCGCCTCGAGCAGCACCCTGTTAGCGCCGTCGGCACCGTAGTGCCCGACCACGCCGTGATACAGCGGGTGCTGGTACGGGAGCGTCGCCATGCCGTTCAGGCTCATCACCACGGGCACCCCGGCAGCCTCGGCGAACTCCCGCACCGCTGCCTCGGCACCGGACCTGGCCACGCCGTTTCCCGCGAGCACGACCGGGCGCTGCGCCGCCGCCAGCACCGACAGCGCGCGGGCCACCGCGGCCGGATCGGCCTGCGGCCGGTCGCTCGGCGCGTGGCCGTAGCGAGCCTCGGCCCGGCCATCGCCGGCCGCAGGCGCGTCGCCGGTGGCGCCCGTCGCCCCCGCGATCTCGAGGTGCACAGGACGGCACGCGGGGCTGGCAGCGGTGCGGAACGCCTGGCGCAGCAGATCGGGGAACCGGCTGTCATCGGGCACGTGCCCGGTCCACTTGGTCACCGACTCGAACGCGCCGTGATCGTCGACGTCCTGGTACAGGTTCCGGTGCCGGGTGGCAGCGCTCGGCACGCCGGACAGCGCCACGACCGGCACCCACGCCATGTACGGGTCGCGCAGCCCGGCGGCCAGATTCGACGAGCCGATGGCCTGCGCGCCGCAGACGCCGACTCTCCCGCTCGCCCGCGCGTAGCCATCGGCCATGTAGGCCGCCGCCTTCTCGCCGTGGCACATCACCGGGGTGATGCCGATCGCCGACATCCGCTTCATCGCCTCCGGGAGGATGACGGGCACGAAGAAGAAATGGCTGACTCCGTAGCCACGCAACATGTCGGCGATCTGCTCGCTCGTCTGCACGTCCCGTCCCCTTCCCGGCCCGCCGCCGTCCGCGGGCAGCCGCACATTGTCTGACAATTTCAGTCTGGGCAGCCGACGACCACGCGGTCAAGGGCCGACTCGCCCGCGCCGGTCACGCGGGCCGCCGCAGTCAGTCGGCGAGCGCGGGGTAGACCAGCGCCTTGAGCTGTCCGCGGAAGTTGAACGTGCCTGACGGCAGCAGCTGGGTCATGAACACGACCGCGAGGTCCTCCGCCGGATCCACCCAGAAGATGGTGGACGCCGCGCCGCCCCACATGTACTCGCCGGGCGAGCCAATGACCTGCGTGGCCGCGGGCTCCTTCGCGACCGCGACGGTGAGGCCGAAGCCCATGCCGGCGAACCCCACCTCGCCGTATCCGCCGGGCAGCGCGAACGCCTGCAGGTCCTGGCCGCCCGGCAGGTGGTTGGCGGTCATCAGCTCGACGGTCTTGCGCCCCAGGATGCGCACGCCATCCAGCTCACCGCCGCTCAGCAGCAGCTGGCAGAACCGCAGGTAGTCACCGGTCGTCGACACCAGCCCGCCACCGCCGGACAGGAACGAGGGCTCCTGCCGGTACCCGCTGCGCTGCGGATCGTCGGCCAGGACGAGCCGCTTGCCCGCGTCCCGCCGGTAGCAGGCCGCAAACCGGTCCACCTTGTCGTCCGGCACGCTGAAGGCGGTGTCGTCCATGCCAAGCGGCTCGAAGATCGTGGCCCGCAGGTAGTCGTCGAACCGCTGCCCGGACATGATCTCGACGAGCCGCGCGCAGACGTCGGTTGAGACCGAGTACAGCCAGTGCGTGCCGGGGTGGAATTCCAGCGGGTAGCCGGCGTAGTGGTCCGCCATCGTCGCCAGCGTGGCACCGCGGCCCCGCCGCAGCCCCGGCACGGACGCCTGGCTGCGGTCGCTGGAGAACCGCTCCTGCAGCGTCGGGCCGCCGCCGAAACCGAGACCGGACATGTGCATGAGCAGGTCGCGCACCGTCATCGGCCGCGCCGGCTCGACGAGCCGCTCAGTACCATCCGCTGCTCGTTCGCGCACCTTCAGGTCGCGCCATTGCGGGATGTAGCGGGTCACCGGGTCGCTCAGCTGGAACAGGCCGCGCTCGTACAGCGACATCAGCGCCACGCCGGTGATCGGCTTAGTCATGGAGTAGATGCGCCAGATCGTGTCGTCCTCGACCGGCAGGCCGCGTTCGAGGTCCCGGCAGCCGAACGACCGGAGGTAGCCGAGCTGACCGTGGCGGGCGACGGCCACCTGGCAGCCGGCGATGCGCCCGGCGTCGA
>JASHPF010000183.1 GCA_030038295.1 Streptosporangiaceae bacterium
CGCGGCGGCCGCGGTCGCGGCGAGGGCCGGCCGGACCCTGCCGGTGCGGAGCGCGGCCAGCAGCGGCGGGGAGTCCCAGGCCGGCTCCTGACCGCCCATCCACCGGTCCAGCGCCGGAGCGGGCGGTCGCACCCGGCCGAGCAGGTAGAGCAGGATGCCGACGACGGCCCCGCCCGCCGCGACGCAGAAGCAGACCCAGAGCGCGGTGCTCATCGCCGCGGTCGGCAGGCCGGTCAGCGTGGTGGCGAAGTGCAGCAGGATCGGCACGATGAGGAACGCCGCCACCGCGCGCAGCAGCTCCAGGATCGCGAAGACCCGCTGGATGGCGGCCGAGCGGAGCGAGAAGCCGGCCAGAAACAGCGCCGGCGTCACGGAGGCGCCGATGCCCACGCCGATCAGCCCCGAGCCGACCAGCACGCGGGTTTCCGTCGGCGGGATGGTGCTGCGGAGCACGAGGATCCCGGCTACCAGGAACGCCATCCCGGTCAGGGCGAAGTAGTGGATCAGGCGATTGTTGAACACCGCGCCAAAGGCGACGGCGGTGATGACGGCCGCGACCAACTCGGGCACGTACAGCAGGCCGAGGTGCAGCGGCGGGTAGCGGGGGGCGAGGACGGCAGCGGTCAGCGCTATCGCCGAGGTGGCCGCCGCGGCCGCGCAAACCGCGACAATGACCCCGCTCACCGGGATCGTGCTGGCCAGGGCGCGCACCGTCAGCAGCGGTCGCCTGGCGTTGTACTGGTAGATCCACAGGGCGGCGATCAGGACCAGGCCGACGATCAGCGGAATCAGCGCGACCGGAGCTCCGAACCTGTGGGTGAGGAGCTCCGAGGCGCCCCAGAACGCCGCCACCGAGCCGGTCGCGGCCAGGCCGATGGCGAGCCCGTCCCTGGGCGCGCTGGGGTCGGCCGGAGGCGCGTCCTGGAAGGTCAGCAGCGACATCAGCAGCCCGGTCGCGGCGATCCCGGCCACGATCCAGAACAGCGGGCGCCAGGCGTGGAACGACGCCTGAGCGCCCCCGACCAGGGGCCCGGCCGCGACCGCCCCGAAGATACACATGTTCAGGATCACCGCGGTCCAGCGCAGCTTGGCCGCCGGGAAGCCGAGGAACAGCGGCGGCGCCGCGGCGATCAGCAGCATGCTGGTGCACAGGCCCTGCAGCACGTGCCCTGCGATGAACATGCCAGGGCCGACCGCAGCGGCCGCCAGCACCGAGCCGATCACCAGGCCGCTGGCGTAGCCGAGCAGCAGCCGGCGTTGCGGCAGGAGCTGGGCCAGCTGCACCGCCAGCACGGTGCCGACCGCGTAGGCAGCATTCGCCAGGCCCCCGGTCAGGCTGATCGCCTGGCGGCTCATGTGCAGCTGGCCGGCGATGATGGGCGTCAGCGGCTGCAGCGCGGCCGACAGGCCCAGGTAGGGGACCAGGAACAAGATGACCATCGCGGCGGACGGCGCATAGCGGCCGGCTAGCGGGCCCTGCCGCCACATCTGCCGCCGCAGCCGGGGAGTCGCGGGAGGCGGCGGACCCGACAGGATTCGTGCCTGTGCCATCCACGCATGCTTGCCGGCCGACGGCGTCCGCGGACTGGCGGGTCGGCCGCGAGGGCGGAGTCGCCCGGTTGCCCACGGATGCCCGACATGTGATCGCTGCCCGGCCTGAAATGCGTAACTTCGACCCCGGTACGATCGGGCGACATGGCCGCCCCCACCGTCGCTGCCGGCCCGCGCGTCGTGTTCCAGGCGGCTCGCGTAGACCTGATCCGCGACGACGCGCTGCTGCTTGAGCAGGTCAGTCTGACAATCCGGGCCGGCGAGCACTGGGCCCTGCTCGGGCCGAACGGGGCCGGGAAGAGCGCGCTGCTGCAGATCATGGCGAGCTACGCCTACCCGACCAGGGGGCAGGTCGAGCTGCTCGGGCACCGCCTCGGGCGGGTGGACGTGTTCAGCCTGCGGCCGTGGATTGGTCACGTCAGCCCGCACCACCCGGTCGACCCACAGCGCACGGTGCGCGAGGTGGTGCTTACCGGCGTCACCGGCACCATCCAGCTCGTGCAGCGGCGCGAGACCAGCCCGGCCGAGCTGGCCCGCGTCGCGGAGCTGATCGAGCTGATGGGCCTCGGCGGCCGGCCTGACGCGCCGTGGCGCGTGCTGTCCCAGGGCGAGCGCGGCCGCGCGCTGATCGCGCGGGCGCTGATGGCCGAGCCCAGGCTGCTCCTGCTGGACGAGCCGGCCACCGGCCTGGACGTGGCGGGCCGCGAGCAGCTCATCGCCAGCATGGTCGAGCTGCGCGAACGGCTGCCGGGTCTCGCGACCGTGCTGGTGACGCATCACCTGGAGGAGCTGCCAGCCAGCACGACCCACGCGCTGCTGCTGCGTGCCGGTCGGCTGGTGGCTGCCGGTGCCGCCCGGGACGTCCTGCGCACCGAGCTGGTCAGCAGCTGCTTCGGCCACCCGGTCGTGGTGACGTGCCGCGCCGGGCGCTGGGCGGCCGTCGCGGCGCCCGCCCGCTAGCGCGCGGGCGCGCAGCAGCGGCGCCCCAGGGTAGTCAGTCGCCGTTTTGGTCCGGACGCCAACGCGCCTCGATCACCGCGCCGTGCATACTGCGACACAAAGCGGATCTTCGGACCGCATCGTCAACCCTGCAGGAGGGCAGCCGCCGGATGGGCGTGGTCGTCGCGTTCGGTTTGCTCGGGATCGGATCAGGCGGCCTCATCTCCGGCATCGGGATAGGCGTCGTGCTCAGCTACCGCGGCGCCGGCGTCATCAACCTCGCGGCCGGCGCGATCGCGATGCTGGCCGGGTTCTTCTTCTGGGCAATCCGCCTTGGCCAGTTTGCGAGCCTGCCCACGGCCCCGGCCGTCATCCTGACGCTGCTGTTCGCGGCCGTCGTGGGCGTGGCCTTCGACCTGCTGGTGGTCCGGCCGCAGCGGACCGGCACGCCGCTGGCCAAGCTGATCGCCGCGCTCGGTGTCCTGCTCGCCTGCCAGGCCTGCGTCGTGCTGGTCTTCGGCCCGGCGGCCCGGCCGCAGCCGACGATCCTGCCGACCGAGAACGTCCGCATCGGCGGCGAGCCGGTCCCGGTGTACAACTTCGTCATCGGTGGCATCCTGCTCGTCATCACGCTCGCGCTCATCGTGGTGTACCGCTGGACGAAGTTCGGCACCGCCACGCGGGCAGCGGCCGAGAACGAGACGCACGCCACGCTCATGGGGCTTTCGCCGGACGCCCTGTCGTTGGTTAACACCGTTCTGATGAGCGTGCTCATGGGCGTCGTCGGGTTGCTGGGCGCCTCGGTTATCGAGGTGGACTCCACGACGCTGCCGCTGCTGATCGTGCCGGGCCTGGCCGCGGCGATCTTTGGCAGGTTCACGTCGTTCGGCACCACGTTCATCGCCGGCATCCTCATCGGCGTGGGCGAGTCGCTGCTGCTCTACGCCACGACCCAGTCCTGGTTCCCGAACCAAGGTCTGCCTGGCATCCCGATCCCTGGCGGGCAGGAACTGCTGTCCTTCCTCATCCTGGTGGTCGCGATGTTCTTCCGCGGCGGGAAGATCACCGCCAGAGGGGACGTGCTGGAGCGCCGCCTGCCGCGAGCGCCCACGCCGAGGCATCCGGTGCGCAGCACGGTGACCTACGGCGCGATCGCGGCGGTCGCGCTGCCGCTGCTGCCGGCCGCGTTCCGTGCTGCCCTGACGACGTCCCTGATCTGGGCAGTCCTGCTGCTGTCGTTGGTGATCATCACCGGCTACCTGGGGCAGGTGTCAGTGGTCCAGCTCGCGCTCGGCGGCGCGGCGGGATTCGCGGTCTCGGACTTTGCCACCTACTTCGGCATCGGCTTCCCCTGGGCGCCGATCATGGGCGTCTTCGGCGCGACGCTGCTTGGGTTCCTCTGCGGTATCCCGGCGCTGCGGATACGCGGCGTCAGCCTGGCCGTGGTGACCCTGGCCGCGGCGGTCGCGATCGAGGCCTTCTGGTTCGGGAACAGCAGCTTCGGCGGTGGCGCCGGGGTGACCGTGCCGCCGCCGTCACTGTTCGGGTTCAGCTTCGGTCCGAACGCGTCGCTGCCCGGCCTCGACGGCGCCGAGCCGAGCCCGCTGTTCAGCTGGTTCGTGCTGCTGGTGCTGTGCGTCGTCGCGCTTGGGGTGGGTAACTTGCGCCGCAGTGCACTCGGCCAGGACATGCTGGCCGTGCGTGCGAACGAGCGGGCGGCCGGCGCGGCGGGCGTCAACGTCCCGATGACCAAACTGCTGGGCTTCGCGCTGTCGGCCGGCGTCGCCGGCGTCGGCGGCGTGCTGCTGGCCTACCAGACCGGCTGGATCACGCCGACGACCTACGACACGTTCACGTCGCTGGCGCTGATCGCGTTCGCCTACATCTCCGGCATCACGACCGTGGCAGGCGCGATCTTCGGTGGCCTGATCTTTACTTCCGGCCTGGCCGCTTTCGCGCTGCAGGACTGGTTCGGCCTGCAGGGCGAGTGGTTTTCACTGGCGGCTGCCCTGCTGCTCATCGTCATGCTGTCCCAGCCCCAGGGCATCGCGACCGCGTTCTTCTACCGCGAGCGGAAACGAGCCCGTTCCCTGCCCGCTTCCTCAGCTATCCCCGCTGACCTGGCCGGTCGTCGCCCGCAAGCGGACGGGTGATGACGTTCAGCGGGCTGCTGGCGTTGAAAAGGGCGATGAGGCAGCCCGGGGCGGTCGACGGGGGGCTGCTAGCGTGCCGGAGTGCCCTATCCGCTCAGCGATGCGACGGTCCGGCTGCTGGCCGGACGCAATTACGCGGTCCTCGCGACCGTCAACCCCGACGGTAGCCCGCAGACCTCCGTCGTGTGGGTCGGTCGCGATGGCACCGACCTGCTCTTCTCGACCGTAGCGGGACGCGTGAAGCACCGGAACATGGTGCGTGACCCCCGGGTCAGCGTCACGGTGATCGACTCCGCCGACCCCGAGAACTATGTCGAGCTGCGCGGCCGGGTGACCATGAGCCCGGACGTCGGCCGTCGGCTCGATACGCGGCTCTCCTGGAAGTACGACGGCAGGGATCCCGGTCCCGACCGGCCGGGAGCGGTCCGCGTCGCGGTGCGGATGACCGTCGAGAAGGTCACCGGCTACGCCGCGCGGTGAACCGTCGGCAGGCACGAGCGGGCCCGGCGGACATAACCTGAGCGCGGCGCCGTGTCCGGTTAGTGATCGGGAGTGGAACGTGAATCGCACGCTGCGGATAGCCGTAATCGGGGGCGGCATCGGCGGACTGACCGCAGCACGGGCGCTGCTCCGCCGGGGTTTCGAGGTGCACGTCTACGAGTCCTCACCGGAACTCAAGGAGATCGGCGCCGGGGTCGCGCTCGGCCCGAACGCGATGAAGGCACTGCGGTGGCTCGACCTCGAGGCTCCGGTCCGGTCGATCGGGTACCAGGCCCCGTTCCAGCTGCTGCGGACCTGGAAGGGCCGGATGATCTCGAAGACGGACGCCACGCTGGCCGCGCAGCGGTTCGGGGCGAACGGCTGCACCATCCACCGGGCGGACCTGCTCGACGTCCTCGCCCAGTCGGTTCCCGCCGACGTGGTGACGCTCAGTGCCCGCTGCGAGGCGGTGACGACCGGGCAAGCCAGCGCCGCGGCTCGTTTCACCGACGGCTCCGAGATCGAGGCCGACCTCGTCGTCGGTGCGGACGGAATCCACTCCGCGGTCCGGACAAGCCTGTTCGGACCGGACGCGCCGCAGTTCACCGGGAAGATCTGCTACCGCAGCGTCATCCCCGTCGCGGACCTGCCGGCCCGCAGGATCGAGCCGTACGAGGGCCTGTGGCTCGGCCCGCACGGCACGCTGGTCATCTACGGAGTACGCCGCGGCGAGCTCGTCAACGTAGTCGCCCACTACGAGGACGCGACCTACCAGCACGAGTCCTGGATCGCCCAGTGCGACCGCCGCGAGATCCTCGACCGGTACCGCCGGTGGCACCCGTCGTTGCAGGAGATATTCGCGGCGGGTGACATCTGGTACAAGTGGGCACTCTACGACCGCGACCCGATCCCGGCGTGGACGAAGGGCAGGACGACCATCCTGGGCGACGCCGCGCATCCGATGCTGCCCTACCTCGGCCAGGGAGCCGGGCAGGCTATCGAGGATGCCTGCGTGCTCGCCGCCGCGCTGGCCAGGCTCGACGACGATCCGGTCGGCGCGCTCCTGCTGTACGAGCGCTCCCGACGGCCGCGGGCCAGCCGGGTCGTGCTCACCGCGCGCGCCCGGGGCGACGACAATCACCTCGTCTCGCCGATCGCAGCGCTGCGGCGGGATGTGGCCATCGCGGTCCGCAAGCGCCTCGGCGCGGACGTCACCGGGCGCGGCGAGGGCTGGATCGCCGAGTACGACGCCGGCTCGCCCGGCGCCCTCGCCGGGTAGGCGGGTAGGCGGCCGCGGGCCGGACCCGCATGCGCCCGTGCCCCGAGCGCGGTCAGTGGCCGGCGCTCTGCCCCCCGTCGATGTGCAGGATCTCGCCGGTGATGTAGGGCGAGGACTCGAGGAACAGGACGCCCCGGACCACGTCGCTGACCTGGCCGACCCGGCCGACCGGTACCAGCGCGGCGCTGGCAGCATAGCTGTCCGCGGCGTGCAGCGGCGTCTGGATGATGCCGGGAGATATCGCGTTGACCCGGATCCCACGGGAGGCGTACTCGATCGCGAGGGACCGGGTGGCGGATGCGATGCCGCCCTTGGTGAGCGCGGCGAGCACCTCCGGCACTGCAGAGTTGGCGCGCTCGGCGACGGTGGCCGCCATGTTGACGACGTGCCCGCCGGACCCCTTCAGCATCTCCGCGATGACACGCTGGGTCAGCAGGAAGAACCCAGTCAGGTTGACCCCGACGACGGTCGCGTAGTCGTCGGCCGTGTAGTCAGTGAACGGCTTGCTCAGGTACAGGCCGGCGTTGTTGACCAGCGTGTCGAGGCGGCCGAACTGGTCAAGCGCGGCGCCGACGATGCGGTCGGCGGTCGCGGCGTCCTGGAGATCACCACCGACGGTGACCACGGCTGGGTCCGATGACGGCGCAATGGTGCGGGCGTTGGTCACCACGGCCCAGCCCCGCTCGCGGTACCCGGCGACGAGGCCGGCGCCGATGCCCTGAGAGCCACCGGTAATGATCGCGACCGGTCGGTCCTTATCCGCCACGCCGGTCAGCCGCCAATCGCCGGGTCGCTCGGGTGTTCGGTCAGCGGCGTGACGTCGATGGTCAGCCAGCCGTGCAGCGGCAGCGATGCCAGTGCTTGCTGCAAGTCAGCGGTGTCTCTGGCCCGCCAGAGGCCCAGTGCGCGGCCCTGACCAGGCAGCCTCCACAGCCGCACGAGGTGACCCTGCCCGGCGAGCTCCTTGGTGCGGATTGCTTCCCGCGCCTCCGCGTCCGTAACCGCCTGGCTCGGTGTGCCGGCCGGGACGACCCTGGTGAAGGTGGTCAGAAACTCCGGCCAGCCGTTGCGGGCCTCGGCGTCCGGGTCGTTGGGGTGCTGCGACAGGGGTGTGACCTCGTCGGTCCGCCACACGCGCAGCGGCATCGACGCGAGCACCCGGCCGAGCTCGTCGTCGTCGGCGGCGGCGAATAGCCCGAGGGTGCGCCACTCGCCGGGCTGCAGCGGCGGCCGCCAGAGCCGGCGCAGATTTCCCTGCGCCGCGAGCTCGCGGGAGCGCGCGGCCTCACGCGCGCGGACATCGTCGACCTCGCTGTCGGGTGTGCCCGGTGGTACGTGGGTGGTCATGGTGACGAGGTACTCCATCGATTCGAACCCTCCGATGGTCGGCAGACCGGCCGTGCTCCAAGCCAACCCAAGGCTTGCCCGGCGAGCCGCCCGGCCACACCAGGTCAGCACTCGGGCGGGTCGGCTGTCCCGGTGGCCTGCCACACGGAAGCACAGAGCGCCTGCTTGCCCTCCAGCGCCACGCTCGCCGGGACCTCATAGCTCGCGAGGCACCGATACCGGCCGCGCGGGAAGTACCTGCGGCCGATGTCGCCGGTCAGGACGTGGGCACCGGCGGCCGCCGCCGCGTCGAGGTAGCCGGCGACCTGCTCGGCCAGATCCCGCTCGTACCAGACGTCGCCCGCGACGATGACGTCAGCGACGATGACGCCGGCCACGGGCCGGGCGCCAGCGTCGGCGGTGCGGGCGGAGCCGTCCGCGCCGCGGCCCGTGCCGCAGACGCTGCCCACGCAGACCGGTGCGGGCAGGCCGTTGATCGCCGCGTTGAGGCCGATAGCAGCCACCGCGATCGGGTCGGTCTCGCTGGCGATGACGCTGGCCGCGCCGGCCTTCGCGGCCGCGATGGCGACCAGGCCGGAGCCTGAGCCGAGATCTAGCACGCTCCGGCCGCTCACCACGGCGGGGTGGTCGAGCAGGTACCGAGCCAGCGCCTGGCCACCGGGCCAGGGCACGCCCCAGAACGGCGGCGGCAGCCCAGCCCGGCCGAGCTCGCGTTCGGTCCGCGCCCACAGCGCGTAGATGTCGTCGGCCTGGTAGATGCTGAGCTCCGGCAGGAACGGCACCGGTGCCAGCCGGGTCGCTGACCTGACGAACCCCGTCGATCTCACGCTGTCATCTTCGCCATTGTCCGCCACGTGCGCACGGCAACGGGCTCGGCAGGCGCCCGCAGGAGCGGGTCAGGGCAGGTCGGGCTCGTGCCGGTAGCCGCCGGGCGGCAGGTCAGCGATCTGGTGCAGGATGTGATCGCCCTCGGACAGAAAGTCGAGCTCGCCGCTGTGCGGGTCAGCGAGGAGCCGGCCGATGCTGGCCAGGGCGATACCGGTCCGCAGGTCGAGCAGCGTGAGGTACGCCAGCCGGTCGCCGGCCCGAGCCGGCGCTGGCAGGCTGAGCGCCTGCTGCACCGCCGCCAGTAAGTGCCGGAACGCGGTCCAGCCCTCGCCGGGCTGCCCCGGCCCCCCGTCTGTCTCACGCACGTGCTGTCTCCCGGCCCTCGCTGGCGGCTGACGCGAGCCGCCCCGGCTGATCGCGCTGAACAGTCACGGGCACTGTCTCACGTTTGGCAATCAATTCATAGCTGTGCGTAACCGTGTCGCGGCCGCGGCCGCCGGGTGCGCCGCGAATTCGCGGCCGCCCGTCATTGACCAATCAAATGAAGAGAATTTTAATACCGCTATGGGCCGAATCGCCGGCGTCACGGCGGACCAGACGCGCGAGCGCCTGCTGCGCGCGGCGGCCGACGTGTTCGCCGAGCGCGGCTATGACGGCACCCGGGTCGCGGACATCGCCGCGGCCGCCGGGGTCAGCAACGGCGCGCTGTACACGCACTTCCACTCCAAGGCGGAGCTGCTGCTGGCCGCGCTGCGGACGCACGGCAGGCGAGTGCTGGCGGATCTGCTGGCCGCCGATCCCGGCCGGTCCGTGACCGAGCTGCTGCTGCAGGTCGGCTGCTCGCTGCCGCGCCGCTGCGATGCCCGCGGCTACCTGGTCGTGGAGGCGCTCATCGCGGCGCGCCGGGACAACGACGTTGCCGGGCCGATGCGGGATTACACCGCCGAGCGGGCCGACTGGCTGGCCGCCCTGATCGAGGCGGGGCAGGCCGGTGGCGAGGTGGACGGCGCGCTGTCGCCGTCCGCGCTGGCCCACTTCTGCCTGCTGCTTGCCTTCGGCAGCGCCCTGCTGCCTGCCGACCTGCATCCGGTGGATGACCAGGAGTGGGCAGCCCTGCTGGCACGCGTGGTCAGCAGCCTGGCGCCGTCGGCCGACGGCCGGCCGGCGCAGCTTGACGAGATGACACGACAGGGCGGATAGCGCGCGCCGCTGGGCGCCGCGAAGTTTTGGAGGAGGGAGCCGCATGACAGACCGAAAGAGCCCCACGGCCGTGCTGCGCGAGGGCCCGCGAGCGCTGAGCGAGGAGCAGGTCCGCGAGATCGAGGAATCCGATCTTCAGTCGGTCCTGGCCGTCGACATCGACGACGTCATCGAGTACGTGCACAAGGATCTGAAGTCCCTGCCGGACTTCACGACGCTGTACCGGAAGTACCTGAAGCAGCGCTGGGACGTGTACGACCTGGACTTCACCCAGGACAAGATCGACTGGACGGAGAAAATGAGCGAGGACGAGCGCCAGTCGTTCATCGCCGTCTCGTCCGGTTTCCATCACGGCGAGCGGCAGGTCGAGATCGAGCTGCCCGTGTTCATGATCGGAGCGAGCGAGGAGGAGAAGCTCCACATTGCCGCCCAGATCGAGGACGAGGCGCGCCATACGGTGTTCTTCGACCGGTTCTATCGCGAGGTCGTCGGGCTGGAGGGTGAGGACATCATGGGCGTGCTCGATGCCTCGTTCCCCTGGGTATCAGAGACCTTCGTCGGTCCCTTCGGGCTCCTCGCCTACCAGGCCGATGAGGTCC
>JASHPF010000184.1 GCA_030038295.1 Streptosporangiaceae bacterium
ACGGGTGAGCACCGTGCGGATTGGCGCCGCCGCGGTCGATGACATCGCGGCTGCCTGGTTCGCGGCGAGTGGCAGCCAGCCGGGGCTGGCGTATGGCGTGGTCGCCGACGGCGAGCTGGTTCACGCGGGCGGGCTGGGCGAGCGGTGGATAGGCGGGCCCGCGCCCGACGCCCAGACAGTGTTCCGGATCGCGTCCATGACCAAGAGCTTCACCGCTGCGCTGGTGCTGGCTCTCCGGGACGCAGGCGAGCTCACGCTGGACGATGCCGCGGCGAGCTACGTGCCAGAGCTGACCGGGCTGCGGCTGCCTGCGCCCGACTGCCCGCCGGTGACGATCAGGCACCTGCTGACGATGACCGCCGGGTTTCCCGCCGACGACCCGTGGGGCGACCGGCAGCAGGGCCTGGACCCGGCGGAGTTCGCCCGGATGCTCGCGGATGGCGAAATCAGGTACGCGTGGGCGCCGGGCACGCGGTTCGAGTACTCCAATGTCGGCTACGCCATCCTCGGGCGGGTCATCGAGTCGGTGACCCGCCAGGACTACGCGCAGGCGGTCCGCGCCCGGATCCTGACGCCGCTGCGGCTAGACCGGACCGGGTACGCGGTCGGCCAGTTCGAGTCGGGCCAGCTCGCCCGCGGCCACCGCCGCGACGGCGAGTCCTGGCTCGCGCTGCAGCCCGACCCCTACGGGGCGTTCGCGCCGATGGGCGGGGCGTTCAGCTGCGTCCGCGACCTGGCGCGCTGGGTGGCGGGCCTGGCGGCCGCGTTCCCGCCCCGGGCTCTGGATAGTCCCGCGGGCTCGGCAGCCGGGCTGCCCGGCTGGCCCGGCCGGACGGCCGACGAGTCCCATCCGCTCCGTCGGGCCACCCGGCGCGAGATGCAGTTCCCCCACGTCACCATCCCGGCCGGCGGCGACGGCACCGCGATCCGGTTCGGCGGACTGCCGCGGATCTCCTATGGCTTCGGCCTGTTCTGGGAGGACGACCCCTCGTTCGGGGACATTGTCCAGCACAGCGGCGGGTATCCGGGCTTCGGCAGCAACATGCGCTGGCACCCGGCCAGCGGGCTCGGCGTGATCGTGCTGGCCAACGGCACGTACGCGCCGGCCGGGGCGCTGGCGAGTGAGCTGCTAGCCGCTCTGCTCACCGCCGAGACCTCGGCTGCTGACGGCGCCAGCTGCCGCGTCCTCGGCCCGGCGCCCGATCGTGGCGACCCGTGGCCGGAGACGCTAGCGGCGCGCGACGGCGTCGACGGCCTGCTCCGGCACTGGGACGATGACCTCGCCGCGCGCCTGTTCGCGCCCAACGTCGACCTTGACCGGCCGCTGGCGGAGCGGCGGGCTGACCTCGTGCGGCTTGCCGAGCGCATCGGCCCGTTCGGAGGGAACGGGGACCGACCGGCTGAATGTGACTCGCCCGCGCACTGCCGCTGGTGGCTGACCGGCCCCGGTGGCACGGTCGCCGTCCAGATCCGGCTCGCCCCGCTCAACCGGACGCTGGTGCAGCAGCTCATCGTGGCCGTCCCGCCGGATCCGGCCTCGCCGCTCGGCCGGACGCTGGCGGCCGTCGTCGGCCTGATCACAGCTGGTGCGGCCGGATGGCCGGCCGGGGTGGCGACTGGCGGCGGGCTCCGCACCGACGACGTGCTCCGCCAGTTGCGGATGGCGGCCGCCTGGGCCGGCCCGGTCAAGCTCGATTGCTATCTGGCCGGGAACGGCACGACCGGCACGACCGTCCGGCTCATCGGCGCGGCCGGGCGCGTCGAGCTGGCGCTCGACGTGGGCGGCTCCGGTGAGCTGGTCCGGACCGGGATCTCGCTGGGCAGCTAGCGCACAGGCTCGAGGATGACGACAGGGATCTGCCGCGTCGTCTTCTCCTCGTACTCCTGGAAGCCGGGGAACTCGGCCTTCTGCGCCGCCCAGATCGGCGCGCGCTCCGCATCGTCGGCGACGCGAGCCCGCAGCCGCAGCGTCTGCGTGCCGATCTCCGCGTGCACATCCGGGTTAGCGACCAGGTTGTGATACCAGGCCGGGTTCCGCGGCTGACCGGCAAACGACGCGAACACCGCGTAGCCGCCATCCACCGCCCGGTACATCATGGGCGTCACGTGCTCGCGGCCGGATCTCGCACCGGTGGTATGCAGCAGGAGCAGGCGGTTACCGAAGTTGGACACGGTCCCGCCGTTGGCGCGGAACTCCTCGATGACCTTGGTGTTCCAGTCACTCGGCATGACGCTCCTCACGACGCGGCGCGCTGACCGCGCACCTCGAGCTGGTCGAGCAGGTCCTGGGTCGCAGCCGCGATCGTCGCCACGGCGTGTTCGAACGCCGCCGCGTTGTGGCTAGCCGGGGCCCGGAAGCCGCTGATCTTGCGCACGTACTGCAGCGCGGCGGCGCGCACATCGGCGTCGCTGACGTGCTCGGTGTAAGGCTCGCGGAGCGTCTTGATGCTTCGGCACATGACACCGACACTACGCGACGCTGCTGGCGCGACTCCGTCAGGACGCTGTGGCCGCCGATATCCGGGTAGCCAAGAGCCGCGCTGGCGGCGATGCTATGGGTGCGCCCGCTTGGCGAGGTCATCGCCCGCGGGCGCCGTGCAGCCAAGGCGCGGACGCGAGGAGCCGGACTGATGATCGCCTGGGAGTACGGGTACATCTACGTCGTACATACCGTCGGGCCCGCTCCCGCCGTCTGCGTCGTCATCGACAAGTCGGGCAAGCCCCGGTTACTGGATGGCTGCCACGGCCTCCTCAGGGCCGCCAATCTGCTCGGTGCCGAAGGGTGGATGGTGTCGAGTCAGGGCGAGAAGGCGGCGTGCACGCCCGCGATCAACGAGCTGGTCCGCACCGTGGAGGGGGCGTACCAGGGTGACAGCATGATGTGCTACTTCATGCGCCGCGAG
>JASHPF010000185.1 GCA_030038295.1 Streptosporangiaceae bacterium
GGCGGTCGCCGACCGCCCGGCCGGAGGCACCGACGGGGCGCCCGCCGCACGGCCGACGGGCGAGCTGGGTGTGGCCGCTCTGCCGGGCGGGGAGGAACGGCTGCGGGTAGCCGGGCACCTGGCCGAGCTCGCCTGGCTGGCCGCGCCTCATGACGCCGAGACGGCGCAGGCCAGGCACCGCGTCTACCGCATCCGGGCCGAGCGGGTGACATCCACGATGTCCGCCGGCATCTTCCGGTGGGCGGCGGGCGAGTCGCTGGGCGACCCGCTCGGCCAGCAGCACAGGTCTGGAGGACCAGATGACAACGACTGACGGTGTCGACCCGGCGGTCCCGCCGAGCGGGACGGGCTGCGTCGAGTGCGAAGCGGGCAGCGGCTGGTGGCTGCACCTGCGGCGGTGCGCTCAGTGCGGGCACATCGGCTGCTGTGACACCTCGCCGTCGCAGCACGCGACCAAGCACGCGAAGGCCAGTGGCCATCACGTCATCCGCAGCTTCGAACCCGGCGAGGAGTGGTTCTGGGACTACCAGGGCGAGCAGTTCTACGAGAACGGGCCCGCGCTGGCGCCGCCGGACCATCACCCGGTCGAGCAGGGGGTGCCGGGCCCGGTCGGCCGGGTGCCGCGCGACTGGCAGTCGCAGCTGCACTGAGCCATGCTCGGCCGGGTCTTTGACGTGCGGCCCGGACGAGACAGCTGACCCCGTCGAGTCGGTCCGCAGCCGCGCGCGTGTCCCGCCTCGCGGCCGGTCCAGACCGCGATACGATCTCCAGCGCCCCGCTACCGGTGGCCGGCCGTTTCAGCCTGCTCGCGGCCTGGGAGACTAGTGACCAGGCATTCGGCAGGTGGTGCCGGGCCGGAAAGGGCTTGGTGCAATGGCGGACCCAGGCGGGGCGGTTCAGGAGGTTCGCGGGGTGGTGGCCGTGCCGGACACCGTCGCGAATGGCACTGTCACGAGGAGCGATTCCGCGAAGAACGACCCTGACGAACTGGTTGCGCAGATCGAGCACACGCGTGCGGATCTGGCGCGGACAATCGACGCCCTGGCCGACCGGGTGAGCCCGGCGAGCAACGTGCGGGCGCTGCGGGCGAAGGTCATGGCGCAGCTGACCAGGCCGGAGGTTCAGGCGGGAGCCGCGGCGGCCGGCGCGGTGGTCATCGGGCTGACCGTGCTCAGCATCTGGGCCCGCCGTCGCCGGCGTCGCTAGCCCGAGAGCGTCACGCGAAGGCCTGACCCTCGCCGCGGTAGGTCGGCACGCTCGCCACGACTGCATCCCCGTCGACGAGGTGCAGCTCATTGAACCGCTCGCACAGCTCGCCTGCCTTGGCGTGGCGCAGCCAGACCCTGTCGCCGATCTTCAGGCTGTCCGCAGCCGGGCCGATCAGCGGGGTCTGCACCTCGCCTGCGCCTTCCTCCTTGTCCAGCCGGAGCCCGGCCGGCAGGTACGGCGACGGCACCCGGCTGGCGGTGCCGGGCCCGGACGCCGGGTAGCCGCCGCCGAGCGCGGTGACCACTCCGGACGCTGGCCGACGGACGACCGGCAGCGCGAACATCGCGGCCGGCCTGCCGGTGAAGCCGCGATACGCGTCGAACAGCGTGGGGTGATACAGCCCGGACCCGGCTCCGAGCTCGGTCACGGCAGGCTCGGCGGCCGTCGCGGCGAGCGATCCGGTGCCGCCGCCGTTGACGAACTCCAGCGGGGCGAGCGCCCGGACCGCGGCGACGATCGCCGCCCGCCGCGCGGCTAGCTCGGCGGCCGACCTGCGCTGCATGATCCGGACGGCCCGCGCGTAGAGCGGTCGTCCCGGCGGGTTGTCCCCGACGCCGGCGATCTGCGACTCATACGCCAGGAGACCGACCAGCCGCAGGCCCGGCCGGGACACGATCGCCTCGGCTAGCCGGACCGCATCCGCGGGCGTGCGGACCGGCGAGCGGCGCGCCCCGGCCCGGAACCGGCCGCCGAGCGCCTCGTACCCGGCGTCGATGTCGATGGCGACCCTGACCTGCTGCGGGTCAGCCTGCCCGGCGGCGGCCTTCTCGATCAGGTCGAGATGATCGGCGCAATCCGCCATCACCGTGACGGCCGCCGCCGCTCTCGGATCGCCCGCCAGGGCAGCCAGCGCGTGCCGGTCGGCGGTGGGATAGGCGACCACGATGTCGTCGCTCGTCCCCGCCGCCGCGAGCCACAGCGCCTCCGGGAGCGTGAAGGCGAGGATTCCCCGGAACCCGGCCATGCCGAGCACCTGCTCGATGAGATACCGGCAGCGGACGGACTTGCTGGCCAGCCGGATCGGCGTGCCAGCAGCGCGGCTCGTCATCCCGGCCGCGTTCGCGCGGAAGGCGGCCATGTCGACGATCGCGAAGGGCGGATCGAGGTGTGCCGTGGCAGCGTCAAGCCTGTGCAGATCCGCGTGCCCGGCGTTGCCGCCTTGGGTCACGCATCGTCCTTGGTTAGCGCTGTGTACTCGGCCGGGGAGAGCAGGCCAGGCGGCATCTCCCCGCTGGCGTCGTCGAGCTGCACCTTGAACAGCCAGCCGGCCCCGTACGGGTCAGAGTTGACCAGGCCCGGGTCGTCCTCGATCTCCGGGTTGACCTCGGTGACCTCGCCGTCCACGGGGGAGTACAGGTCGCTGACCGACTTGGTCGACTCGACCTCCCCGCACGGCTCGCCAGAGGTGACCCTCGTCCCTGCGGCCGGCGCGGACACGTAGACGACGTCGCCGAGCGCCCGCTGCGCGTGGTCGGTGATCCCCACCGAGGCCGTGGTGCCGCTGATCGCCACCCACTCGTGCTCCGGTGTGTAGAAGAGCTCGTCGGGAACGGACATTTTTCGCCTCTCTTGCAGCGTCTTGGCTGGATACGGCAGCTGCCTGGCCGCTCGCTCAGGCCCGGCGGTAGAACGGCAACCTCACCAGTCTGGCCGGCTCGGCGCGGCCCCGGACATCGACCGCCAGCTCAGCAGCGCCCGGACCGGACGCCGCCGCGTCGGCCCGGCTGACCGGCTCGGCCGTCGGCCCCGGCTGGGCCGCGTCGGCTGCCTCCGGGCGGACGTAAGCCATGGCGATCGGGACGCCGAGCGTCGGCGACGGCGCCCCGCTGGTGACGGTCCCGCACGGCCTGCCCTCCCACAGGACGTCGTAACCGCGCCTGGGCACTCGCCTCGACTCGCTGACCAGTCCCACCAGCCTGCGCTCCGGTGCGGCGGCGGCGACCCTGGCCAGCGCCGCGCGGCCGACGAAGTCCCCGGGCTTGTCGAACCTGACTACGCGGCCCAGGCCGGCGTCGAAGGGGGTCACGTCGCGGCTCAGCTCGTGGCCGTACAGTGGCATGCCCGCCTCCAGCCGGAGCGTGTCCCTGGCGGCCAGGCCAGCCGGCACCAGGCCGTACTCGCCGCCGGCCGCGCTGATGGCGGCCCACAGGTCCGCGGCGTCCTCGGGCGCGGCAAAGATCTCGAACCCGTCCTCGCCGGTGTACCCGGTCCGTGCCAGCAGCACCGGCCGGCCCGCGAGCTGTGCCGGGTCGATGGCGTAGTACTTCAGGCCAGCCAGGTCCACCGACGCGAGCGGCCCGAGGATGACGGCGGCCCGCGGGCCCTGGACGGCAATGAGGGCGTAGCGGTCGGTCCGGTCCCTGACCACCGCGTCCCGGCCCGCCAGGCGCTCGCTGAGCGCCTCGGTGACGACGGCGGTATTCGCGGCGTTCGCGACCACGAGAAACTCGGCGTCCCCGAGCCGGTACACGATCAGGTCGTCGAGCACGCCGCCGTCCGCAGCGCAGATCATCGTGTACCGCGCGCGGCCCGGCTGCAGCGCCGCGGGGGCGCCGGTCAGCGCGTAGTCAAGCGCCGCGGCTGCGTCCGGCCCGGTCACGGCGAGCTCACCCATGTGGGACAGATCGAAGATGCCCGCCGCGGTCCGGACGGCGGTGTGCTCGGCGGTCTCGCTGCCGTAACGCAGCGGCATCAGCCAGCCGGCGAAGTCGGTGAGGCTGGCGCCGAGCCGCTCGTGGACGCTGGTCAGCGGCGTGCGGCGGGGCCCGGGCGCGGAGGTCGGCTCGCCCGAGGGCGGCTCGCCTGAGGGCGGCCCGGCCGAGGGCGGCGAGGTGCTGGTCACGATCACGGAGCCTACCGGTCGGCGCCGCCCCACAGCGGCAGTGACCGGATCGCCAGATGCCGGAGCCGGAAAGGCGATCGGGGCGAGCAGATCGGGCAGACACTGGGGGAGAGGCTTACTAACCCGGAGGTCGACATGAGCGTGCTGTCAGATGAGCAGGTGTCCGAGCGGCTGGCCGGGCTCGACGGCTGGACCAGGCAGGGAGACAGCATCGTCCACGTTGCGACGCTCGCGGACTTCAAGGCCGCGATGCTGTATGTCGGCGCGGTCGCCTACCTGGCGGAGTCGGCCAATCATCACCCTGACATCGCCATCGGCTGGAACACGGTGACGCTGACGCTCTCCACGCACTCGGCGGGCGGCCTGACGGCCAAGGACTTCGCGCTGGCCGAGCAGATCAGCAAGCTCGGCTGACCACCGCCGCCGGCAGCCAGGCTGGCCCGCTCCGCGCCACTCCCGTGCTCCCAGCCAGGTCGCCTGCCGGCCGCCGGATCAGCCAGCTGGACTGATCCGACGGCTGGGCCTCCGCCGGTGGCAGCGCCACGCCCCCGGGTGGCGCTGCCACCGGCGAAGATCCGTCCGCTCGTCGCGACCCTCGTCTGCCGTGAGCCTTCTGGTTCCCCCGAGACCAGAGCGGCCCGCAGCCGGGCGATCCCGCCGAGGACCGGCTGGCCCCGCGACGAAGGTCCCCCTCCGCGACGTACGGTTCCCTTTCCCGCGGCCTCATCCCCCTGCCCGGCGTCCCGGGCTCGAGTGCCGCATGGGTCTCCAGTTATACACGGAGTGCAAGATCGGCTACGACTAGTTACGAAATTGTGTTGCGGCATCACCGTTTCGATCTGGCCCGCGGAGGGAGAGCCGAAGGCCATCGGCGACCTCTGGCTAGTCGAGCTCGCAGGGCAGGTGCTTGATGCCGTTGATGAAGCTCGACAGCAGCCGGTCAGGCTCGTCGGCGGCGCGGATGCGGGGGACGCGCGTCATCAGCTCGCGCAGCATGACCCTGATCTCCCGCCGGGCCAGGTGTGCACCGAGGCAGAAGTGCGGGCCAGCCGCGCCGAACCCGACATGCGGGTTCGGCGCACGGGTGATGTCGAACCTGCCGGGGTCGGCGAACACGCTCTCGTCCCTGTTCGCCGCCCAGTAGACCAGCAGGACCTTCTCGCCCTCGCGGTAGTCCTGTCCGTTCAGCGTGCAGTCCTTCGTCACCGAGCGGCGCATCCAGATCACGGGCGAGGCGTACCTGACGATCTCCTCCACCGCGCCCGGCACTCGACCGGCCACGTCGGCCAGCAGCAGCTCGCGCTGGGCTGGGTGCTCGGTCAGCAGGTGCAGCGAATGCGAGAGCGCGGTGCGGGTGGTCTCGTTCCCGGCTACGACCAGCAGGATGAAGAACGATCCGAGCTCTGCCGGGGTGAGCTGCTCTCCGTCGATGTTGGCGGTGGCCAGGGCGCTGATCAGGTCGTCCCGAGGGTCCTCGACGCGCTCGGCCGCGAGGCTGGTGACCAGCCCGGCAAGGTCCTGACCCGCCGTGAGCAGCTGGGTGACCGCGGTGTCCATGTCCTGGCTGATGAACTCGGGATCCTCCCCGGACAGGATGAGATTGGTATTGCGGAGCACCATGTCGTAGTGCTCGTCGCCGATGCCCATCATCCGGCAGATGATCCGCAGCGGCAGCTGGGCCGAGACGTGCTGGACAAAGTCGCACGGTCCCGTCGCCAGCAGATCGTCGACGATAGAGGCGGCCGCGACCTGCACGTCATCCTCGAACTGCTGGATCATCCTCGGCGTAAACGCCCGCGACACGATCCGCCGCAGCCTGGCGTGCCGCGGATCATCCATGTTGATCATCGAGCCGAAGTACTCGTTGAACTCCGGCGGCAGGTCGACCACGCTGGTGGCCCCCCTGGCCGAGGAGAACAGGTCCGGCTGACGGCTCGCCGCGGACACGTCGGCATGGGAGACGAAGGCGTAGTAGCCGGTCGACTCGACGCCGAACGGGTTTTCGGGCTCGGCGAACAGCATCGGCTTGCCGACGGCCCGCAGCCGCGCGAACGCGTCGTGGCGCGCCTGCCACGGCAGCGCCCAGAATTCTGTCGCCGACAGGTCGATACCCTCGATCGAGCTGGCAGACGGAGAGGTCATGACGCCACCTTCGACTAGAACCCGGTTCTAGGCCCAGTCTGACATTTCCGCCCGGAGCCCGGCTACGCCGTTGTTGGCCCGGGCGGACGACCCCGGACCCGGCTCGCGCGCGGCCTTCGGCCTGGGCGTCAGGTCAGGACGGCTGCGGCCGGGCGAGCGTCGGTGGTGCGCGCGTGGGTCCGCACGGTCAGCAGGGCGACCGCGACCGGCGCGGCAACGCCGCTCAGCTCGACCACGGTACACGCGATCCTCGCCCGCCGCGTGGCCAGCAGCACCCAGCGGGCACCTGCCGAGTGCGCCACCCGGAGATCGGCCTCCCCGTGCAGGCCGACCGCGGTCAGGCAGGCTCGAATCGCCTCCAGCCGGCCGGCCAGCACCGCCGGCGGCTCGTCGAGCTCGGCGCGCAGCTGGCCGTAGGCGATGGCGAGACCGGTAGCTGGCTGATGCTGGCGGCCGTCCTCGTCGACGGTGACCCAGCCGCACGCCGCCGGCACCGGTGCGCGCACCGTCATCGTGTAGCTACCGAGTGGTCCCAGTCCAGCCGCGCGGCCAGTGCTGAGCAGGCGCCGCCACGGTCGTTGCTCGCCATCCGGGGTCCCGGCTCCATCGCCGCCGGATGGCTCGAGCTCGGCGGAGCCGGGCTGCCGCGGAATCGCGTCGGGCGGCAGCTCGGGCTGGCCGCAGCTGACGGTGACCCGCAGGCCCGCATCCAGGCCCAGGTCGGTCGCGCCGCGCTCGAGGAACACGGCGAGCAGCGCGGGCGGCCAGGCAGCGGTGCGCGGCAGCGGGCCGGTGTCGCGCAGCCGGACCCCGCGCCAGCACGCCAGCAGTTGCCCGGCGGCGTTCACCGCCTCGACGGACCACAGCTGCTCGCCGGACCGCCGTTCGTGCGCGCCACGCGACCCGGCCGGTCCGGGTCCTGCGGGCGCACCGCCAGGGACGCCCTGATCGGCGCCAGTGCCGCTCGTGCGCTGCCGTCCGCCCTCGGCTCGCCACC
>JASHPF010000186.1 GCA_030038295.1 Streptosporangiaceae bacterium
GTCCGCGGCGGCCGCGGCCGCCAGCAGCAGACCAGCCGCCGCGATGGCCAGGGCCACACCTGGCCAGGCCACCACCGGCTGGCTCCCGGCAGCGGTCACCGTGACCCGGCTGGCTATCAGCGCGGCCGCGAAGCCGAGCAGCGCGACGCACCAGCCCGCCGTGACCAGCGCCAGCCGCCGCGACGTCGTGAGCGCGAGGAGGCCGACCACCAGCAGCGCCGCGCTGGTCCAGTACGGCGGCAGCCCTGGCCCGCCCGGGTTCAGCAGCAGCAAGAACTTGGCCGGCAGGTCAGCGCTCGCCAGCCCGGGCTGCTTGACGCCGACCTCGAGCAGCAGGCTGGTCGGGTGCGCGAGCAGCGGCACCAGCCACGGCAGCAGCAGCGCGAGCGGCGTGAGCACGACGATAGCCAGGTTGGTGAGCATTACCGTCGAGCGGCGCAACGCCAGCCCGGCAAGCACCACCCCGGCCACGGCGAGCGGCCACAGCAGCGGGACGAAGGCCGCGCCGACGGTGACCGTGAAGCCAGTCGCCCAGGCTGCCCGCCGGGCCACCTTGGCCGGCTGACTGACCATCCGGCCTGCGAGCATCCCGATGACGGGGATCAGCACGAAGGCGACCGCGCTACCGAGCCGACCCGCCGAGATCGCGCCGAACGCCACCGGCAGCAGCGCGTAGGCGACCGCCGTCCACACCCGCACCGGCACCGACGCCGTGACCCGGCCGAGCGACAGGTAGGCAGTGAGCCCGGCGAGCGGCACGCAGCCGAGCAGCAGCACGTCGACGGCCAGCCACGCCTTGCCGAGCAGCACAGTCGCGAGCAGGGCGAGCAAGCCCAGATACGGCGGTCCGTACGTGGCCGAGCCGATCCCGACCGGGTGATAGGCCTGCAGGAACTGCGACCACAGCCCGGACGCGCCCTCCCACGCGGGCAGCAGCGCCCCGCCGCCGAGCATGCCGCCGGTGATGACGCGGCGCTCGGCGGCGATGCTGACGATGATCAACCCGAGCACGAGCAACACGCCCGGCCGGGTCAGCAGCCGCTGCACGAGCCCGGAGTCGACCAGCAGCGAATCGTCGTCGGTCGGGTCGTCGGTCGCGTGATGCGCGCCCGCCAGGTCGTCCGATCCCGGCCGCGCCAGGACCGTCGCGGCGAGCTCGGCGACCCGGCGCACCGACCGGCCTGGTGGCAGGTCGGCGCGGACCGCGCCGTAGGCGGCTCGGCGCCCGGCCGCGCGCTGCCGCCTGGCGGTGGCCAGTCGCAGCGGGTGACCGACGACGCCGAGGACGGCCGCGGACTCGTCGAGCGCCGCCGACGGCCGCTTGGCCACCAGCAGGTACAGCGTGCGGAACAGCGACAGCACCAGGTTGCCGGCCAGACAGGCGAGCATCGGCCCGGCTGGCAGGTTGCCGAGCAGCGTGAGCAGCCCGTTGCGGCGGTCCAGCATCCGGGCCCGGCGGCCGACGGAGATGGCGCGGCGTCCGCGCGTGGCGGCCCGCGCGTGGTAGACGACCGCGTCGGTGATGATCCGCACGCGAAGGCCGGCCGCATGTACCCGCCAGCAGAAGTCGACGTCCTCCCCGAACAGGGCCATGCCCGGGTCGAAGCCGCCCAGTCGCTCCCAGACGTCGCGCCGCACCAGCAGGCCAGCGCTGCACACCGCCAGCACGTCGCGGTCACCGTCGTGCTGCCCCTGGTCGACCTCGCGCGGCTCGATCCCGGTGACCCGGCGGCCCGCCGTGTCGATGGTGAGGCCGGCCTCGACGATGACGTCCCGGTCGGCCCAGTCCCGCAGCTTCGGGCCGAGCACGGCGGCCTGCGGAGTCTCGGTGGCGCCGCGCAGTAGCTGCTCCAGCGCATCCGGGGCGGGCTCGCAGTCGTCGTGCAGCAGCCAGAGCCATTCAACCTGGTCCGACCGGTCGCCCCGGCCGCGGGCCGGCGTGCCAGGGGCGGGAGTGTTTGCCGCCTTGTGCTGGACGGCCCGGCGGACCGCTGCGGCGTAGCCGGTGGCCCGGTCCATGCCGAAGACCGCGCCCTGGCCGAGCTCGGCGGCGAGCACCGAGCCACTGCGGTCGCGGCTGCCGGTGTCGACGGCCACGACCCGCTGCACCGGCTTGGTCTGCTCCCCCAGCGCCTCGATCAAGCGCGGAAGCCACCCGGCGCCGTCATGGGCAACGATCACCGCGGTCACGGCGTGCTGGGAATACGAGTCGGTTGGCGACAAGGAAGTTCGCTTGCTGTCCGGATTCGCTAACGGCCGCGGCACTGCTCGTGCCGACCCGCCCTGACGGGGGTACCCGTGAACAATACGCGAATCCGACCCGGCGGGATGGTCAGACAGACTTGCTGACAGTTAGCGGCGGGACAGGCGCGGTAACCGGCCCGGCGGGGTGGAACGCGAGGTCGCGGGCCCGGGTCGCTAGACCGCTTGACGCTTGAGCCGACGCCGCTCGCGCTCAGACAGCCCGCCCCAGATGCCGAAGCGTTCATCGTGGCCGAGCGCGTACTCCAGGCATTCCGCGCGCACCTCGCAGCTGCGGCAGACCCGCTTCGCCTCGCGGGTCGAGCCGCCCTTCTCCGGGAAGAACGCCTCCGGATCGGTCTGCGCGCACAGCGCCCGGTCCTGCCAGCTGTACTCCCCGGCATCATCGTCGCCGAGCCACAGCTCGCGCACCAGCGAGACGATGACGTCTGCCACTGCGCACCTCCTGCCGTCAGTTCCCCGTGATCCCGCCCCCCGGTCCCCGGACGAGAAATTACATGACTGAAATTACACGCGCGTGTCTTGCATCGCGTCAAGGGAGATAGGTGATAATGGCCGCCTGGTTGCCGGGGTTGTGCGGAATATTCACCGCACCTTTTTGGGAACGGCGGCCGCCGACCCTTCGCCGCTAGCCCGCTCGCGGTGTCCCCGACTGCTGGCGTCTCGACGCAATTGACAGACTCTGGTGCATGCGCATCACTGTTCTGGCCGGCGGTGTCGGCGCCGCGAGGTTCCTGCGCGGTCTGCGGGCCGCCGCCCCGGACGCGGACATCACCGTGATCGGCAACACCGGCGACGACTTCGCGCCGTTCGGCCTGCACGTCAGCCCCGACCTGGACACCGTGATGTACACCCTCGGCGGCGGCATCAGCGAGGAGCAGGGCTGGGGGCGCGACGGCGAGAGCCACGCCGTCCTCGGCGAGCTGGCCGCGTACGGCGCCGGACCCGGCTGGTTCGGCCTCGGCGACAAGGACATCGCGACGCACATCCTGCGCACCCAGCTGCTCGCCGCGGGGCAGCCGCTGTCCGCGGTGACGCGGCGGCTGTGCGAGCGCTGGCAGCCGGGAGTGACGCTGCTGCCGATGTCCGACGACCCGGTTCGCACCCACGTCACGGTCGAGCTGGACGGCCGCGAGCAGGACCTGCACTTCCAGGAGTGGTGGGTCAGGCTGCACGCGGCGGTGCCGGCCCGCCGGATCGAAGCCGTCGGCGCCGCCCGCGCTCGCCCCGCACCCGGCGTGCTTGCGGCCATCGGCGACGCCGACTTCGTGCTGTTCCCGCCGTCGAACCCGGTCGTGAGCATCGGCGTCATCCTCGCCGTGCCCGGCATCGCCGACGCGGTGCAGGCGAAGACGGTCGTCGGCGTTTCGCCGATCATCGGCGGCGCGCCGGTGCGCGGCATGGCCGACGCGTGCCTGACCGCGATCGGGGTGGAGACGTCTGCCATCGCGGTTGCCGCCCACTACGGCTCCGGGCTGCTGGACGGCTGGCTGGTCGACGACCAGGACAAGGACGCCGTGGACGCGCCAGAGCTGGCCGGACTCGCGGTACGCAGCCGCCCGCTGTACATGACCAGCGTCGCGACCGCGGCGGAGATCGCCAGGGCGGCCGTCGAGCTGGCGCTCGAGGTACGCCGGTGAGCGCGCCGGGCGAGTCCGGGCCGACCGCGGCCGGACGGACGCGGGAATCGCCAGCCACGACCCCGTTCCCTTTCCCGGTGACGGTGCTGCCGGTAACGGGCCTCCCGGAGATCACGCCGGGCGCCGACCTCGCCAGCCTCATCGCCCACGCGGCGCTGGACGGGCCCGGCCTCACCGACGGCGACATCCTCGTGATCACCTCCAAGATCGTCAGCAAGGCGGAGGACCGGGTGGTCAGCGGGGACCGCGAGACGGCGATCCGCGCGGAGACCGTCCGCGTGGTGGCCAGGCGGGGCCCCACCACCATCAGCCAGACCCGGCACGGCCTGGTGCTCGCGGCGGCCGGCGTCGACGCGTCGAATACCCGGCCCGGCACCGTGGTGCTGCTGCCGCTCGACCCCGACCGCTCGGCGGAAGCGCTGCGCAAGGCGATCGGCGCGCGGGTCGGCGTGCGCGTCGGGGTGATCATCACCGACACCATGGGCCGGCCGTGGCGGGCGGGCCAGACCGACGCGGCGATCGGCGCGGCCGGCGTCACGCCGCTGCGGGATCACCGCGGCCAGCCCGACACCTTCGGCATGGTGCTCGAGGTGACGGTCGCCGCGGTCGCTGACGAGATCGCGGCCGCCGCGGACCTGGTCAAGCAGAAGACGACGGGCGTGCCGGTCGCGATCGTGCGGGGTCTCGCCGGGCTGGTGACCGACGCGGCCGGGCCGGGCGCGGCGGCGCTGATCCGGCCCGCCGAAGACGACATGTTCCGGCTCGGCACGGCGGACGTGCTGACCGCACGGCGAACGGTGCGCGACTTCACCGGCGCGCCGGTATCGCCGGCAGCCGTGCGCCGGGCCATCGCGGCGGCCATCACCGCGCCCGCGCCCCATCACAGCCAGCCATGGCGGTTCGCGGTGCTGGAGTCGGCCACGGCCAGGACCCGGCTGCTCGATGACATGCTGGCAGCCTGGACGTCAGATCTGGCCGCCGACGGGTTCACCCCCGACGAGATCGCCCGGCGGGTGCGGCGCGGCGAGCCGCTGCGGAATGCACCGCTCATCATCGTGCCGTGCCTGGTGGCCGACGCCGCCCACGCCTACCCGGACGCGCGCCGGGCCGCGGCCGAGCGGACCATGTTCGTGGTCTCCATGGGCGCGGCGGTGCAGAACCTGCTCGTGGCCCTCGCGATCGAGGGCCTCGGCTCGTGCTGGGTGTCCAGCACGCTGTTCTGCCCCGAGGTGACCGCGTCGGCGCTCGGGCTGCCGGCGGGGTGGGAGCCGATGGGTGCCGTTGGGGTCGGGCACCCGGCGGGACCAGCGCCCGACCGGCCGCCGCGAGATCCGGACGAGGTCACCCTGCGCGTGTAGCCAACCGCGGCGTGCGGCGGGTCGGGCTGCACGTCGATGGCGGCGATGGAGCCGCGGTTCTGCGGCGGCGGCTGCTACATGGTCCGCAGCAGCTTCTTGAGCTGCCGCTCGCTGTCCGCCGGAGTCTGCGCCTCGGCGCTCAGGCTGTTCATGACTTCGCGATAGTGGTCGACCTCGACCGGCCGGTCGAGGTACAGCGCGCCGGTGAGCTGCTCGATGTAGACCACGTCCGGCAGGTCCGGCTCCGCGAACCTGAGGATTGAGAAGGAGCCGCCCGCCGCCGAGTGACCGCCGCGATCGAACGGCATGACCTGCAGCGTCACCTGCGGCTGCTCGGCCATCTCGATGAGGTGCTCCAGCTGGCTCCGCATGACATCGAGACCGCCGAGCGGGCGGCGAAGCGCCGACTCATCGATGACCGCCCAGACCCTCGGACCGCTGTCCTGCCGCGCGAGAATCTCCTGGCGCCTGACCCGCAGGCTCACCCGGCGCTCGATTTCCTCGGGCGGCGCAGACCGGTGACCCAGCAGGGTCACCGCGCGCGCGTAGTCCTCGGTCTGGAAGAGCCCAGGCACGAACTGCAGCTCGTAGGTCCGGATCAGCGACGTGGCCTGCTCGAGACCGATGTAGGTCTCGAACCAGTCCGGCAGCACGTCGTCGTACCGCGCCCACCAGCCCTGCGAGTTCGCGTGCTCGGCGAGCGCGATCATCTGCGCGCGCCTCACCTCGTCGGTGACGCCGTACAGGCTGAGCAGGTCGGCGACGTCGCGCTCCTTGAAGCCCACCCGGCCGTGCTCCATCCGGCTGATCTTGGAACGAGACGCCCTGATCTCATAACCCGCGCGCTCCGGGGTGATCCCGGCAGCCTCGCGGAGCCGGTGCAGCTGATTGCCGAGCAGCATGCGCAGCACAGTCGGACCGCTGAAAGCCTCGACCGAGCCGAGCTCGTCGTGCGAGTCCTCACCAGGATGGTGGACCACGCTCACTGCCACTCCCGTGCGGCAGAGGGACATCCCGCTCCGCCGTACCCGTCACCCTGCTCCGGTCCGACCGCACAGCCAATGGCCCAGCGTAGTGTCCAGGTCGATACCGGCCATTGGACTGTGCGCTCAGAGAACGTTACCACCAGGCGGAAGGATTATCGTGCGCGATGTGACCGGACTGTCACTTTTTCAACACCAGGACCATCAGCCTAGATCGTCGAACTCGCCATTCCGCACGCCGGTCAGGAACGCGGCGATCTCGGCCCGCGTGTAGACGAGCGCGGGCCCGTCGGGGTACCGGGAGTTGCGGACCGCGATCTGGCCGTCCGGAAGCTCGGCAACCTCAACGCAGTTGCCGCTGGGGTTGCTCGCGCTGCTCTTCCGCCAGCCCACGAGGCCGAGCTCGGTGGCGACGACGCCATTCGTGATCAGCATGTTTTCTCCTCTTAGGGCGAGAGATAAGCCGTGATTGCAAATGCACGTGCAGCTGCACGGAACGGTTGTAGCTTAGCCCGGTCCGGTGCCGAGTAACAACGCAAATGCACGTGCAAGTGACCCTTGCGAATGTGATGTGCATGCGGCAGGATATGGCTAATTACCCTTGGGTGATTGTGTGCTCGCTCGGTCGGCGTCCTGGCAGGCACCGGCGCGGGCTGGGCATGTTTCGCCTGGCCGCCGCTGCCGACTCACCTGGATCCGACCCGACGTGATACCCAGCCAGCTGCACACCGGCGGAAAGAACGCGTGGGGGGCTTCGGGGGGTCCACTGCCTGACTCCGAGCCGCGCGGCGCCTCGGGGGGTCGGCCGGAGGGTGCGTCACCGCAGCCCGTCGCGTTAGCGAACGCCGGCCGCACCGACTGGCAGTGGCTAGAGGCCGCGGTCGAGATGGCCTGGCGGTCCTGCGGGTGTCTGCCGTTCGCACCAACAACACAGTCCTCACCATCAGCGTCGAGTTGGCGACG
>JASHPF010000187.1 GCA_030038295.1 Streptosporangiaceae bacterium
CGCACGCTCATCCCCGGGGTCCCGCGGTGCAGGTGGCACGCGTGCTCAGCGAGGTTCTGCTCTATTTGCTCGGCAAGCCCGGTCTGTCCGGACTGCCAGATGGCTGCCGTCTCCGCCATACCTGTCCCCCCTCGCGTCGGCTGCCCCCGGGTCGCCCGACCAGGCCACGGTAGTCTTGGCCGGGGATTCGGGGTTGAAAGGGCCGTCGTGCTGTCGCTTGTCATACCGAAGGGCTCGCTGGAGCGAGCCACGCTTGACCTTTTCGATGCCGCCGACCTCACCGTCCGCCGATCGTCTGATCGTGACTACCACGCCGTCATCGACGACCCGCGGATCGCCCGGGTGCGCGTCCTCCGGCCCCAGGAGATCCCGTCCTATGTCGAGCAGGGACTGTTCGACTTCGGCATCACCGGTCGCGACTGGGTCACCGAGACCGGCGCAGACGTCGCCTCGCTCGGCGAACTCAGGTACTCGAAGGCCACCTCGGATCCGGTGCGGGTGGTGCTGGCGGTGCCGACCTCCAAGCCCTGGCAGAGCGCGGCCGATCTGCCGGGCGGAATCCGGATCTCTACGGAGTTCCCGTCGCTTACCCGCCGCTACCTGGAGGAGCACGGGGTCAAGGCCGTCGTGATCCCGTCCTACGGGGCGACCGAGGCCAAGGTGCCCGACATCGTCGACGCGATCGTCGACCTGACTGAGACGGGCGACTCGCTGGTCCGCAACGGACTGCGCATCCTGGACACGCTGCTGACCAGTTACACCGAGCTCATCGCCAACCACGACGCGTACGCCGACCCGGTCAAGCGCGCCGCCATGGAAGATGTCGCGCTGCTGCTGCGCGGCGCAATCAGCGCACGCGGCAACGTGCTCCTGAAGCTCAACGTCGGCGCGGCCGACCTGGCCGCCGTGACGGCGATCCTGCCGGCCATGTCGTCGCCGACGGTCACCTCGCTGGCGCGCGGCGGCATGCACGCCGTGGAAGCCGTCGTGCCCAAGCGCGGCGTTAACACCCTGATCCCGGCGCTCAAGGCCGCGGGTGGCCGGGACATCCTGGAGATCCCGATCAGCAAGATCGTCGAGTAGGCCGCCGTGCTCGACCGAATCGACTTGCGGGGCACGGCGCCCGGCAGGATGCCCGCCGCTGAACTGACGGCGCTGCTGCCCCGCGCGGCGCTGGACGTGGCCGCGGCGGTCGAGCAAGTCCGGCCCGTCTGCGAGGCCGTGCGGCGCCGCGGCGAGGCCGCGGTCCGCGAGTACACGGCGAAGTTCGACGGCGTGGAACTGGCGGCAGGCACCAGGGTTCCGGCTGAGGCGCTGACGGCCGCGCTCGCCGTTCTGGAGCCGGACGTGCGGGCGGCGCTGACCGAGGCGGCCAGGCGGGCGCGGCTGGTGCACCGTGCGCAGCTACCCGCCGAGACGTGGACGGCCGTGGCGCCCGGGTCCACCGTGACCGAGCGCTACCTGCCGGTGCGGCGGGCCGGCGTCTACGTGCCGGGCGGACTGGTCGCCTATCCGTCCTCGGTGCTCATGAACGTCATCCCCGCCCAGGTCGCCGGCGTCGCGGAGATCGCCGTCGCGTCACCGCCGCGGCCCGAGCACGGCGGCCTTCCGCATCCGGCGGTGCTCGCTGCGTGTGCCCTGCTCGGCGTCACCGAGGTGCACGCGGTCGGCGGTGCGCAGGCCATCGCCATGCTCGGCTACGGCACGACGGACTGCCCCGCGGTCGACGTCATCTGCGGGCCGGGCAACGTCTACGTGGCCGCGGCCAAGCGCGTGTTGCGCGAGCGCGTCGCCATCGACGCCGAGGCGGGCCCGACCGAGATTGCCATCGTCGCCGACGACGGCGCCGACGCGAGCTTCGTCGCTGCCGACCTGATCGCGCAGGCCGAGCACGACTCGCTGGCCGCGTGCCTGCTGATCACCTCCAGCGCGGCGCTGGCCGACCGGGTGGACAGCGAACTGGCCAAGGAGGTGCCGCAGGCCCGGCACGCCGACCGGGTGCGGGCCGCGCTCGCCGGGCAGTCAGCGTGCGTGATCGTCGACGACGCCGACGCCGCGCTGGCGGTGGCGGACGCCTGGGCCCCGGAGCACCTGGAGATCCAGGCCGCCGACGCCGCGATCCTGGCCCGCCGGGTCAAGAACGCGGGCGCCATCTTCGTCGGGCCGTGGGCACCGGTGTCGCTCGGCGACTACCTGGCGGGCTCCAACCACGTGCTCCCCACCGGCGGCACGGCCCGGTACACCGGCGGCCTGTCCGTCGGCAGCTTCCTTCGCTGCGTGCACCTAGTGGAGTGCGACCAGCCAGCCCTTGCCGCCGTGGCGCCGCTCATCGACGCGCTCGGCGGTGCGGAGGACCTCGCCGCGCACGTGCAGGCGGTGCGCGTGCGGGTACCGGGGGATCGTTCGTGACCGCGCGGGGAGAGGTCAGCAACGCGCGCGCGACCCTGCCGATCCGGGCGGACCTGGCCGGCCGGAGGCCCTACGGCGCCCCGCAGCTGCAGGTCCCGGTCCGGCTGAACACCAACGAGAATCCGTACCCGCCCTCGACGGCACTCATCGACGACATCACCCATGCGGTCGCCGCCGCCGCCGCCGGACTCAACCGCTACCCGGACCGGGACGTGGTCGCGCTCCGGGCGGCGCTGGCAGGCTATCTCGGTCACGGGCTGACCAGCGCGCACGTGTGGGTGGCCAATGGATCCAACGAGATCATCCAGCAGTTGCTTGAGGCCTTCGGCGGACCCGGCCGCAGCGCGCTCGGCTTCGAGCCGTCTTACTCGATGCACCCGATGATCGCGCAGACCACGGCGACCCGGTGGATCCCGGCGGAGCGGACTGACGACTTCCGCGTCGACGGGGCCGGCGCGGTGGCTGCGATCCGGCGGCACGAGCCGGACGTGGTCTTCCTGACTTCACCCAACAACCCGACCGGCACGGCCACCCCGCTGGAGGTCATCGACGCCGTGTGCGCGGCGGCGCCGGGCATCGTCGCGGTCGACGAGGCCTACGCAGAATTCGCCAGAGACCAGGCCGCGACCGCCCTGGCGCTGCTGCCTGCGTACCCGCGGCTCGTCGTGATCCGGACCATGTCCAAGGCGTTCGCGCTCGCCGGGGCCAGAATCGGCTACGTCGCGGCGGACCCCGCCCTGGTCGAGGCGCTGCAGCTGGTCCGGCTTCCGTATCACCTGTCGGCGGTCACGCAGGCAGTGGGGCTGGCGGCGCTGCGCCACACCAGCGAGCTGCTGTCGTCCGTGGCGGCGATCCGGGCGGAGCGGGACCGGCTGATCACTGACCTGCGCTCGATCGGCCTGCAGGCCGCGGACTCGGACACGAACTTCGTGCTGTTCGGCCGGTTCGCCGACCGGCACGCGGTCTGGCAGGCCCTGCTGAACCGCGGCGTGCTGATCAGGGAGACCGGCCCGCCCCACTGGCTGCGCGTCACCGTCGGCACCGAGGCGGAAACGGCTACGTTCCTGTCAGAGATCACGGCACTCACGGCCGGCCGAGCGGACGTGATGCTGCCGTGACGCGGACGGCGCGCATCGGCCGGGTAACGGGCGAGACGCAGGTGCTCGTCGAGCTCAGCCTCGACGGCGCGGGCGTGAGCCGGATCGAGACCGGCATTCCGTTCTTCGACCACATGCTGGCCCAGCTGGGCAAGCACGGCATGCTGGACCTCACCGTGCAGGCCCGCGGCGACCTCGAGGTGGACAGCCACCACACGGTGGAGGACACCGCGATCGCGCTGGGGCAGGCCCTGAACGAGGCGCTCGGCGAGAAGCTGGGCATCTGCCGGTTCGGCGACGCGCTGGTGCCCCTGGACGAGACGCTGGTGCGTGCCGCGGTCGATCTGTCGGGGCGGGCCTACCTCGTGCACACCGAGCCAGAGCCCATGACGCCGCTGATCGGGACCTACGACACGACGCTGACCCGGCACTTCTTCGAGTCGCTCACGCACGCGGCGGCCATCTGCGTACACCTGGACGTGCTGCGCGGGCGCAACCCTCATCACATCGTGGAGGCGCAGTTCAAGGCGTTTGCCCGGGCGCTCCGCGCGGCTGCCGCTCCCGATCCGCGATCTGGCGGTGCCGTTCCCAGCACTAAAGGGGTGCTCTAGCCCTAGCCTGGTCCGTCCCGCTGGTCTTCGGGCGCGGCCGGGTCCGCGCCGCTGGCCGGGTCGGCAGGGTGCTCGCTGGCCTGGCCGTCGCCTTTCGGTGCACCGCCCGGACGGACGAGAATGCCCAGCGAGGCGAGAATCCCGGTGTCTCGCTCGCCGATAAACTCCCAGGCCCGGCCGATGCCGACGAGCAACGACGTCACCACCGCGTAGCCGATGGTTTCCACCGACGTGGTGCTGGCGGCGTTGCCGAGCAAAACGACGCCGGCCGCCAGCTCGGTGATGCAGATGAGCAGCAAGATCATGATCAGCCAGGTCTGGTTCCTGATCTGCGCCCGGCTGGCGCGGCTCGCCATGATCGAGCGGATCGCCGCCGCGATGAACGCGATGCCGATGACCGCGAGGATGAGCGCCGGATAGCCGATGTTGGTGCCAGGGACCAGCCCGTACAGCGAGATCGCGAGCGTGTTGCTGAAGGCGAGCAGCGCAGCCGAGGCGCGGATCTGCCGGATGACCGGCGGGCCGCGAAACACCGCCCGCTGCGCCGCGACCGACATGGCCACGAACAGCAACCCGGTTAGCGCACCCGCCGCCGCGGACGTCGCCGCGAACAGATCGCGATAGGCGGCGGTAACCACCGCGCCACCCTATCGGCCGGCCGCAGGACGGGCCCGAGCCAGCCGCCCAGCCGGCCGCCTGCTGGTGCATTGCATCATGACAAGCTGGACGAGATCCTGCTATGTTCCGTTTTGGGCAGGCGGCGGCCCGGCCCTCACGGCCTCAGTCCTGGTCGGCGAGGCCAATGAACGAACCGGTGCCGTCTCCGGCCTCGCCTGACTGTGTCCTCCCCGCCGGACCAGGGTGCAGGCGCCTCGACAATCTGGGACCAGTTCGGTCGGCGTCTGGCGCTGGCAAGCGCGAGCCGCCGTCGTAGTCGCCGGTAGCGTGGCCGCCCGCGGCCGCCGCTCCGGACCCGGCCGGGCATCCGAGGAGGACAGGGTGAGGCAACGGCTGAGCCGCGCGGGCCCTCGGGCGATCCGCGCCGCAGCGGCGAGCGTGGCGGTCGCTGCCCTCGTCGCGGCTTGCACGACCGGCGGAGCCGCCGCGCCGGCTCCGGCACACACCCGGCACGCCAAGAAGACCGCGGTCAGTTCGGTCGAGCGGGTCGCCGGTGGCGCAACCGGGTCATACGTCGTGCCGCCCGGCATCCACAAGATCAAGCACGTGATCGTGATCATGCAGGAGAACCGGTCGTTCGACAGCTACTTCGGGACCTTCCCCGGCGCCGACGGCATTCCCATGCAAGACGGCGTGCCGACCGTCTGCGTCCCGAACCCGGTCGGCGGGTGTAACCGGCCGTACCACGACATCGCCGACGTCAACGGCGGCGGGCCGCACGGCCTCTCCAACGCCGTGGCCGACGTGGACGGCGGCAAGATGGATGGGTTCATCGCGCAGCGGGACGCGGCGTCTGCCACCTGCACCAACCCGGACGACCCCGCGTGCCAGGGCGCGGGTCCGCCCGACGTGATGGGCTATCACACGGCCGCCGAGATCCCCAACTACTGGACCTACGCCAGCGACTTCGCGCTGGACGACCACCTGTTCGAGTCGGTGAACTCGTGGTCGCTGCCCGACCACCTGTACATGATGTCGGAGTGGTCCGCCAAGTGCCGTAACGCCTCGCCCATGAGCT
>JASHPF010000188.1 GCA_030038295.1 Streptosporangiaceae bacterium
CAGGTGCACGGCGCCGAATTCGTCGAACGCGGCGTCGGCCAGCCGCTGCACGGAGTCCGGGTCGGCCACATCGGTGACGATCCCGGCCGCGTCGCGCCCGGCCGCGGTGAGCTCGGCGACGGTCGCGGCCAGCGCGTCCGGCTGGATGTCCGCCGCGACGATCGTCATGCCCTCGGCCGCGAACCCGAGCGCGAACGCCCGGCCCATGCCGCTGCCCGCGCCGGTGATGACGGCGGTGCGCCCGGCGAGTTCCTCCATGCCGGTTCCTACTGCGCGGTGACGGCGCTGTTGCCGGCCGTCGCGGCCTGCGCCGGCTGGGCCGGCTGGGCCGGCTTGGCCGACGACGTCCGCTCTCCCGGCAGGCTCAGGATGCGAACGAGGTCACCGGGCGTGCGCAGCCGGACCAGCGCGGACGGCGTGTCGTCCAGCGCGACACGCTCGCTGATGATCGCCTCCACCGGTACCCGGCCCGCGGCGATATGCCCGACCGCGGCCTCGTAGGTCGCGTAGCTGTACGCGCACGTGCCGTAGACTCCGAAACCGCCCTGCACCAGCTGGAACAGCGGCACCGGGGGAACGTCCGGGGTGAGGGCCACCTCGACGAACGCGCCAGCGGGCGCCAGCACCTCCAGCGACTCGGCGAACAGCCCGACCGCGCCCGAGCAGTCGAGCACGGCGGCGAACCGGCGGCCGGTTCCGGCCACGTAGTCGGCCAGGCTGACCGCCCTGGTGTCGATGACGTCGTCCGCCCCGACGGCCTCGGCCGCGGCGCGCCGGCCGGGGGAGCGGCCGGCGCCGACGACGTGATCCACCCCGGCCAGCCGGAGCGCCATGATGGCGTTGAGCCCGATCGATCCCACGCCGTGCACCAGGACCGTGTCGCCGGGGCCGACGTCGGCCTGCGCCACCGCCTGGAGGGCGACCGCCAGCGGTTCGGCGTGCGCGCCCATCTCGACCGGCAGCCCGTCCGGCAGCCGAACCAGCTGACCGGCCGGGACGCGGATGTACTCGGCGTACGCGCCGGGCGCGGAGAGGCCGATGTTGGGCCAGTCGGGGCACGCGAATGGCACCCCGCGGGTGCACGCCGGACAGGTGCCGCAGGAGCCGAGCGGGTTGACGGCGACCGGCTGGCCGACCTGCCAGCCCGTCACGCCGGAGCCGACCTCGGCTATCCGCCCGCCGAACTCGTGGCCGAGCACCTGCCCCGGCCGGGTGTGCCCGTTCTCGATGGCGTGCACGTCGGACCCGCAGAGGCCGCACGCCTGCACCTCGACGACGACTTCGCCCGGTCCGGCGACCGGGTCAGGAACGTCGGCAACCTCCGTGCCACCCGGCACGCACACCAGGGCCCGCATCTCCCGCCTCCGATTCAGTTTCCGGCCGGGCGGGCCAGCTCCAGCGCCGTGGTCACGACGCCGGGCACGGTCAGCCCGTAGTACTCGTACAGGTCCGCGGGGATCCCCACCTCGAGGTCGGCGTCCGGCAGCGCGACGGCACCGAGCGCCACGGCGAGCTGGTGCCGGCCGACGACCTCCGCGACGATGCTCGCGAGCCCGCCGATCTCGCTGTGCTCCTCGATCGTGACAACCCGGCCGGTGAGGGCCGCGGTCTGCACCAGCGCGGCCTCGTCGAACGGCTTCAGGTACGCGGCGTCGTAGACGTCGGCCTCGATGCCCTCCGCCGCCAGCGCCGCGGCGGCGCCGACGGCGAGGCCGACGCCGAGGCCGTGCCCGATCAGGCTCACGTCGGCCCCGGTGCGCAGCCGCAGCCACCGGCCGTAGCCGAACACCGGCGCCGCCCGGTAGACGGCCGGCGGGCGCTCTGGGATTCGCAGGTAGACCGGGCCGTCCAGGCTCGCGGTCGAGCGCATCAGGCTGACCACGGCGCTGGCATCGGCGGGCGCCACGACCGTCATGTTCGTGATCGACCGCGCGACCGCGATGTCCTCGACCGCGTGGTGACTGGTCCCGAAGAAGCCCATGGCCAGCCCCGACAGCCGCCCGACGAGTCGCACGGGCAGGTGGTTGTAGGCCGCGTCGGTGCGCAGCTGCTCGGCGCACTTGAGCACCCCGAACGGAGACATGGAAAAGATATAGGGAACGAAGCCGCTCGCGGCCAGTCCCGCGGCTACCGACACGGAGTTCGTCTCCGCGATGCCAAGCTCGATGTAGCGGTCGGGATGACGCTCGCGGAACTCGGCGAGCGGCGAGCTGAGGTCGGCGCTCAGCGTCAGCACGCGCGGGTCGGAGTCGGCCAGCGCGGCGATCGCGTATCCGGCCGGGTTGGCCGCGGCCGCGGTTTCGATCTCGGTGTCGGTGAAGACATCGACCATGCCGGAGCTGGCTCCGGCACCGTGTGCAAGCTCGGTCACTGCATCCTCGCGGTGATCTCGGCGACGACCTCGGCCTGCTGCTCGGCGGACAGCAGGCCGAGGTGCCACGACTGGGGCGCTTGCTCGAACAGCGTCGCGCCGCGGCCCTTCCTGGTGCGGGCGATGACGCAGACCGGCTGTTCCGAGCCCGGATCGGGCAGCCTGTCGAAGGTGCGCAGCAGGGCCTCCGGGTCGTTCCCGTCGATCTCCCTGGCGAGCCAGCCGAACGCGGCGAACCGCTGCGCCAGCGGCTCGATGTTCATCGCCGCCGAGGTCGGACCGCTGCCGGAGAAGCCGTTGGCGTCCACGATGGCGACCAGGCCGCCGAGCCGGTAGTGGCTGCCGGCCATGGCGGCCTCCCAGATCTGGCCTTCCTGCAGTTCGCCGTCGCCGGTGAGCACGAACACCCGGTAGTCACGCCCGGACAGTCGCCCGGCCAGGGCCATGCCGACGCCGACCGACAGGTTGTGGCCGAGCGAGCCGGAGCTGAAGTCGATGCCCGGCGCGAGCCGCATGTTGGGGTGGTCGTTGAGCGGCGAGCCGATGCGGCCGAACTGGGCGAGCCAGTCGGCGGGGAAGTAGCCGAGATCGGCGAGCACCGGCCACAGCCCGGTGGCGACGTGCCCCTTGCCGAGCAGGAACCGGTCGCGGTCCGGCCAGCCCGGATCGTCTGGCCGCAGCCGCAGCGTGTGGTAGTACAGCGTGGCGATGATCTCCGCACAGGAGAACGTGCTGGCGTAGTGGCCGAGCCCGGCCTGCCCGATGAGCTCGACCGTGTTCAGCCGGATCCAGTCGGCCCGCCGGGACAGCTCGGCGGCCGTGACGGGGCGCTCGCGCTCCAGCGTTACCGGGGTAACCGGGCCTGCGGTCATGACGTCAGCCTCCCAGGGTTGCGCCTTGCGTGAGCGGGCGGACGGTGCGCGCGTACACCGACAGCCAGCCGCAGCCGGGCGGCGGGGTGAGCGCGGGCAGCGCGGCCCGCCGCCGCGCCAGTTCGTCGGCGGGCACGTCCAGCTCGATGGTGCGGGCGTCGAGGTCGACGCTGACCAGGTCGCCATCGCGGACCAGCCCGAGCGGGCCGCCGGCCGCGCCCTCCGGGCTGACCTCGGCCACCGAGATGCCCTTGTTGACCAGGCCGGACAGCTGCCCGTCGGTGATCACCGCGACCTTGTCTGACAGCCCTGCGCCGTCGAGGGCGAAGACGAACGCGGACGTGAAGCCCATGCCCGGCGCGCCGCGCAGCCCGAGGCCGGTCAGCACCAGGGCCTCGCCCGCGTGCACGCGGCCCGCCCGGATCGCGGCGATGCCCTCCTCGCGCGACCGGTACACCCGGGCCGGGCCGCTGAAGCGGTGCACGCCGTCGTCGGCGACCGTGCGCTTCGCCACGGCGCCGTCCGGGGCGAGCGAACCACGCAGGATCACGATGCCGGGGTGGCGGGCGAGCGGCGCGTCCAGCGGGCGGATCACGTCCTCGTCCACGGCCTGGACCCCGTCGACGAGGTCGCCGACGGTCTGGCCGCTCACCGTCGGCTGGCTGAGGTCGAGCAGCGGCGCGAGCTGGCGGAGCAGGCCGAGGGCCCCGCCGGCGGCCTCGAACTCGTCGATGCGCCGGCTCCCGTTGGGCTTGACCGCGGCCAGCAGCGGCACCTGCGGGGCGAGCGTCTCGAACAGCGCGTAGACGTCGGCGTCGCAGCCGGCCTC
>JASHPF010000189.1 GCA_030038295.1 Streptosporangiaceae bacterium
ATTGCCCGCGACAGCCGCAGTCGCTCGGCGACCAGGCCCAGATTCAGCTCCCAGTCGCGGTTCGCGGTGGTGAACACGATGCCCATCCGGCTGCGCAGCTCGCGCGCGGTGACCTCGTCGAGCAACAGCGTGTTGAGCGTGTGGTTCGAGACGACCGGAACGCTGAGTGGCAGGATGTCGTCGAGCACGCGATCGTCCCGCATGTATGCGGTGGCGAGCACGAGATCGCCGATCTCCTGATGATTCCGCAGCCCGCCGCAGTGCCCGATCATCAGCACGAGGTCGGGGCGCAGCACTGCGAGGTGATCGGTCAGCGTCTTGGCGTTCGACGGCCCGACGCCGATGTTGACCATGGTCAGCCCGGCCCGGTCTGGCAGCGGGTAGTGCCACGCGGGCATCTGCCGGTCCGGCGTATCCGGCCCGATGCAATTCGGCAGCGCGGCGCGGAACTCCGCCACGTGCCACGCGTAGTTCGTCAGCAGCACGTACCGCTGGAACGACTCGGCCGTGGTGCCTGTGTAGTGCCGCAACCGGTCGATCGACAGCGCCATCCGCTCCGGCGAGAACAGGAACAGCTTCTTCCGCCGCGGGTCCGAGCTGGCCTCGTCCAGGGCCGCGCTCAGCGCGGGGTCGTGCAGGTCGAGGGCCAGCCGGCCGGGCCCGACCGAGATCGTGGCGCCGGCCGCGGCCAGCCGACCGAGTTCGCGTTCCAGGTACCAGCTGATCGCGGCCGGGGCGGCGAACTCGCCCTCGAGCACCGGATTGTGCGCCGACCACGGCCGCTCGACGGTCAGCCGCGAGTACCGGCCGGCCCGGTCGGCCGCCGCCATGGCGTCGCACAACCGCTCGACCTCGGCCCGGCGCGCGCCCGCTGGGATAGCCGAGAAGTCCAGCGACATCGTCGTCATCTAGTCATCATCCCGCGGCCGGGGCGGGGCGGCGACGACCAGGAGGGGAACGGGGTGGTCAGGGGCGGGTGCCGAACGAAGGCCGCCCCGGCTGCACCGGCAGCACCGCATAGGCGTCGCGGACCCAGTCACACAACAGCGGGCGCGTCTCCCGCGGGTCGATGATGTCCTCCACACCGAACCGCTCGGCGGTGCGGAACGGGCTGCGCACCGCGTCCAGCCTCATCCTGATGTCAGCGAGCAGCGCGGCTGGGTCCTCGGCCGCCTCGAGGTCGGCGCGGTATGCCGCCTCGATCCCGCCCTCGACCGGCAGCGAGCCCCAGTCGGCGGACGGCCAGGCCCAGCGGCGGACCAGCCGGTGCCGGTTCACCAGCCCGGCGCCGCCAACGCCGAACACCCGCCGCACGATGATCTCCGCGGCCGGCACGCTGGCCTGGTACACGGCACTGATCGCCCGCACCCCGTGCCGGATGGTCGCCCGCTGCTCGGCTCTGGTGCCGATCAGCAGGCCGGGCTGGTCCGTCAGCGTCACGATCGGCAGATGAAAGGTCGAGCACAGGTCGGCGAGCCGGATCACCGCGTCCGCGCCCTCCGCGGTCATGCACCCGCCGGCCACGTACGGGTCACCGGCGACCACCCCGACCGGGTGGCCGTCGAGCCGCGCCAGCGCGGTGACGATGGCGCCGCCGTAGCGCTGCGTCTCCAGCACCGAGCCGGCGTCGAACACGGCAGCCATGATCGTGCGAATCCGGTACGGCTTGCGCCGGTCCCGCGGCACGGCCGACAGCAGCCTGTCGTCCCTTCGGTCCGGCGGGTCGGCCCGCTCGGTCGGCGCGAGGACAGGCGGCAGCGCATAAGCACTCGGCGGGAGATAGGAGAGGAACCGCCGGATCAGCCCGAACGCCTCGAGCTCGGAAGCGGCGATCAGGTCAACCGCCCCGTTCCTCGCGTGCACGCGCGACCCGCCCAGCGCCTCCTTGTCGACGTCCTCGCCCAGCCCGCTCTTCACCACCGGCGGACCGGCCACGAACAGCTGGGCAGTGCCGGCCACCAGGATCGAGAGGTGAGCTGCACAGAGCCGGGCGGCGCCGAGGCCGGCCACCGGACCGAGCCCGGCCGCGACCACCGGCACCACCGACAGGTTGTCCACGACGTAGTCCCATCCCGGGTTCACCGGGATGTACGTGTGGCCGTGCTGATCCAGAGACTTGACGCTGCCACCGCCGCCGGTACCTTCGACCAGCCTGATGAGGGGCAGCCGCAGCTCGGCGGCGAGCCGCTCGGCATAGATCTGCTTGCCGGCGATCGCCGCGTCGGCCGCCCCGCCGCGGATGGTGAAGTCGTCGCCGCCGACGACCACCTTGCGGCCGTCGATCCGGCCGGTCCCGGTGACGAAGTTGGCGGCCGTGAAGCTCGCGAGCTGGCCGGCGTCGTCGTAGCCCGCCGTCCCGGCGAGAGCGCCGACCTCCCGGAACGAGCCGTCGTCGAGCAGGGCCGCGATCCGTTCCCGTACGGTCAGCCGGCCGGCGTCATGCTGCCGGCCGACCTTGGCGAGGCCGCCCATCTGCTCGGCGAGCCGCTGCCGCCTGGCCAGCTCGTCCAGTTCCGGTTGCCATGTCATGCCGGTACAAGCTAGCTCATCCCGCCCGCTGGCAGCCAGCTGCGCCGTGTGGCCCTACGGTGACGCGCCGACGTCTCCGGCCGCCTGGCCCGGCCGGCCAGCGGACCCGATAATCGCTCACTTCTTGATTATGCCGGCCGGATTAACTGACTTCTCCGCGGCAAAATATTTCCTTAGCCTGCGTATCAGTTCGTCTATCGCATGATCAGCCGGCCACCTGAATGGTTATGGGCCAGGCATCCGCCACCGGTCCCTGAGCCGCTTGGCCAATCGGCATTGCGCTGACCCGCGCTCGGATCTGGACCAATGGTGACCACCGATGACATAGGAGCTGTGAGCTCATGACAGCCATCCAGCAAGACCAACGACCGCTGGCGCTCAGCGACCAGGCGGCCCGGCAGCTGGCGAATGCCACGAAGACGACGGCGCAGATGGTCACCATCACGCCGCGGTGGCTGACCCGGCTGCTGGCGTGGGTACCGGTCGAGGCAGGCATCTACCGACTGAACAAGGTGCGGAATCCCGAGGCCGTCGACGTCGCCTGTCCGCCGCGGGACGAATCCGAGCTGCCGCTCACGTTCGTCGACTACGAGGAGAGCCCGCGCGAGTACTTCCTCAACTCGGTCTCGACGGTGGTGGACGTGCACACCCGGGTCTACGACCTGTACAGCAGCCCGTACGACCAGGCAAAGGAGCAGCTGCGGCTGACGATCGAGACGGTCAAGGAACGGCAGGAGTCCGAGCTGATCAACAACGCCGGCTACGGCATGCTGGCGAATGTCCCGGACGGGCAGCGCATCACGACCCTGACCGGCGCGCCGACTCCCGACGACCTGGACAACCTGATCGCCAAGGTGTGGAAAGAGCCTGCCTTTTTCCTAGCCCACCCGCGGGCGATCGCGGCGTTCGGCCGGGAGTGCACCCGCCGCGGCGTCCCGCCACCGACTGTGAGCCTGTTCGGCTCCCAGTTCGTCACCTGGCGCGGGGTGCCGCTGATCCCGACGGACAAGATCCCGCTGGAGGACCACAAGACGTCGATCCTGCTGCTGCGGACCGGCGAGGACCGCCGCGGGGTGGTCGGTCTCTACCAGCCGGGCCTCGAGGGCGAGCAGAGCCCCGGCCTTTCCGTGCGGTTCATGGGCATCTCCCGCAATGCCATCGCGTCCTACCTAATCTCCCTGTACTGCTCGCTCGCCGTGCTGACCGACGACGCGCTCGCCGTGCTGGACGCCGTCGAGGTCGGCAAGTACCACGACTACGCGCACGTCTACCGGTGACGTCGTGACCGCGGGCCATTCCCACTACGACGGGCACCGTGGCCTGCCGGATGAGGCCGCGCTCGCCCGGCTGGCGACCGAGCTGTACGCCGAGGCATCGACCGCGCTCGCCGCGCCCGAGCACGTCGCCACCTCGGCGGTCAGCCTCGGCACCGCGGCGGCCTCGCCGGATTTCTATTTCGTCGGCCCGTCGCTCGACGTCGCGGGTCCGCCCCAAAGGATCGACGGGCTAGCGCTAGACACCGAGGCCATCCGCCGCGACTTCCCGATCCTGGCCGAGCAGGTCAACGGGCACCCGCTGGTCTTCCTGGACAACGCCGCGACGACGCAGAAGCCTCGGGCGGTAATCGACCGGCTGAGCGGCTTCTACGCCCATGAGAACTCCAACGTCCATCGCGGCGACCACGAGCTGGCGAACCGCGCAACTCAGGCCTACGAGGAAGCGCGCGCGACCGTGGCCCGGTTTCTCGGCGCGCCGTCCGCCGACGACATCGTGTTCGTCCGGGGCACGACCGAGGCCATCAACCTGGTCGCCCAGAGCTGGGGCCGGCACAGCGTCCGGGCTGGCGACGAGATCGTCGTCTCCTACCTGGAGCACCACGCCAACATCGTGCCGTGGCAGCAGCTCGCGGCCCAGACGGGGGCGCAGCTGAAAGTTATCCCGGTGGATGACAGCGGGCAGCTGGTCCTCGATGCCTACCGGGAGCTGCTCACCGACCGGACTCGGCTGGTCGCGGTTTCCCATGTGAGCAACGCGCTGGGCACGGTCGTCCCGGTGCGCGAGGTGGCGCAGGCCGCGCACCAGGCTGGCGCGCGGGTGCTCGTCGACGGGGCGCAGGCAGTCTCGCACCTGCCCGTGGACGTGCAGGATCTCGACGCGGACTTCTACGCTTTCTCCGGGCACAAGGTGTTCGGGCCCACCGGCATCGGCGCGCTGTACGGCAGGTCGGATCTGCTCGACTCCATGCCGCCCTGGCAGGGCGGCGGCAGCATGATCCGCAACGTGACGTTCGAGCACACCACGTACCAGCAGCCGCCCGCGAAGTTCGAGGCCGGCACCGCCGCCATCGCGCAGGCGGCCGGCCTCGGCACGGCCCTGGAGTACGTCGACCAGCTCGGCCGGGCGAACATCGCCCGCTACGAGCGGGACCTGCTCGAGTATGCGACGGGCCGGCTGCTCGATGTCCCAGGGCTGCGCCTGATCGGCACGGCTCCCGACAAGGCAGCGATCCTGTCCTTCGTCATGGACGGGTACCGGCCGCAGGAGATCGGCCCGGCGCTGAACGACGTCGGGATCGCGGTTCGCGCCGGGCATCACTGCGCGCAGCCGGTCCTGCGGCGCTTTGGCCTGGAAGCGACGGTGCGGGCTGCCCTGGCGATCTATAACAGCCAGGCGGAGGTGGACCTGCTGGCGGCGACGCTGCACCGGCTTGCCACCCGGCGCCCGCAGCGGTGACGCCAGCCGGGAGTTGAGCTGCCACCACGCCGCGCAGCAGCCCTGCGCGCGTGGCGCGGTCGGCGCCGCGGGTGTTGCCCGCGGCGCCGACCTGTGCGGAACGCGGTCAGGATCCCGTGACGACCATGCCCGCCGGCGTGGCGCCGGCCGGCAGCGCGGTCGGCGAGCTGGCAAGCTCGGTCAGGTTCCCGCCGTTGACGGCGAACGCGCCGACTGCGCCGATCCTGCTCTCATCGACGTACAGGAAGCGGCCGTCGGGGCTGAGCCGTGCGTCGACCGCGCCGACGCCACCTGTGTCGCTGACCGGAGCGCTGCCGAGCAAGGTCAGCGTGCCGTCCGGAGAGATCCGATAGCTGGAGATGGTGCCGGATGCGGTGTTGACCGTGAACAGGAACTGGCCGTCGTGGGTGATCTCCACCCAGCACGGCGCGGTCTGGTCATCGGCGAACGGGGAGTCCGCGACCGGGGTCAGCGTGCCGTTGACGGAGTCGGTGAACGCGGAGACGGTCCCGGTGCCGGCGCCGACGTTGTGCGCGTTGGAGACGAACAGCTGGCTGGGGTTGGTCGGCCGGAACTCACTGCCGAACGGGCCTAGCCCCTCGGCTGGGAACGGCGAGCCCGGGGCGGCGGTCAGCAGTCCGTCGGAGCCGACCGTGAAGCTGTCGATCTGAGAGGTCCCAACCTCGGTGCCGACCAGTTTGGTGCCGATGCTGTTGAACAGCACGTCACCGGGCGCCGCGTCGGTGGCCAGCGACACGGTCGACCCGGCGATCGGCTGAAGCTGGCCAAGGATGCCGAGCCGGAAGCCCGTGTAGTTGGCGCCGCCGGCACCGGAGTTGGCCACGTACACGAGGCTGCCGTGGACGGCGATGCTGTCCGGCAGCACGCCGCCGGAGGAGACAAGGCCGCCAGGCACAAGGCTGACCGAGCCATCCGCATGGATCCGCAGCACCGAGATCTGATTGCTGCCCGCGTCGACCGCGAGCAGGAAACGGCCGTCAGGCGTGATCTGGATCGCGCCCTGGGATGCCAGCCCGGCGCCGGTCCCGGCTCCGCCGGCCGGGAACGGGGACCCGGCCTCGGTGCTCAGCGAGCCGTCCGCGTGCTGGTCGAACGCCCCGATCGTATTGGTCCCGGCTGTGTTGTCGTTGACATACACGTGCCCCACCACGGGTGAGTACCCGACCGAGGCCGAGGCAGCCGCGGGCGCTGCGACGGCTGCGGCTGCCGCCACGCCGAGGATCAGCGCACCCGACGCGCCGCGAGCGAGGACGTGCCGTGCTCCTGGTTTGACCTGCCGGGCGCGGGCGGCCGCCCGCTCCCGCCGACGTGACATGAACTTCATCTGCTGCCCTTTCTCCGGCGAAGCCGGAATGGCCGGCGGCCGGCGCCGCCGCGAGTGCTCACCTTTAGTTGGCATTCGCGGACAGCCGGGTCTTACGTAGGGCAGCAGAAAAGGTCAGGCGCAGGGGTGCCGAGCCGTACAGGTCCCGGTCAGTCCGCCCCGTCGCGCACCGCGGCGAGCAGGCCCTCGAAGTCCTCGCCGCAGGGGCCGCACGCTCGCAAGTGCGCCGCGATGCCCGGATAGCGCTGCTCCGCCGGGAAGCCGGAGGCGACCAGCTCGGCGTAGACGTGCAACAGCCGCATCGCCTCGGCGCAGCCGACGTCCCGCGGATCGGTCCGCAAGAACCGGTCCAGCGCCGACCAGCCGTTCATGGGCGCCTCTAAGACTCATCGGGCAGATACCCGTTAGCGGCGAGGGCGGCGCGCAGCTTACGCCGGGCATCGAACACCATCTTATAGATCGCATTCCGGTTCGAAGCCAGCGAAGCAGCCAGCGTGTCCAGCGGGACGTCGTTCAGCACGATCGCGACGAACACTTCGCGCTGCCGCGGCGTCAGTTCGGTGTCCACCGCTCGCCGCAGCGCCGCGAGCAGATCCCGCCACTCGGCCTGGTTCGCGGGGTCAACCCCGAACCGGGCTGGCAACCGGTCCCAGTCTTCGACGCCGAGCGGCACGACCGGGTGCCGCCAGAAATGACGTCCGATTTTGGCTGACACCTCGAAGATGACGAACGTGTACGCCCAGGTGGTGAACCGGCTCTCGCCACGGAACTGGCCAATCTTGGCGGTGATGGCGAGCAGCGCGTCGGCTGCGGCCTGATGGGCCACGTCATCGAGCTCCGGGCCGCTGATCGCCAGCCGCGGCCCGCGCCGGGCTGCCTCCCTGCGTGCGATCCGCAGCAGCCGATCGTGCAGCAACGCCAGCGCGGCATCCCGCCGCGGACCCGTGTCTGCCAGCACCTGAAGCCACTCCGCTGACTCGGCATCCAGCCGAGCCGGGTCAACAGGGACCCGCTGCACCGTACGATCACCCGCTCGCCGCCGACGTGTTCGTCCCCCGATATTCGTGGCCACGGCACGGTCGGCTTGGTGTCAGCTGCCGGCAACGCAGCGACAGCTAAGACCCGCGCGCAACGCTGCCCGTCAGGTGCTCGTGTGTGCCGTCACGAGCCACGTGTCCGGCGGGCGCGGGCACGAGGACACGGCTCAGCAGGAAAGCGGCCCCGTAGCAGGCGACGGTCGCATCGAGCCGGTGCGCGAGCAGGGCGCCCATATACGTCGGACCGCCCGACGCATCGACGGTGACATTCGGATCGAGACCGCCGACGATCTGCGCGCCCATCCGAAAACGGAACAGAGAGCAGCAGAGCGAGCAGCGGCATCGCGGCGACAACTCGCGCGACGCTGGCCAGGGCCGGTCCGGAGCCGAACCGGAGCGTCGCCACCAGCCGTGACACTGCGCCGGCCGCGAACGGTGCCGTCCACGGGGAAGCCCCAGGTCCGGCAGGCCGGCGTGATCGGCCTACCTGGATGCCGATGACAGCGGCCGCCGCGACGGCCGCCAGGACGACGTGGGCCGTGATGGCACGCGCCGCGAGACTGGACTGCCGGGGCTGCCGGGGCTGCCGGGGCTGTTACCGGTCGGCCGGGACGATCACGACCGGGCACTTGGCGTGGTGGACGACCTGGTTGCTGATCGAGCCCAGGACCAGCGAGCCGAATCCGCCACCGCCACGGCTGCCGACCACGAGCAGGTCGCTTTCCGCAGACGCCTCGATGAGCGTCTGGGCCGGGAACCCGTCGACGGCCGTCACCTTGATAGATGCTGGCTTGTTGTCGCCCAGCGCCTCCGCCGCCTGGCTGACGGCTTCCTCTGCCGCCTTGCGGGCCTCAGCCAGCTTGTCCTCGTCGCCGAGGGTCGAGGACGGGTGCCCAGTCCAGTAGTTAGCAGGGACAGCGTGAACCGTGATGACGGTCAGATCCGCCTTGCGCAACGCGGCCTCCGCAATCGCCCACTCCAGGGCGTGGCTCGCGTTGTGTGATCCGTCGATGCCGACCACTATGCCTGACATGTGACCCTCTCCCTCGGGCAGCACTACCGCAACACG
>JASHPF010000021.1 GCA_030038295.1 Streptosporangiaceae bacterium
AGCCGAAGGTACCTGGCCCATCCGCTCCGGCCGGCTCCGTGGCGCAGCCAGTTCCGTTGCCCGGGGTCAGCGTCAGCACCTGATCGAAGCTAGCCGCGGGCAGCGGGCTCTGCGAATACGGCGGGGCAGGCGCGAACGAGGTGCCCTGCTGGGTGGCCTGGTCCCACTCGCACGCCGAGATGGTGAGCGCGTCGGCGGTAGCCGCCGCCGGCGGACCCCACTCTGCCTGCGCACACGCGCGTACGGTCGTCCCCTGATAGCCCGAACCCAGCAACGTCGCCGCGAACGCCGGGGGAAGCAGCGTGGAGCCGCTCGGCAGTTGTGTGGCGGTGTAGACGTCTACGAAGTTGGTGCCGGCCGGTGGTGCGGCCGGACAGCTGGTAAGACTCCCCGTGGCCGGCGGGCAGCCCCCGAGGCCGCCGGAGCCGCAGACGAGCTGGACGCCTTCCGTTCCGCCCGTGAGGGCGGAGGCGTTCCCGTCGGCCAGGGCGCTGGCGACTCCTGGGGCGCACGCACCGAGCGCGCAGCTCTTGGCCACTCCGAGCGCCGCCGCGTCCGCACCGTTCTGCAGCTCGGCGCGTTCCTGATAGATCTGGCCCACGTCGATGACCAGGGCGCCCAGACCCAGCAGCACACCGGCGCCGAGGAACATCGCGACGATGACCGCGACGACGCCACGCTCGTCGCGCCGCAACCGCACCAGGATCAGGCGAGTGAGCGAGGCCGTCACTCGCACGGCTCGACCCCCTGAGCGGTCAGCACGATCGGAGCGCCGAGGCCGGAACCCCCGAAGAAACCGGCAATCGCGCCGATCGGGGTGATGAACGAGAACTGATAGCTGACATCGACCTGAGCGTCAGCGGCCGGCCCGGCGCCTTGCGGGCAGCTCGCCACGACTGTCGCGGTCACCCCGCTCAGGCTGGGCGCTGCCGCCGCGACGCGTGCCTGGATGGCGGCGTTGCCGTACCCCAACGCCGCCAGCCTGACTCCCTCGCGAGCCGCTCCCGTCAGGGATATCTGAGCGTTCAGCGCGCGCCCGAAGTCGATGATCCCGAACACGATCAGCAGCAGCACCGGCAACACCAGCGCGAACTCCACCGCAGCGGTGCCACGATCAGATGTCTTCCGGCTCCTCGACGATCGCCGGTTCACCGTCTGCTGCCCCTTCTCCGGATCTCAAGCGCGCGGCTTCGCCACGCCCGGCCGCAAGTGACCAGCCCGACACAGGTCGCCACCTGGCCGAGAGGCGGCCGCCAAGCGTGGGCGTCGCTTACGGCCGCCTCAGAAATCCGAGGTGAACGAGCTGAACGCCGTAGCGAGCTTGCCGCCAAAGAAGATCGCGACGGTAGCGACCGCCGCGCCGACGCCAACCAGAAGCAGGGCATACTCCACAGCCGTAATTCCACGGTCCCGACGAACGGGCTCAGCAAGGAAGTTGTGCAGGAACGCGAAGACCTTGAGCATGTTAGTGCTCCTTCAGGAGTTTCGGAGGTTGTTAGCGCGTTCGTAACTACCGGGCGGCACAAGCCGTCCAGTACAGCACACCATGCACGAAGTCGCCCCCGCAGCACTATCGGTCACACGGACCAACAAATCGAACCCAGCAGCCGACACGTCGGGCGATCGGCCGACACATCGCGCCGACCGGATGACAGGAAGCTTCCGCCGGCTCGCTGTTGACCGAATCCGCCCTGATCGTCCCGCGAGGGACATACGGTAGAGCGACATGAACCCGATCTGGGCCGTGGCGGGGGCCGTGGCAGGCCTGCTGGCCGGGGCCGCTATCCGTGGCACCGTCTTCCGGTTGTCCGTGGCGAGCGGCGATCCCGAACGGATCGCCTGCCCGCGGTGCAGCGCGCCCATCTCCAGGCGGCTTGCCCTCCGGTGCGGGCGGTGCAGAAGCAGCCTCGGACCCCCGCTCGCTCTGGAGCTGAGCACCGCCGGAGTGCTGGCGCTGCTGCTGGGCCGGTTCGCCGGTCAGCCCGACGTGGTCGCCTTTGCCTTCCTCGGCGTGCTCGGCGTCGCGCTCGCGGCCATCGACATAGCGGTGCAGCGGCTCCCTGACCTGCTCACGCTGACCGCGTACCCGATTCTCATCGCGTTGCTGGCCGGGGCCGCGATCGCCGGTCACGATTTCGCCGCGCTGCTGCGCGCGCTGCTGGGCGGTCTGGCGCTGGCCGGCGTCTTTCTGGTGCTGGCGCTGATCCGCCCTGGGCAGCTCGGCGGCGGCGACATCAAACTCGCCGGCGTCGCCGGGCTAGCCCTGGGCTGGCTCGGCTGGCCCGTCCTGATCGTCGGGGCTGCCCTCGGCTTTGTGCTGTCCGCGGTGGTCAGCGTGGCCTTGCTCGCGGCGCGGCGCGTCACGCTGCACAGCACGATTTCTTTCGGTCCCTTCCTGCTCGGCGGTGCCCTCCTCGCGATGCTCGCCAGCCGACGCTGATCCGGGTGGCTTGCCATCATGACCGGCCGCTGCCAACCGATCTCATCGCCGCGCGGGTCCCGGTGCCGCCGCGGCGTGTTACGTTCCGAATCCGATTCACTACGGACAGAGAGTTACATTTTCATAACGATCACCCCATGCGGGCCATGCGCTCATATCCCCGCGAGTGGACTTTGATGCTCCACCCCGGATCTCGGGGTGATCATCGAGCGGGTCAAGGAAGGTAATCGACAGAAGTTCTGGTCGGTTCAGCCGGGCTGTCAACGTCCCATGGGGGGGAAGTTGCAAGTGCCAATCAGTCTCGGAATAGTCGATGGACACACGCTTGTCCGTTATGGCTTGCGCGAGCTAGTTTCGCAGCAGTCTGACATCGAGATAGTGGCCGAGTGCCAGTCGGCTGCCGAGGCCGCGGCCATGGTCGCCGGCGCCCGGCCCGACGTGGTGACTGTCGATGTCGTGCTGCCCGATGGCGACGGGCTTCGACTCGCCCGCCAGTTCCGAGACCGTTACCCCGACCTCGGCATCGTCATGCTGACGACGCAGCAAGACGACGACGTCTTGTTCCGGGCGCTGGAGAACGGGGCCTCAGCGTTCGTCCCGAAGACGGCTCCGTTGACAGAGGTGCTCGGCGCGATCCGGCACGCAGCAGTCGCTGCCTCGTCTTTCACGGCCTCGGGCCTCGCGGTGGCGGTGGCGCGGCGCCGCGCGATGCAGGACCGGCTGGCGCTCAGCCCGCGCGAGACAGAGGTTCTGCGCCTGCTCCACGACGGGCTCTCGGTGCCAGCCATCGCGGTAGAGATGTTCATCAGCGTGTCGACCGCGAAGACCTACGTGGCCCGGCTGTACGAGAAGCTGGGCGCGGCGAACCGGGCACAGGCGCTCATGGCGGCGATGCACCACGGCCTGATCCAGTACCACCAGGACACGCCCCCGCTCGCGTCCGGCTGCTTCAGCGGCCGGGTAACCGCCGACCGGCGCGGCGTTCTGCGGCCGCTCGCCCTCGTGGAGGGCGATTCAGACTAGGCGGCGGATCTGGTCGCCGGCCATGAAAGGGCGCTGAACCGGACCGGT
>JASHPF010000190.1 GCA_030038295.1 Streptosporangiaceae bacterium
GATGGCGCCCGGTGGCACTGGCCCGCACGGCCTGCCGGTGGACGCGCTCCGGACCGCGGACCGCCGCCGGGCGAGCGTCGGTCCGCCGCGGAGCCCAGCCGGAGCGGGCCCGGCGGCGACCGAAGTGTTCGGCACCACCGAGGGTGAACCCCGTGAGCCCGGCAGCACCGGCGGGCGGCGATCGCCGATCCTCGACCGGCTGGCGAGCCGGCCGAGCCCGGCGGGGGAGCTCGGCTCGTCGCCGGCCGGACCAGTGACGGCGGGGCAGGTCCCGCCGCCGGTAGCGGCCTGGCCGGCCGGCCAGCCTGCCAGCCGGTTTATGGACGGACCGCCAGCAGGCAGCAGCTACCTGGACCGTCCCTCTGGCCGTCAGCGGCGCGCGGATCCGGGCAGTTCCGACCCCGGCTGGCCGGGTGGCGCGGCGCGGTCGCCGTCCGGGATCCCGTACGACGAGCCCGACACCGGGCCGCGTGGCGCGGCAGGCGGTCGGCACGGCCATGCCGCTCCACCGGGCGGGCCGCGATCTGCCTCCGGCTCGCGCTACCAGAGCGCATCCGGCTACGGCGCCCCGGACTACGCCAGCCCGGCGTCGGGGTATCCCGCCAACGCTGCCGAGGACTCCGATCCGGCCCCACCGCGCCGGGCGAGCCGGCCCGCGCGTCCAACCGGACGCGGCTACGGCAGCCCGGCAGGTTACCCCGACGACGCTGGCTACTCGGATCCCGGCTACCCAGACGGCCCCGGCTACGGCGGCGACCGCGGCTACCCAGAAGTGCGCGGCTACCCAGAAGTCCGCGGCTACCCTGACCCGCCGGGCTACCCCGATGACCGGTATCGGGCAGAGACCGGCTACCCGGCAGAACCGCTGTACCCGGCCGAGCCAGCCGCAGCGCACTATGACGAGTCGCCCGGCGCGGGCCGGGGCGCCCGGCCGTCGGCGTGGCCCGCCGGTCAGCAGCAGGGCTGGCCGGAGGACCACGCCCAGGGGTGGCCTGGCCACGAGCATGAGCCGGCCGACCCGTCGTCGGCGGGCGAGCTGCACCATGACGGGCGGCGCAGGCACGGCCGTCCGACCCGGAGCTGGCCCGCCCCGGACGATGAAGGCGATGGTGACACGTGGTGAGCAGGCCCACGTACCGCCGCGTCGGCCTGTGCCTGCTGGTCGTACTCGTGCTCGGCGGGATCTACGCCGCCGCCCGGTCCAGTCACCCCACCCGCGCGGCGGTTCGGCCGGCTGCCGTCGGCAGGTCTGCCGTGTCCAGCGCCGTGCGGGTGTGTCCGGCCCCTGGCTCGGCCGGGGTAACGGCGGCCTCGGTCGCCGTGGCCGCCGTCCCTGGCACGGCCAGGGCGGGGTCGGCCAGGATCAGCGAGCTGTCCGCGGCCGGTAGCACGACCGCCGGACAGGTCGTCTCGACCCTCACGCAGCCGGGCCTACTGCAGCTTGCCGCGGTGCCCGTCGCCCCGGCGCTGACCGCGGCCGAGCTGGCGGGGCAGCCAGGATCAAGCGCGAGCGTCCGCACCGTGCCGGGCCGGGGCGGCGTCCAGGTCAGCGCCACCGGAGCGCTCGCGCAGGGCCTCGAGGTTGAGCAGACCGGGCCCGGCGGGCTGGTCACGGCCCAGTGCAGCGCACCCGGTACCAGCTTCTGGTTCGTCGGACCCGGCCAGTCCTCGACGGCGACGATCGAGCTGTACCTGACAAACATCGGCAGCCAGCCGGCGGACGCGCAGGTTCAGGCGGTCACCGACACGAGCACCGGCGCGCCGGTGCTCGGTAACGCCGACAACGGCATCACCGTGCCGCCCGACGGCATGGTGGTGCAGTCGCTGAGCGGGCTGCTGGCAGGCACGAAGGTCATCGCCTTGAACGTGACCACGACGGTGGGCCAGGTCGCCGCAGCGGTCAGGGAAAGCCAGGTCGGCAGCGCCGATGGCAGCTGGCTCCCGGCTGCCCAGGCGCCTGCCGACCGGCTGGTGATCGGCGGCCTCCCGGCTTCCGGCGCCCCGCAGCTCTACATCGCGGTGCCGGGCACCGCGGCCGCCGATGTCAAGATCACCGCGATCACCCAGAAGGGCTCCTACCAGCCCACCGGCGGGACCGGGATCGACCTGCTCGGCGGCTCGGCAGCCATCATCCCGTTGCCCGCGCTCGGCGACGTGGCCGGCGCGGTGTCCATCACGTCAACCGCTCCGGTCGTGGCCGCGATGCTGGTCACCGGCGGGTCGGCCGGCGCACCGGGCGCGCTGGCGGTCAGCAGCGGCCCGGTGCTCGAGCAGGGTGTCCTCGCGGCCAACCCGGCGGGCCCGGCGGGGGCCACGCAGCTGGTGCTGTCGGCCCCGGGCAAGGCAGCGACGGTCCGCATCAGCACGGCGACGGCGACCACGCCGGCGTCCGCCCAGACTGGACAGGTCGTGGACATCAGCGCGAAGTCGTCGGTCGTGGTGCCGGTGGCACCGCCCGCTGGCACCACCGTGACCGAGTTCACGATTATCGTGACCCCGCTGGCCGGCTCGGGGCCGGTCTACGGCGGCAGGATCATCAGCGTGGGCGGGTCCGTGCAGTCCATCCTGCCAGTCCCCAGCTCGCTGACCTGGATACCGCTGCCGGGCGTGGATCAGTCGCTCGCGACGATCCTGGGCGGCTAGCGGGCCGGTCGCCCGCTACTCCTCGGCCGGGTATCCAGGATCGACGGTCTGCGGGTCGACACCGAGCCAGTGGGCGAACTGCTCGACGATGACGTCGAGCACGAGTTCGGCCAGCTCTTCCTCGCCGTCGGCGCGGGCCAGCAGCGGACGGCGGTACAGCACAATCCGGGCGGGCCGACTGGGCACGAGGCGGCGACCGGCGGCACGCCGCTGGCCAGGGAGGGACACATACGGGGCCGGGTCCTCCGGGTCGGCCGGCGCGGAGCCGAGCTCCAGCCGGGCCAGCGGCACCGGGTCTGGATCGTCAAGATCAGGCAGGATGGGCGGGATCTCCTCGACCGCAAACTCCATGCCGGAGAGCTCGGCTTCCCAGCGCGGTTCTAGCTGGGAGACGGCCAGCAGCACGAGGTCATCGAACCGCTCGGACCGGGTCCGGTACAGCGGCACGCCGGGCGGCACCAGCGAGCCGCGGAGCCCGCGACCGTGCCGATCTCGCCGCCGGACCTGGCCCGTCCTCGGGCGGCTGCCGTCGTTGCCGTCGCGCACAGTTTCCGAGCGTATCGCGCGTACGGCGAGCCGGACCGGCGGCCGTGATCTGGCAGCCGGAGACACGATCGCGCAGTGTGCCCCGGGTGATGGCGTTAACGTCCGGCGGTCGATACCGTCAGCCGTTGTGAGCGACCATCACGACCGCACCCGCCGGCGCGATCAGGGCCGGGTCGGTCGCCAGCACGACCGGAGATGGTGACGCGGTGCCTGTCCGCCAGTGTTCCCGGCCGGCCTGCAAGCGCGCCGCCGTGTACACGCTGACCTACGTCTACCGAGACTCGACCGCGGTCCTCGGCCCGCTGGCGGCGATCGTCGAGCCGCACTGCTACGACCTGTGCGAGCGGCACGCGGACCGGATGACCGCGCCACGCGGCTGGGATGTGGTCAGGCTGCCGGTTGCGCCGCCGGTGGACGCGGCCGCGGTGGCCGACGACCTCGAGGCGCTGGCCAATGCGGTCCGGGAGGCGGCCGAGCCACGGGTCGTGCTCGAGCCGACCGGGCAGGGTGTGGAGGTGACCCGCCGCGGGCATCTGCGGGTCCTGCGATCGGCGCCGTCGGACGGCGGCCGAGCGGGCTAGCGGGGATCAGGCACGTCGCGGTGGCTCCGTCGCCGTGGCGGCCGCCTGGCTCGCGGCGGTGCGCCGGTAGGATCCGTGGTGCGCGCTGGCGGCGGATCCGGCCACGACACGCACCTGGAGACGCGAATGAAGATCGATGACTGGCTGCTAGAGATCCTGGCGTGCCCGAAGTGCCACGCGCCGCTGCGGGCCGACGACGCCGCCAGCGAGCTGGTATGCACGAGTCCGGACTGCGGGCTGGCGTATCCGGTGCGTGATGACATTCCCGTGCTGCTGATCGATGAGGCGCGCGACCCGGCGGCTGGCGGAAGCCGGGAGTGAGGATCCATCGCCACCGGCGTTGCATCCGGGTCCCCCACTCCGGGAGATAGCGGGCACGGCACCGGCGTCCGGGCGGTCATCGCCGCGCTCGCGGCCAACCTCGGCATCGCGCTCACCAAGTTCGTCGCGTTCGCGCTCACCGGATCCGCGTCGCTACTCGCCGAGGCCGTGCATTCGGTTGCCGACTCCGGTAATCAGGCGCTGCTGCTGGTCGGCCGGCGCCGGGCGCGCCGGGCAGAGACCGGGGAGCACCCGTTCGGGTTCGGCGGCGAGCGCTACTTCTACGCGTTCCTCGTGGCCGTCGTGGTCTTCACGGTGGGCGCGGTGTTTTCGTGCTACGAGGGGATCCAGCGGATCAGGCATCCGGAGCACCTGACCGCGCCCGTCGTGGCCTTCGGCGTGCTCGGCGTCGCCATCGTGCTGGAGTCGTTCTCGCTGTGGAACGCCGTTCGCGAGGCCAGCCCGAGCCGGGGCCGCGCCAGCTGGCTGGTCTTCATCCGGCGTACCAAGGCACCGGAACTGCCAGCCGTGCTGCTGGAGGACGTCGCGGCGCTGGGCGGCCTGCTGCTGGCGCTGATCGGGGTCACCATCGCGACGGTGACCGGGGACGACCGCTGGGACGCGGCCGGCTCCATCGCCATCGGCGTGCTCCTCGCCTGTGTAGCGGTGGTCCTCGCGACCGAGATGAAGAGCCTGCTCATCGGCGAGTCGGCGAGCCCAGCTGTGCAGGCCGCTATTGTCGCCGCGATCGAGGCCGGCCCGGAGGTGCAGCGGGTCATTCACCTGCGCACCCTGCACGTCGGACCGGACACGCTGCTGGTCGCGGCCAAGATCGGGGTCCGGCATGACGACAGCGCGCGGAGCGTCGCGGCCGGTATCGACGCGGCGGAACGCCGGATCCGCGCCGCCGTGCCGATCGCCGAGCTGATCTTCCTGGAACCAGACATCTATCAGCCTGGTCGCGACGATCCCGGCGACCCGGCCGTTACCGCCGCCCGCGCGGCGCGGCGCCGCTCGCTTCGCTCGGCCGCGCTGGTGCGCCGCGCCGCCCGCAGACGCCCCGGCTAGCCGCGCC
>JASHPF010000191.1 GCA_030038295.1 Streptosporangiaceae bacterium
CTGGGCCTGGCGGGCAAGACCGCCATCGTCGCCGCGTCGAGCAAGGGCCTCGGCAAGGCGTGCGCGCTCGCGCTCGCCGCCGAGGGCGCCCGCGTCACTATCTGCGCACGGTCCGAGCCTGAGCTCGCCGCTGCCGCCGCCGACATCGGCCGGCCCACCGGCGCGGAGGTCCTCACCGTACGGGCCGACCTGGCCACGGCGGCGGGCGTAAATGACGTGGTGGCGGCGACGCTGCAACGCTTCGGCGGCGTGGACATCCTGGTGACAAACTCGGGCGGGCCGCCGCGGGGGGTTTTCGCGGACTTCACCGACGAGGACTGGCAAGCGGCGTTCGAGCTCGTCACGCTCGGCTTCGTGCGGTTCGTCCGGACGGTGGTCCCGCACATGCGCGCGGCGGGCTCCGGCCGCATCATCGCCATCCAGTCGACGTCGGTGAAGCAGCCGGTCGGCGGCATCGACCTGTCCAACGGGATCAGGCCCGGCGTCGCCGGGGACGGCATCACGATCAACGTGGTGCTGCCGGGCGCGTTCCGCACGGACCGGGTGATCGCCGGGCTCGCCGGGCTGCCGGCCGCCGTCGCCGAGCACCGGCTGGCGGCACTGGGATCGGCGATACCGCTCGGGCGGCTGGGGGAGCCGGCCGAGCTGGCCAGTCTGGTGGCCTTCCTGGCCTCGGCGCACGCGTCGTATATCACCGGGGCGGTGTACCAGGTGGACGGGGGCGCCACCGCGTCCAACGTCTGAGTGGGCTAGGCCTCTGAGTGGGCTGGGCCTCTGAGTGGGCTGGGCCGCAGCCCTTACGCGGCGACGAGCCGTGTTGGCTCGGCGATGACGTCCACGAGCGCGCCGTTGCGCAGCACGGTGATGGCCAGCGGCCGGCCGATCGCCTCGCTGAACATCAGCTTCTGCAGGTCCTGGGCCCTGGCGACAGCCGCCCCGCCCGCGGTCACGAGCAGGTCGCCCGCCCGCAGGCCCGCCCGCTCGGCCGGCCCGCCCGGCACGACCTCGGTGACGCGCAGCCCGGCGGCCCGGCCGAATCGCTGTCGCAGCGGCTCGGGCAGCGGGAACGGCACGCTGACGATGCCGAGGTAGGCGCGCCGGACCCGGCCGTCCCGCATGAGCGTCGCGATGATCTTCCGGGTCGTCGCGTTGATCGGCACCGCCAGGCCCAGCCCCACGCCGGCCACTGCGGTGTTGATGCCGACGATCCGGGCCCTCGAGTCGGCGAGTGCGCCGCCCGAATTGCCGGGATTGAGCGCCGCGTCGGTCTGGATGACGTCCTCTACCAGCCGGGTGCTGCTGCCCGCCCGGGTCGGGAGTGACCGGCCGAGCGCGCTCACGACGCCCGCGGTGACCGAGCCGGTGAGGCCGAGCGGGCTGCCCACCGCCACCACCAGCTGGCCGACGACAAGGTCATCAGCCTCGCCGAGGACCGCCTGGTTCGGCGTTGAGCCGTCGACCCGCACGACCGCCAGGTCCGACAGCGGGTCGGCGCCGACCACCCGGAACGCCGCGTCGGCGCCATCGGAGAACAGCGCCGTCCCGTGCTCCGCGCGCCCGACCACGTGCGCGTTGGTGAGCAGGAAGCCGTCAGGGGTGTAGATCACCGCCGAGCCGAGCCCCTCGCCGCGCGCCCGGTCGCCGGCGTGCGGTACCCGCAGGCTCGCCACCCTCGGCGTGAGCTCGGCCGCCACGCCCGCCACGATCTGCGAATACGCGTCGAGCGGTTCTGCTGTCATGGTGCGCTCCCTTTATTACAAGATTACACCTGAAGCCCGCTGGTTGCGTGGGCCGATGCGCGGGGGCCCTGCCCGCAGGCAGGGCCCCCGCGACCGGAAGGACCGGAAGTGTCCGCTTCTGGCCTAGCTTCCGCCGGCGGTCAGCGTGGTGGTGAGGACGATGCCCGTCGGCTCCTCGCCGTCACCCGCGTTCGCCTTGCCGCCATAGCCGACGTTGAAGCTGCCGACGAGGCCATCGGTGGCGGTATCGAACACCGACACGATGCCCGACGTGAGCCCGCCCACCCAGAGCCTGCTGCCATCGGGGGTGAGGGCCACGCTGACGGGGTCACCGGCGTCGGGAATCGTGTCCGTGACCGTGTCAGACGCCGTGCTGATGACCGAGATGGCGTCGGAGTCGCCGTCGGCCACGTAGATCGTGCTGCCGTCGGCTGAGATCGCCAGCTGCCACGGCAGCTCGCCGACCTTGATGGTGCCCGTGACCGTGTTGGTTGCGGCGCTGATGACGTCCACCAGGCCCCGGACGGTGTTGGTCACGTAGACCGTGCTGCCGTCCGGTGAGACGGCAACGCCCTCCGGATTCCCGAGACCGTTAATGGTCGCGACCACCTGCAGGGTGGCGGTGTTGATGACGAGCAGGCCGGCGCCCGTTGTCACGTAGGCGGTGGTGCCAGCTGGCGAGAATGCGATCTGCCTCGGGTCGCCTGGCAGCGGGAGCGTCGATGTCACCGTGTCGGTGGCCGTCGAGATCACGCTGATTGCGCCCAGCGAGGGCTGGCCGGTCTGCGGGCCCGAGTCGGCTACCCACACCTGGCTGCCGTCGGGGGTCGCGGCCAGACTCTCGGGGTCGAAACCCACGTGGATGAGCGTCTCGGTCGGAAGTTCGTAGTTGCTGACGACGAGATCGGCGGTATCGATCACGGCGACCGTGTCGTTGCCGGTGTCCGCGAAGTACAGCGTGTCGCCGGACATCGCTATGCCTTCGTCGGTGGAGTCGTAGTTGAAGTCGCTGATACCCCCTGCCACGATCCGGTCGCCCACGTTGTACTGCTGGACAAGCTTGCAGCTGTCGGTGTCTACGGCGTCGAAGGCCTGATACCCGGGCAGCGCTATGTAGGCGGCTCCGGCCGGGCCGGTGCATTTCGCTGCGATCAGTCGAGCGTTGGTAGCCGCGGGCTTCACCGCGCCGGAGCCATGAACGGCGAGAGCGGTGGCCGTGCCGGCGGCGGCGAGCGCGAGTGCCGCCGCGCCCGCGATGATCACGTGCCGAAGTGCCATGTCGTCACACTCCCACTGCGATCGAGGCGGCTGTTGAGCCTCGCACTGGCTTATATCCAGGCGGCTGGACCGGCGGGGTCTGGTTCACTCCCGGGTACGGCGGGAGCTGGAACTGGACTATTTCCTGCTCCGCCAGCTCGAGTTGCGCCTTGGTGTCGGGCAGTCGCGGGAACCGGCCGGGGACGACACCCAGCGCCGAACTGAAGTCGCCGAACTGGTTCCGCCAGGCAGTGATGTTGGGATTGGCCACGCCGGTCACCCGCTCGATGAACCGGGTAACCGTCGTGTGGTCGAACGTGTCGTGGCAGACGAAGCCGCCCACCGTCCACGGGGAGACGATGATGCAGGGGACCCGGAAGCCGAGCCCGATGGGCGCATCAATGCCGCTGACGGTGATGTATTCGTCGGCGTTCGCGTTCCCGTTCGCGGCGGTGGGCAGCGCTGGCGTCGGCGGCACGACGTGATCGAAGTACCCGTCGTTCTCGTCGTAGATGAGGATGAAGACGGTCTTGGCGAACACGTCCGGGTTGGCCGCGATCGCGTTGAGCTTGCTCGCGACGAAGTCGGCGCCCGCGGCCGGCATGAAGTCGGGGTGCTCGGACTGGTAGGAGGTCGGCAGGATGTACGACACCGTCGGGAGCCGGTCATGGATGGCGTCGTACTCGAACTGGCCGGCCTGGTAGAACCTCATGGCGTTCTGGTACAGCGGTGAGGTGGTCGGCGCGTTCTGGTACTGGTCGAAGTACTCCAGCACGTTGAAGCCGTAGTTATCGACCTCCTGGTAGACCTTCCAGGACACGCCGGCCGCCGTCAGCAGCTCCGGATACGTCTGCCACGAGAAGCCCTCGGGTGGCACGTAGTTGCCGTAGGTCGGGCCGCCGGCGACACCCGCTGGATCGATCTGGCCAGTCATGAGATAGAGCCGGTTGGGCCAGGTCGGTCCCAGCACCGAGCAGTGGTAGCCGTCACAGATGGTGAACGCGTCAGCCAGGGCCCACTGGAAGGGGATGTCGTCCCGCTGGAAGTACGCCATGGAGTACTGCGCGTTGAGCCCGTCATAATCGTCAATGGCGGTGTTGAGTCGCGCAGTCACGAAGCCGTTCATGAGCCCGTCGTTCCACGAAGCGTGCTGCGGCAGCCAGCTGTGGCTGGTCGACGGCAGCGCCTGGGCGCTCGTGCTAGTCGTGTCGGCGTGGAACGGGTACAGGTACCCGTCAGGATTTTGCGGGTCAGGCTGCTGGAAGACACCGGGGATGGCCGTAGGGTCGCCGAAGCCACGCACTCCGGGCATGGCGCCGAAGTAGTGGTCGAAGGACCGGTTCTCCTGCATCAGCACGACGATGTGCTTGATCTCGGAGATGGGTGGGGTTGCCTGCGCGGAGTTCAGCCGCGCCACCGGCGCGCCTTCGATGATCTTCCGCAGGTTGGACGGCAAGGCGAAGGATGCCAGCACCATTCCGCCCGCCGACGCCATGAGCTGACGCCGGGTTACCTCGATCGCCACGCTGTTACCTCCTCATGCTGACGGGCAAACAGCACGACGCTAAGCCGCTCAAGGAGATTGGATCCAAAGAAAAGGAACTCCCCGGCAAGGGCAAAGTGAAGAGTGCGTGTACTTACTTAGCCTGAGTAATGGCTCGGCGCGCCTGCACGCTCACTGACGGTGTCCCGCAGGGCAGCTGGCCAGGTCAGCCCCACGCCGGGCGGTGCCGGCCAGGCCACCGGCGTCGGCTAGCCTGTTGACGCCATCGACGCCATCGACGCCATCGGCCTGCGCGAAGGGAACAGGGTTGGCCATAGCAGCGCTCGTGCTCTGGATCGCGACCGCGGCGGCCGGCGTGACCTTGCTCCGGTCCGGCAGCACGGTACGGGCCGGAGCCGCCGACGAGTCCCCGGCCGAGGAGCTGGCGGCCAGCGCGAGCCTGCTGGTCAGGATCGGCGCGGTGCCGCTCACGGAAGAGGGGAAGCCGCCGCCGGGTCCGCACGTCCGGGTCGCGACACCGCCGGGTGAGCACCCCCTGCTCGAGTTCAGCCACCCCGCGCTCGCGATAACCGGCGTGGCCTGCTGGCTCATGTTCACGTTCGTGCACTACCGGCCGTTCGCGTGGATCTCGTTCGCGATCCTGGTGGTGACGCTGCTGCTCGGTGTCGGCTGGTTCCTGCGCAACCGGGAGTCGGCGCACCGGCGGCTGAGCGGGTCCTGGACCTTCCCGCCGCGGCTGCTCGCGCTGCACGGTGCCGCGGCGGCCCTGTCGATTACGCTCACGGTCGTGACCGCGCTGGTCGCGAGCCACGCCTGAGGTGCAGGCTGGGGGTGCCGTGACAGAACCGACCGCACCAGTCCTGACGGAGCGCGACCACGTCGTCGGACCCGTGGACGCGCCCGTGACCGTGCTGGAATACGGCGACTACGAGTGCCCGTACTGCCGCGGTGCGTTCCGGGACGTGCACCGGATGCTGGACGAGTACCCCGGCAAGATCCGGTTCGCGTTCCGCAACTTCCCCATCAAGCAGGTGCATCCGCACGCCGAGCAGGCCGCCGAGGCCGCCGAGGCGGCCGCCGCGCAGGGAAGGTTCTGGCCGATGTACGAACTGCTGCTGCAGCCATACGCGCAGCTGGATACCGACGCGCTGGTGAGCTACGCCGACCGCATCGGGCTGGACGTCCCGCGGTTCCTGGAAGACATCACCGACCAGCGGTACGCGCGGAAGATCCACGACGACATGCAGGAGGGCCTCCGCAACGGCGTCAACCAGACGCCGAAGTTCTACGTGAACGGCCAGCGCGTGGACGGCAAGGTGCCGCTCGAGCACCTCGAGGAACTGGTGCGGCAGGCCGTCGCGGCTGCCGAGCCAACCGACGCTCCTGGCTAGCCTCGCGCCGTGCCGAGATTTCTGGCGTTGCTGCGCGGCATCAACGTCGGCGGCCGCAACAAGGTCGCGATGGCGGACCTGCGGCTGATCGCCACCGACCTGGGCTACACCGACGTCGCCACCTACATCCAGAGCGGCAACCTGCTGTTCGCCAGCGAGGACGAAGACGCCGCTGGCCACGCCAGGACGCTGGAGCGGCGGATCGCCGAGCGGCTCCGGGTCCGCCCCGTGGTCGTCGTCATCTCGGCCGCGGACCTGGCCAGAGCGCTGGCGGACAACCCGTTCCCGCACGTCAGCAACCCCAGGATCGTGCACGCGGCGTTCGCGGCTACCGAGCCGACCGCCGCCGAGCTGGCCTGGATCGCCGCGGAGGTCCGCCGGGCCAGGGCCAACGGCAGCACTGACGACGCGGTCGTCGTGGGCCGGACGCTCTACCTGCTCACCCCGGACGGCTTCGGCCGGAGTGAGCTGGCGGCGCGGCTGACAGCTGCGGCCGGCCCGGCCAGGAACTGGGCGACGGTCACCAGGCTCGCGGCGATGCTGACGGGTGCGAGATGATAGTGGCGTGCCTCCCATCTCGCGCGGCTTTCACGGCCGACGCCGCGAGCCGGCCGCGCAGGCCGCCAGGATTCCGCCTGGCCAGTACCTGACCAGGGATTTCCCGGTTCTGTCGGCCGGCCCGACCCCGCACGCCCGGCTGGCAGACTGGACCTTCGCCGTCCGGCAGGCGGGCACCGTGCGGAACGCGTGGACCTGGGCGGAGCTCATGGCGCTGCCGGCCGAGGACATCACCGTCGACATCCACTGCGTCACCAAGTGGTCGAAGCTCGACACCCGGTGGCGGGGTGTCCCGATCGACGCCGTGCTGGCGGACGTCGGGCAGGATGTCAGGTTTGTCCTCGCGGTCTGCGACGGCGGGTATACGACAAACCTGCCGCTGGCGGACGTCACCGGCGGCCGGGCCTGGCTGGCGTTCGAGTACGACGGGGGGCCGCTGCCGCCCGAGCACGGCGGCCCGGCCCGGCTACTGGTCCCGCACCTGTACTTCTGGAAGAGCGCCAAGTGGGTGCGCGGCCTTGAGCTGCTCGCCGCGGACGAGCCGGGCTTCTGGGAGCGGTACGGCTACCACAACTACGGGGATCCGTGGCGGGAACAGCGGTACGCGGGCGACTGACCTGGCAGGTCGCTACCGTCGACGCGGTCGTTGACGAGACGCCGTCGGTGCGGACCATCGTCCTGCGCCTGCCGGAGTGGGCTGGCCACCAGGCCGGCCAGCACCTGGACGTGCGGCTCACGGCGGAGGACGGCTATACCGCCGAGCGGTCGTACTCGATCGCGTCCGCGCCTGGCGAGCCGGTGGCGATCACCGTGGAGCGGCTCGACGACGGCGAGGTCTCGCCATACCTCACCGAAGAGCTGCGGCCCGGCGACCAGATCGAGGTCCGCGGCCCGATCGGCGGCTACTTCGTCTGGCCCGCCGAGGAGCCGGCCGGGGAGCTGTTGCTGGTCGCCGGTGGCTCGGGCGTGGTGCCGTTCCGGTCGATGCTCCGGCACCGGCGGAACGTGGGCAGCGCCGTGCCGGTACGGCTGCTGTACTCGGCGCGGTCGCTGCCGGACGTCATCTACCAGGCCGAGCTAGCCGCGGCCGCCGACGGCGTCCAGGTCATCTACACGCTGACCAGGCAGCAGCCGCCCGGCTGGGCGGGGCACACCGGCCGGATCGGCCCGGGTCTGCTCACCGAGGTCGCCTGGCCGGCCAGCGGAGCCCCGCTGGCGTACGTCTGCGGGCCGACACCGTTTGTCGAGGCGGTCGCGGCGGGCCTGGTCGACCTGGGCTACCCGCCGCCGCGGGTCAAGACGGAACGATACGGCGGAGCGGAGGGGAGCGGATGAACGAGTCCGGCGTGCGGGGCGAGACCCCGGACTGGGCGCTCGACGGCAACGCGGTCGGGGGCCTGCTGCGCGAGATCTTCGGCACCGAAATGACCACCGCGGTCGCGACGTGCGGGACCTGCGGCACGCCCGGGCTGGTCGCCGAGACCGTCGTCTACCTGCGCGCGCCCGGTGTGGTGGTGCGCTGCCGCACCTGTTCGGGGGTGCTCATGGTGGTGATCCGCCGGGGCGAGCGGAACTGCCTGGACTTCTCCGGCCTCGCGGAGCTCGAGCCCCGGGTCGGCTAGCACCGGCCGCGATGCGGCTGAGGGTGGTGATTGACTAGAGGACGTGACGCCGATCGTTCCCTGAGCCCGACTATCAGCTGGGGTCTGGTCATGCCGACTGGCCGCGCGCTGGACATCGCCACACTGGTGACCTGGCTGGCTGCCGAGGCGCTTGGCGCGTTCATGGTGCGCGGCTGGATCGCCACCGGCGGAGCGCGCGCCGCCCGGCAGCGGCCGCCCGGGCCCGACGTCATGTCGCTGCCAGTGCTGGTGGCGCACGCGGGCCTAAACGTCCTAGCGCTGCTCTGCTGGATTATCTTCGTGGTCGCGCATGCCAAGCCGGCCGCATGGCTCGCGCTCGTGCTGCTCGCCCCGGCGATCGGGCTCGGCATCTCCACCGTCACGATCTGGACGCCGTATCCGGGCCCCCGTCCGCAGCGCGACCGAGCCGAGAGCGAGCGGCAGGCACCGGCGGACGACGGTGGGCAGGCCGCAGGCGGCCCTGGCGTGCTGCCGGACCACGAGGTGAAGCGGGCGCTCGAGGACGAGGAGCTGCGCCACAAGCTCGTGGACGAGCTGCTGGCGCGCAACCTGGCGCCGCCGCCCGCGCGTACCGTCGGCTGGAACCTGCGCCCGCTCATCCCGGCCGGCCACGGCGTCCTGGCCATCGCCACCTTCGTGCTGGCCGTGCTAGCCGTCATCGCGGCGGCGTGACGCGGCGCCGCTCCGGCAGCTCAGCCCACCCGCGGGATGACCTCGTCGGCCAGCCGGGCGGCCTGCTCGCCCGGCTCGAACAACGTCGTGAACAGGATGAGCTCGGCGCCGGCCGCCGCGGTCCGCGAAACCGCGGCGGCGCACTCGATGGGCGTGCCAGCGACCGCCGCCGCCTCGATCTCCGGTACGACGCGACCGTACATCTCCGCGATGGCGGCGCGCACCCGCTGGCGAGCCCGCTCGGCGTGGTCGTCCACCCCGATATAGAGGCGCTTGGCGATCGGGAACTCGCCCGGGTCGCGACCTGCCTCAGCCAGGGCAGCGCGAACCACGCGCACTTGGTCAGCGAACCGGTCGATCGGCGAGCCGCCGGACCCGAAGAAGCCGTCTCCGAGCCGGACCGCGCGGCGCAGCGCGGGCTCGGCGGCGGCACCGATCCAGACCGGCGGGTGCGGCTTCTGGACCGGCTTAGGCTCCATCGCCGCGTCCGCTAGCTGCCAGAATTCGCCGTCGACCGTCACCCGCTGCTGTGTCCAGAGCGCCTTCATCAGCGCCAGGCTCTCGGTAAACCGGGCGAGGTAGCGGTCGGCGCCCATGCCGAACGCCGCGAACGGACGGCGCGGGCCGCCGGTGCCGATGCCGACGTCCACCCGCCCGCCGCTCAGCTGGTCCAGCGTGGCCATGCTCCGGGCGAGGTGCACGGGGCTGTGCAGTGTCGATACGAAGACCGCGCAGCCGAGCCGCAGTCGCCGCGTGCACGCCGCCGCGTACGTCATGGTCTCGATCGGCGACAGCTGCGGCGTGGCGCTCAGGATCGACTCGTGTGCCCAGGCGCTGTCGTACGGCAGCTGTTCCACTCCAGCGAAGTAATTCCGGAACTCGACCGGATCGAAATCACCGTCGGCGTAGTGCTGCGGAATGGAGATCGCGAATCGCATAGGCCGCATGGTAGCCGCGGCTATGGTTCGGCAGCCGTCCGTCCTTCATGCGCCGGGGCAGCCGCTGCCTCAGAGTCGACAGCCGCGAGCCGGAGGGCGAGCGCCGGGCAGTCGGTGACCGTGCGCCGGGCGCGGGCGAGCAGGCTCGCCGGAACGGCCTGGTCGGCTAGCAGCGGGTACCCCCAGCTGTCGAGGGCGATGAGCTCGGGCAGCAGCTCGGCGCACAGGCCGTGGCCCGTGCACGCGGTCGGGTCCACTCGGAGCCGGATCCTCGTCACGCCGGGCCGACCCGGCCGGCTGAGCGGCGGCCGGAC
>JASHPF010000192.1 GCA_030038295.1 Streptosporangiaceae bacterium
GTGCGCACGGCGCTGAGCCCGCCCTGGTCGACGGAACTGATCAGCGCCGACGGCCGCCGGAAGCTCGCGGCCGCCGGCCTGGCACCTCCCCGTTCCCTGACCTCGCGCGAGACGGGTGGTCCGGTACCGCTGACCCTGTTCGCATCCGGCCCGCCGGTCGCCTGCCCGCGGTGCGGGTCGGCCGATACGACGGTGACGGCGGCGTTCAGCGGCACCGCGTGCAAGGATCTGCGGCGCTGCCGTGCGTGCGGCGAGCCGTTCGAGCACGTCAAGGAGGTCTGACGTGACCGCGGTGGCCGGTGAGGCGCGGACGCGGCGGCGGGCGCAGTTCTACCCGCTAACCGTGGTACGGGTCGACCGGCTGTGCGCGGACGCGGTCGCCCTCACGTTCGACGTGCCCGAGGACCTGGCGGCGGACTTTGAGTTCGCGCCGGGTCAGTCACTGACTTTGCGGCGTTTCATCGACGGCCGCGAGGAACGGCGGTCGTACTCGATTTGCGCGCCGGCTGGCCAGCCGCTGCGGATCGGGGTGCGCGAGGTGCCAGGCGGGGCGCTGTCCGGCTGGCTGGTGGGCGAGGTGCGGCCGGGGTACCGGATCGACGTGCAGCCGCCGTCGGGCGCGTTCACCCCTGACCTGCGCGCGCCCGGCAGGCACGTGCTGCTCGCCGCCGGGTCCGGCATCACGCCGGTGCTGTCGATCACGGCGTCGGCGCTGGCAGACGCCCGGTCGGAGGCAACGCTGCTGTACGGGAACCGGCGCTCGGACACGGTGATGTTCGCCGACGAGATCGCCGACCTCAAGGACGCCTATCCGGTCCGGCTCCAGCTCATCCACGTGCTGTCTCGTGAGCCGCAGGAGGTGGAGCTGTTCAGCGGGCGGCTCGACGCCGCCCGGCTGCGGCTGCTGCTGCCAGCGGTGTGCGACGTCGGCGACGTGGACCACTGGTGGCTGTGCGGACCGTACGGGATGGTCACCGACGCGATGACCGTGCTCGCCGAGTTCGGCGTGCCGGCCGAGCGGGTGCACCGGGAGCTGTTCTACGTCGAGGACACCGCGCCTGAGCCCGAGCAGCATGTGGAGGCACCGCTGACCGACGGCTGCCAGGCGACGATCATCCTGGACGGCCGTCGCACCACCACGACGATCCCGGCGGGCACGCCGGTTCTGGACGGCGCCCAGCGGGTCAGGCCGGACCTGCCGTTTGCGTGCAAGGGCGGGGTATGCGGGACCTGCCGGGCGCTGCTGGTGTCCGGCGAGGTGCGGATGCGCCGCAACTTCGCGCTCGAGCCGGCCGAGGTCGACGCCGGGTTCGTGCTCACCTGCCAGTCGCTGCCGGTGTCGGCGGAACTGACCGTCGACTACGACGCCTGAGCAGCCGGCCCGGCCGCTCAGGCAGTCATCGACGTCGCCAGCCTGGCCCGCTCGGCGTCGCTGAACGGGACCGGCTTCCGGGAGTCAGCGTCCCAGCGAACGGTGACCACCCGCGCTTCGGCAGCCGTTTCGCCGGCCGGGGTAACGACCGTCTCGCGCGTCGTCATGCTCGTCGTGCCGACGCGCTCGACCGCGATTCGCACGGTCACTCGCTTGTCCTCGTAGCGAACCTCCCTGCGCATGTCAATTTCGAGCCGGGCCACCACGTAGATCGGGTCACTGCCGAGGACCTGGGCGTAGAAGGCATCGCGGCCCTCTTCGAGGTAGGTCAGGAAGACAACGTGGTTGACGTGAGCCAGGGCGTCGGTGTCACGCCACCTGACATCGACCGAGTGCTCAAATATCGCGCCCATGTGCTCGCTCTCCACCGCGCTCGCTCGGGAACACGCGAGACCTACGCTACCGACGGCCTCTGGGCGCTCGCGGCTCGCTTCGGCCGCGAGCGTGAGCTGCTCGCGCTGGCGGTCGCGGTAGCGCGGGCCGCCGGCGAGCTGCCGAGAAAAATGGGCAGTTCTGCCCTTCCCTGCGCGTGCTGGCCGTCCCTACCGTGGTTCGCAGGGGGAGGGCAATTTTATGCGCGTATCTTGTCGTCGCACGGTGCCTTCGCGACGTTCGCACGCGCTGCTTCGTCGTGACGTGGGCCGCTGGCACGCGCTGATGGAGCGGTGCTGATGGACCAGTGCGGCCGGTGCGGCGCCCGTTGCGAGGCTGGTGACAGGTTTTGCGGCCGGTGCGGAGCGCCGGTGGGAGGCTGCCCGGCGTGTGGCGCGCCGGTGGCGGCCGGTGATCGGTTCTGCCGGTCGTGCGGACAGGCGGTCACAGGATCGGCGCCGGTTCGCGCCACCGCAGCGCCAGCCGGGTCGGCTGCCGGGACGCGCGGGCTCGCGGCGGATGATGACGAGCTTGCCGGGGATGTTGGCGAACCGGTCGCGGAGCGCCGGGTGTGCTCGGTGCTGTTCTGCGATTTGGTGGGCTTCACGCCGCTGTCCGAACGGCGCGACCCGGAGGCGGTGCGAGAGCTGCTGTCCCGGTATTTCGACGTTGCCAGGACGGTCATCGGCCGCTACGGCGGGGTAGTGGAGAAGTTCATCGGGGACGCGGTGATGGCCGTGTGGGGCAGCCCGGTCGCGGCGGAGGGCGACCCCGAGCGGGCGGTGCGCGCCGGGCTGGACCTGGTCGCCGCGGTGGCGGCACTGGGCGAGGAGACGGGGGTTCCCGGGCTCGCTGCGCGCGCCGGGATCGTGACCGGCGAGATGGCGGTGACCCTCGGCCGGGAGACCGAGGGAATGGTGATCGGCGACGCCGTGAACACCGCGTCCCGGGTACAGGCGACCGCGCAGCCGGGGCAGCTGCTGGTGGACGTCGCGACGCGGCGGGTCGCCGACGCCGCGGTGGGGTTCGAGCCGGCCGGCGAGTATCTGCTCAAGGGCAAGACCGAGCCGGTGGAGCTGTGGCGGGCTACCCGGGTGCTGTCGGCGGTCGGCGGAGTGCAGCGGATCGACGGCCTCGAGGCGCCGCTCGTAGGCCGGGATGCCGAGCTCCGCACGATCCGGGAGCTGTTCCACGCGGCGGCCGAGCGGCGGGTGCCCCGGCTGGTGCTGGTGTCAGGGCCGGCGGGGGTGGGCAAGTCTCGGCTCGGCTGGGAGTTCGAGAAGTACGTCGACGGGCTGGCCGGGGACACCTGGTGGCACCGGGGACGCTGCCTGTCCTACGGCGACGGGGTGGCGTTCTGGGCCCTGGCCGAGATCGTCCGGCAGCGGCTGGGGATAGCCGAGGAAGACACCTCCGCCGACGCGGCCGCCAGACTCGCCGAGGGCGTGGACCGGTTCATCGCCGACCCCGGTGAGCGGGCCTATGTGCGGGTGCGGCTCGGCCGGCTGCTCGGCGTCCCCGCCGAGGGCGATACCGGCGGTCCGCTGTCCCGGCAGGAGCTGTTCGCCGGGTGGCGGCTGTTCTTTGAGCGACTCGCAGGGAGCGGGCCGGTGGTGCTCGTGGTCGAGGATGCCCAGCACGCTGACGCCGGGCTGCTGGACTTCCTTGATCACCTCATCGACTGGACCCGCGACCTGCCGATCTACGCGCTGGTGCTGGCTCGGCCGGAACTGGATCTGGCCCGACCTGGCTTTGGCACCGGGCGCAATCGGACGACGCTCACCGTTGACCCGCTGGACCCGGCGTCGATGGACACGCTGGTGGACGCCCTGGTGCCGGGCATGCCGGCCGAGGCCCGAGCGAAGGTCACCGAACAGGCGCAGGGCATCCCGCTGTTCGCGGTGGAGACGGTCCGCTCGCTGATCGACCGCGACATCGTCCAGGCGTCCGGCGGCGCGTACCGGCTGGTCGGCGACGTGGGCGAGCTGACCGTCCCCCATAGTCTCCATGCCCTGCTGGCCGCGCGGCTCGATGCGCTCGACCAGGGTGTGCGGCGGCTCGTGACCGACGCGGCGGTGCTCGGGACCACGTTCTCCGCGGAGGCGCTGGTAGCGGTGTCCGGTCGCAAGGAAGCCACGGTCCGGGCGGCGCTCGACGAACTGGTTCGCCGCGGGGTGGTCAGGGTGTCCGCTGACCCGCTGTCCCCCGAGCGGGGCAGCTATCAGTTTGCCCAGCAGATGCTGCGCCAGGTCGCCTACGACACGCTGTCCCGGCGCGACCGCAAGACCCGGCACCTGGCCGTCGCGGGGTACCTGCGCGCCGCGTTCGCCGGCGACGGTGAGGAAGTCGCCGACGTCATCGCCCGGCATTACCTGGACGCCCTGGAGGCGGTGCCCGGCGACCCCGACGTCGGCCAGATCCGGGCCCAGGCCGCGGGTGCGCTGGTGCGGGCCGCCGAACGGGCCAACCGAACCGGCGCCCCCGCGATGGCGGCGACGAGCTACGCCGCCGCCGCCGACATCGCCGCCGGCAACCTCAGCGACGCGGGTTCGGGGGACGACACACTGGACGCCGGGACGCTGTGGGAGAACGCAGCGCAGGCGGCGTTCGATGGCGGTGACACGGCAGCCAGCGTCAGCTATGCCTGGCAGGCCCGTGACTGCTACCACCAGCGCGGCAACGCCCGCGCGGCCGCCCGGGCCCGGTCCCTGGTCGGCGAGAGCCTCCGGGTCGCAGGCCGGCACGCCGAAGCCCGCGAAGAACTCACCGCCGCCCTGCAGGTGCTGCGGGGCGAGCCCGACGTTGACACGGTGCGCGCGCTAGGCCGGCTGGCGAGCCTGGAGACGTGGTCCGGGTCACCCGACGCCGACACGCTGACCGCGGAGGCCCTGATCCTCGGCCAGGCGCTGCGCGTCGAGACCAAGGAGCTGATGAGCCTCTTCCTCAGTCGGGCTATCTGCCTGCTGACGCAGGACCGGCGCCCGGAGGCGGCCGCGTACCTCCGAGAGACCGCCCGGCTCGCGACGCAGGCCGGCGAGACCCTCGACGTGGGCCGGGCGCTGCTCAACCTGTCGGACGCCGAAGCCGAGACTGATCTGGCGGCTGCCGCGGACGACGCCCGGGCGGCCGCCGGGCACCTGCGCCGGGCAGGCGCCAGCAGGCACCTGGCAGTCGCGATCGCCAACCTGGCCCAGGCTCTGCTCATGCTCGGCGAGTGGGACACCGCGGAGGCCGAGCTTGCGAACGCCGCAGATGCCGACGGACTGGCAGGCTTCGACTACATCGTCGGCTACCGCGGGCTGGTCGCCGCGCTGCGCGGCGATGCCGAGACCGCGCAGGCCTGCCTGGACGCGCTCGGTGACCTGCGGGGCAGCGAAGACGCGCAGGACAAGGCGTTGGTCGGCATCGTGGCGGCCTTCACCTCGGTCGCATGCGGTCAGCGTGACGCAGCGCTGCGGCTGGCCCGCGCCACGCTGGCTTTCGCCGACACGCTGGGGATGACCGCGGACAACATCCGCTGGGCCTGGCCCCTCGCTGCCCGCATGGCCTGGGAGCTCGGCGACACCGCCGCCACCACCGAACTGCTCGGCATGATCGAGGGCCGGCAGCCCGGGCGGCTTAGCCCGCTGCTGTGGGCCGAGCGGGACCTCGCCCGCGCTCGCCTCGCCGCCAGGAACGGGGCGGCGGTTAGCGACGGGTTCGCGGTCGCCATCCGCGGCCTGCGGGAGCACGGCACGCCGTACCACCTCGCGCACGGTCTGCTCGACTACGCCTCCTATCTCGCTCGAACAGGGGACGCGGCGGCCGCATCGCAGGCCACCGCCGAAGCCCGTGACCTCGCCGCGAAGCTCGGCTGCCGGCCGCTGCTCGACCGGGCCAACGAACTCGCTGCCCGTTCGCCCGACTCTCTTCCGGTCTAGCGGTCGCCCGATACGAGGCCGTAGCCGTCAGCGAAGCCACGGACCCGCAAGCCGCAGCGGTTAGTTGAGTGCGGTGGCGCCGGCGCCGCCGGTGACGGCGCCGCCGAGGCTGGTGAAGCCGGTGGTCAGGGTGCGCTCGTAGACGGCGCTGGTGGTGCCCTCGACGAAGAACTCGACCTGCTGGCTGGTCGCGGCGATCGCCGGGCCGCCGACCAGCACCCCGCCGAGGGATGCCGCGCCGGTCCACCCGGAG
>JASHPF010000022.1 GCA_030038295.1 Streptosporangiaceae bacterium
CCCACTGCTCGTGCAGCCGCTCGTCGGCAGCGTGATCCTCGGTGTCGTCGAAGCAGACCGTCACGGCGATCACCTCGTCCCCGAGCGACAGCGCCGCCGAGACCGCCTCGCGGACCAGCCTGGACATGGCGCCAACCGGGACCACCACCAGCGCGGAGCGCCGCTGCGGCTTCGCCGGCACCTCGCCGATCTGCAGCGCCGCGCCCATCCGGGCGTAGATCGTGTGGATCCGGCTGAACAGCATGACCAGCGCCGGGATCACGATGACGACCAGCCAGGCACCCTCGGTGAACTTGCTGACTAGCTCGATCACCAGCGCCACCGTGGTGAACACGGCCCCAACCCCGTTGATGACCGCCCGGCCCAGCCAGCCTTGCTGACGCTGCTCGCGCCAGTGCCGGACCATGCCAGCCTGGGACAGCGTGAACCCCACGAACACGCCGATCGCGAACAGCGGCACCAGCGCCTGGGTGCTGCCGTTGGAAACGACAAGCAGCGCGGCGGCAAGCAAGGCAAGCACCAGGACGCCGTACCGGTGTACCTGGCGCGCCGCCCGGAGGAAGAACAGGTGGGGCAGGAAGTTGTCGGTGGCCAGCAGGGCCGCCAGCACCGGCAGCCCGCCGAACGAGGTGTTGGCGGCGAGCGCCAGCAGCACGGTGGTGATCAGCTGGATCGCGTAGAAGATGACGTTGTGGCCGATCGAGGCGTACGTGAGCTGGGCTAGCGTGGTCGTCGTCGCCGAGGGCTCGGTGCTGAACTTCTCCGCGATCACAGCGATGCCGATCAGCATCAGGCCGAGGATCACGCCGAGCCCTACCTCGGTGTGCTGCGCTCGGTGCGCGCGCGGCTCCCGGAACTCCGGGACCGCGTTGGCGATCGCCTCGACCCCGGTCAGCGCCGAGCAGCCGGAGGCGAAGGCTCGCAGCAGCAACAGCAGGCCCACCGTCACAGGCACCGAGGACACCGACCCCTGCGGGAACGGCAGCGGGTGCGTGCGCAGCAGCCCGGCGATGATGACGGCAAAGATGCCGGCGATGAACAGGATCGTGGGGAGGATGAACAGCCGCGCTGACTCGGCCACGCCCCACAGATTCGCGCCGGTGATGAACGCGAGCACCGCCAGGCACAGATAGACCCGGTCCGGATACAGGCTGGGAAACGCGGAGGTCAGCGCCTCGACGCCGGCAGACACGCCGACGGCCGCGTTGAGCACGTAGTCGACGACCAGGGAAGCGGCCGCGGTCAGGCTGGCCCGCACGCCGAGGTGCGCCTTGGCCACCGCGTAGGCACCACCACCGGACGAGAAGGCCGCGATGACCTGCCGGTAGGAGACCACCAGCACGGTCAGCAACAGCACGATCGCCAGGGAGACCGGCAGCGTGTAGTGCTGCATCGCCGCGAGCCCCGCCGTGGCGAGCACGATGATGATGGCCTGCGGGCCATAGGCGACGGACGACAGCGCGTCTAGGGACAGCGCCGCCAGGCCCTCGAGCGCGGTGAGCTTGTGCCGTTCCTCCGCAGGCGCAGGCCGCGGCACGGGCGCGCTGTCGGACACGAGCCAATCCAAGCATGCCGGTATTCGGCGACGGCCCGCTGGTGGGTCTAGGCGCTAGCTCAGCGTCACGGCCAGAATCGCGATGATCGCGACGACGACCACCACAGCGAGGATCAGCACGGCGAGCCGGGACCGGCTGCGGGCCGGCGCCTCCAGATCCCACTGCCCGGTCTGGTCGCCTTGCCCGGCCGCGAAGGCCTTGAACTGGGCAGTGCTCGCCGAGATGTCCGGCGTAGCGCGGAACTCGCCCGTGGTGATGCGCCGGCCGCGAGGCGGGGGCTCGCTATACCGCTCGGTCATGGGCATGACTGTAGCCGAACACTCGGCGGGACAACCCCCGACTTCCTCCCAAAACCCCCAACCGACCCGCGAGGCTAGCTGGCCGGATCCGGCAGGGTGTCCGGGCGATGCACAAGACGAGAGAGCACGATTACGCTCCGTGTCCGGACGACGAACGGCTCCGCCCCGATCCGCTCCACCACCCTTTCAAAGTGGCGCACATCGGCGGCCCGGATCTGCAGCAACGCGTCCGCCTCGCCGGTGACCGTGCAGGCCTCCACGACCTCCGGGTGCTTGGCGACGGCGGCGGCGATGTCGCCCGGAGAGGTGCGGCCGCGGCAGAACAGCTCCACGTACGCCTCGGTGGTCCAGCCCAGCGCGGCAGGATCGATCCGGGCGGAGAAGCCGGTGATGGCGCCAGACGCCCGGAGCCGGTCCACCCGCCGCTTGACCGCCGGCGCGGACAGCCCGACCTGCGCGCCAAGCTCCGCATAGGTGGACCGGGCGTCGGCGACCAGCGCCGCCACGATCCGCCTGTCTAGGTCGTCGAGGGTCACGCCACCGAAGTTAGACGATCAGCGCGGCTCGCAGGCGGGCAAGGTCGCCGCGGGTCAGCCCGTGCGCACGCAGGTAACCCTCGGCGGACCCAGCCACCGCCCGGACCCGCTCGAGCACGTCCAGTATGAGCTTCGGCGGGCTGCCGAGCAGGGCACCCGTCAGCTGCTCGCCGAGACCCGTGCTCGTCTGCAACTGGCCGATCACCGGGGTCTGGGTCGGATCGAGGTAGACGGCGCTGAGCGCGTAGTCGGTCGCGATCACCTCATCGGGCACACCCAGCACGGCGAGGATCAGCGCGATGACCACGCCGGTCCGGTCCTTGCCGGCGCTGCAGTGCACCAGGGCGGGCAGGGTGTCGCCGCCGCAGATCTCGGCGATCGCCGCGGCGATCCTGGCACCGCATTCGTCGATGAAGTACTCGTAGATCCAGACCAGCTCGGGCGGAGCAGTGGCGGGCGCCGCCACGGACAGATCGTGGAGATCTGGCAGCAGCGGCACGTGCGTCACCCGGCCCGGCACCGGGCACGGCGCGATGTCGGCCTCGGCCTGCGTCCGCAGGTCGACAACCGTCCGGAGCCCGAGCCCGGCCAGCGCGGCCACCCCGGCCGCGTCCAGCCGGTGCAGCGCGTCCGACCGGAACAGCGTCCGCCACCGTACCGACCCGCCGCCCTCGACCGGATACCCCCCGACGTCCCGGAGATTGAAGACCCCCGCCAGCTCGATCCGCCGCCGCGGATCCGCCAGATACGTCCCGTCAAGCCGTCCGGCCGTCTGCGTCAAACCTTCGCCTCACCAGCTTGTGTGCGCTTTCCCGATCCGAGCCCAGCGTCCCATGCCGATGTGTCCGGCTTGCTACCCGCGTTCGTCTCGCTGGTGAACGACCCGCCGGATACCGTGGGCCGGGTGAGCACGATGTACGGCCCCGACGCCACCTTCCTCGGCGTCCCGAAGGCCGACCTTGCGAACCCCAGCTCCTGGTCCGGTACCGACATCATGATCATCGGCGCGCCGTTCGACGGCGGCACGTCGCACCGCCCTGGGGCACGGTTCGGGCCTCAGGCCATCAGGCTGACCGACTACCTTCCGCACGACGCGAGCCGCCCCCATCTCGCGCTCGGGGTCGATCCGCTGGTGGAACTGGCCGTCGCCGACGCCGGGGACGTCACGATGCCGTCGGGCGACACCGAGCTTTCCCTGCGCCGCCTCGAGGAGGCGGTGTACCAGGCCGCCGCGGCGGCGCGATCCCGGTCATCCTGGGCGGCGACCACACGATCGCGCTGCCCGACGCCACCGGCGTGGCACGGCACGTGGGCTGGGGTCGGCTCTCGGTGCTGCACTTCGACGCGCACGCGGACACCGGCGACACCCAGTTCGGTGCCC
>JASHPF010000193.1 GCA_030038295.1 Streptosporangiaceae bacterium
ACTGGGCGGCGGAGCTGCCGACCCGGATCGCGGCGTGGGCGGCGGCCGACCCGGCGACGCTGATCGACCGGGTGCAGGCCCGTCGGCTCGACCGCTGCGAGCAGTTCGCCGTCGTGGCGGCGCGGGAGGCCTGGGCACACGCCGGCTCGCCCGAGGTTGACCCGGAGCGGCTCGGCGTGGTGGTGTCCAGCGGCATCGGGGGGGTCGCCTCGACCCTGTCGGCCTACGACACGCTCAAGGAGAAAGGCTGGTCGCGGCTGTCCCCGTTCACCGTGCCGATGCTGATGCCGAACGGCGCCGCTGGCTGGCTCGCCATCGAGCTCGGCGCCCGGGCCGGGGTGCACACCACCGTGAGCGCCTGCGCATCCGGAGCCGAGGCAATCGGCTACGGGCTGGAGATGATCAGGTCCGGCCGGGCCGACGTGGTCCTCGCGGGCGGGACCGAGGCGGCGATCATTCCGCTGAACATCGCCGCCTTCGCGGCGATGCGGGCGCTCTCGACCCGCAACGACGAGCCGCAGCGGGCGTCCAGGCCCTTCGACAAGGGCCGCGACGGCTTCGTGCTCGGCGAGGGCGCCGGCATGGTGGTGCTCGAGTCGGAGGCGCACGCGGCGGCCCGCGGGGCGACCGCCCAGGCGGTCGCGGCTGGCGTGGGCTACTCCTCCGACGCCCATCACATCGCTCAGCCGGAGCCGGAGGGGACCGGCCTCAAGCTGGTCCTCAGGCGCGTGCTCGCGGACGCAGGGCTCGACCCGAGCCAGGTCGTGCACGTGAACGCCCACGCGACCTCGACCCCGGCGGGTGACGTCGTCGAGGCTCAGGCGATCGCCGCGGCACTCGGCGATGCCGCGCCGGGCGTGGTCGTGTCGGCAACCAAGTCGATGACCGGCCACCTGCTCGGCGGCGCCGGCGCCGTCGAGTCGGTGGCGGCGATCCTGGCGCTCCGCGACCGGATGGCCCCGCCTACGCTGAACCTCGAGGATCCCGACGACGACGCCGGGCTGACCATCTCGACGTCGGCACACGAACTCAAGCCGCGAAGCGACCGGCCGATGGCCGTACTGAACAACTCCTTCGGCTTCGGCGGCGCGAATGTCGCGCTCGCCTTCACGCAAGCGTGAACCGTTGCCCGCCGTGCCCGTGCCACCAGAGGAGACAGACGTGACGATGCTGCAAGTCCCGCCCGCCACCCGACAGGCTGCCCAGGAGGGGAACGGGGTGTCTCGCGGCGCGGCTCCTTCCGCCGCGGCCGCTGACGCGGCCGGCGCTACGGCGGCGGCAGACCACCGGCCGAGCCGGGATCCGCAGTCCCGGCTCGAGGCGCTATTCGACCCGGGCACGCTCGACCTGCTGCGGCCACCCGACGACAGCGGCCTGCTGGCGGGCACCGGCAGCGTCGGCGGCGTGCGCACGGTCGCGTTCGCCAGCGACCCGCGCGTCCAGGGCGGTGCCATGGGGAGCGCCGGCTGCCAGCTCATCGTCGCCGCCTACGAGCAGGCCGTGCAGATCGGCGCGCCGATCATCGGGCTATGGCACTCCGGCGGCGCCCGCATCCTCGAGGGCGTCGAGAGCTTGCACGGCGTCGGCACCGTGTTCGCGGCCATGACCCGCGCGTCGGGGAAGGTACCGCAGATCTCGGTGGTGCTCGGCGCGGCCGCAGGCGGTGCCGCCTACGGGCCGGCCCTCACCGACCTGGTCATCCTCTCCGAGCAGGGCCGTATCTTCGTCACCGGGCCAGACGTCGTGCGCAGCGTCACCGGCGAGGACGTCGACATGGAGCGGCTCGGCGGGCCGGAACCGCACAGCCGCCGGTCCGGGGTGGTGCACGTGGTGACCGCCACCGACTCCGAAGCCATCGCGAGGGCCAGGGATCTGGTCCTGCTGCTCGGCCACCAGGTCACCGCCGACGATGTGCGGCTGCCGGACACCGACCTCGCCGCGCTGCTGCCGGACTCGCCGCGCCGCGCCTACGACGTGCACCCGCTGATCGGCGGCCTGCTCGACGCGCCCGGCGTCGAACTGCACCCGCGCTGGGCGCCCAACATCGTCACCACGCTGGGCCGGCTGGGCGGCCGCACCGTCGGCGTCATCGCCAACAACCCGCTGCGCCTCGGCGGCTGCCTGGACTCGACGTCCGCGGAAAAGGCGGCCAGGTTTGTCCGGATGTGTGACGCGTTCGGCGTGCCGCTGGTCGTGCTCGTCGACGTGCCGGGTTACCTGCCAGGCGTCGGCCAGGAGTGGGACGGCGTGGTGCGCCGCGGCGCCAAGCTCCTGCACGCGTTCACCGAGGCGGTTGTGCCGCGCGTCACGCTGGTGACCCGGAAGGCGATAGGTGGCGCGTACATCGCGATGAACTCGCGCGCGCTCGGCGCGACGAAGGTATTCGCGTGGCCCGGTGCCGAGATCGCGGTGATGGGAGCCGTCCCTGCCGTCCGCATCCTGCACCGGAGGACGCTGGCCGCCGCCGCTCCCGACGAACGGCAAGCCGTCGAGGCACGGCTCGCAGCCGAGCACGTCGAGATCGTCGGCGCCCTGGACCGGGCGGTCTCGGTCGGGGTCGTCGACGAGGTCATCGAGCCCGACAAGACCCGCCAGGCAATCCTCGACGCGATCTCCGCCGCGCCATCCATCCGGGGCCAGCACGGCAACATCCCGCTCTAGCCACGCGGCGACCGGTGGGCGGGTAACATCTAGGGCCGTGCGAGCACGGTGGGCGGGGATGGCAGTCGCGGTCACTCTGCTCGTAGGGCTAGGCGTCGCGGCCTGCGCCGCTCCTTCGGCGCGCCCGCGCGCGGCGGCCAGCAAGGCGCCGCCCGCCGCACTTGCTGCACCCGCTGCCACCTTGGCGCAGTGCCCGAAGCCCCGGTTCACGACGTCGAACCCGGTCGGCGGCTGGACCGACGGGAACTACTACGTCTACAACAACATGTGGAACAGCTCTGGCTACCGGGTTGCGCAGACGCTGTATGCCTGCGCGTACAACAACTGGTTCGTCGTCGCGAAAATGAACAACGACAGCGGCGACGGCGCGGTGAAGACGTACCCGAACGTGCAGGAGACGTTCAACGAGCCCGCCATCAGCTCGTTCCACTCCATCTCCAGCACGTTCGCGGAGACGAGCCCGCCGGTGGGCATCTACGAGGACGCCTACGACATCTGGATCAACGGTATCGCCAGCTCCGGCTCGACCGAGGTCATGATCTGGACCCAGAACCACGGTCAGACGCCAGCGGGCTCGGTGGTCGGGACGGTGAGCTTCGACGGCCGGAGTTATCGGGTGTGGCAGACCCAGGGTTACGTCGCGTTCGTGGCGGACACGAACTTTTCCTCCGGCACCGTGAACCTGCTGGCGTTCTTCGACTGGATCATTGGCAAGGGCTGGATTCCGGCCAAGTCGACACTCGGCCAGATCGACTACGGCGTCGAGCTCGTGTCGACCAACAACGCGCCCGCGACGTTCGATTTTACGAACTTCTCCATCAGCACCAGCTGACCGCCGGGTCACACCCCGGAAGAAGCCGCCACATCCTCGTCGACGATCAGCAGTAGCTTGCCGCGGGTGTGACCCTTCTCGACCTCGCGATGGGCCGCCGCTGCGTCGGTCCAGAAGAACCGGCGCGCGACGTGCACCGCCAGCGACCCGTCGTCGAACCACGGCGCCATCCGGATCAGGTTGCTGCCGCTTGGCTGTCCGAAGTAGTGCCGCCAGGTGAGCCGCTCAGCATCGGGATAGTCGCCGTCGGCGGGTACCGGCGTGGCGATGAGGGCCCCATCGCGCGCAGCCCGCGCCGCGCCGGATACCGTCGGCACGGCGCAGATCTGCACGCGATCAACGCCGCCACCGGTCAGCGCGCGAACCTGGTCCGGCCAGTCGTCCCTGGTGTGGTCGACGACTTCGGCCGCGCCGAGCTCGTGGAGGAAGTCGTGGTTGCGCGGGCTCGCGGTCGCGATGACATTGGCACCGAGCAGCCGGGCTATCTGCACCGCGAAGTGGCCGAGGCCGCCTGCCCCAGCGGTGATCAGCACGTCGTCACCGGCGCCGATACCGAGCACGTCGGTCAGCCCTTGCAGCGCGGTCAGCCCGTCGATCGGCACGGCCGCGGCGTCGGTCCCGTCCAGGCCAGCGGGGATCGGCGCTAGCTGCTCTGCCGGGCACGTCAGGTACTGCGCGTAGCAGCCGCTCAGACCGGGCGTCCCGTATACCGGCTCGCCGTCCTCGAAAGCCGACTCCGCTCCGGTGTCGCCGACCACCGTGCCGGCGAAGTCGCCGCCGGGGGTGAACGGCATCTGGACACCGAAGCTGCCCCTGCGCAGATAGGTGTCCCACGGCCCGACGCCCGCTGAGATTACGCGCACCAGTACCTCGCCAGGCCGCGGCTCCGGCATTTCGGTGGTCTCGAAATGCAGCACCTCGGGCCCGCCCGGCTCGCTGACCATGATCGCCTGCATGACGCTCCCGTCGCTCCTCAACGGCTACAGCGTGCCCAGCCTGCGGTTCGGGCACACCAGTGCACGCGCCGGCTGCCGACCACATTCCGGGCCCGAAGCCCCGCCGGGGTAGCGTGCCGAGTGTGGAACACACCCGACTCGGCCGTACCGGCCTTCAGGTATCCAGGCTGTGCCTGGGCACGATGACCTTCGGACTGCAGTGCGATGAGCCGACCGCCGTCGCCATTCTTGACCGCGCCGCGGACGGCGGCATCGATTTTCTCGATAGCTCCGACGCCTATCCGCTGGGCGGCGACCTGAGCACCCGGGGACGTACCGAGGAGATCCTCGGCCGCTGGCTGCGTGGCAAGCGTGATCGGTGGATCATCGCGACCAAGTGCTTCGCGCCGACTGGCCCCGCGCCGTTTGACGCCGGCAACAGCCGCAAGCACATCATGGATGCCGTCGAGAAGTCGCTGCGCCGGTTGCAGACCGACTATATCGACCTCTACCAGCTGCACGGCTATGACCAGAACACCCCGATCGACGAGACCCTGTGCGCCCTCGACGACCTTGTGCACCAGGGCAAGGTCCGGTACGTAGGCTGCTCGAACTTCCTGACCTATCAGCTGGCCCGTGCGGTCGGTCGGACCGAGACCCTCGGGCTGGCCCGGCTTGACTCGGTGCAGCCTCGGTACAACCTGCTGTTCCGCGAGATCGAGCGGGAGATGCTGCCGTACTGCGGCGAGGAGGGCATCGGCGTCATCCCCTACAACCCGATCGCCGGCGGGCTGCTGTCTGGCAAGCACGTGCGGACCAACCCGCCACCGGAGGGCGGCCGGTTCACCCTCGGCTGGGCCGGCCCGGCGTATCAGGAGCGCTACTGGCACGACCGGCAGTTCGACACCGTAGATGAGCTGCGCGAGCTGGCCGGGCAGGCGGGCGTCAGCCTCGTCACGCTGTCGATCGCGTGGGTGCTGGCGAACAAGGCCATTACCGCGCCGATCGTGGGCGCGAGCAGCCCGCACCAGCTCGACGCCAGCCTGGCCGCCACCGAGTTCTCGCTGGACGACGGGCTTAAGACCAAGCTCGATGAGGTGACGTACTCCTACCGGCTCGGCGACTCGGCCCGGTAGCCGCGGTCAGGACTTGCCGCGGTTCCTCGCGGCCAGGATGATCTGCGTCACAAGATGGCTGCTCACGCCCAGCTTGGCGGCTATCTCGGCCGGCCGCAGGCCCTGCGAGTTGTAGAGCAACGCCAGCCGTTCCTGTGACGGCGTCCACGCGCGGCGATCCGCGGGACGCGGCTGGCTCGGGCCGCGCCGCCGCGGCGGACGGTCTGCTGCTGGTGCCGGGGTATTCGGCTGCGCCGGCCCGGCCGTCCGCGCTGCGGCCGGGCCGAACAGCCCCCGCCGCTGGTCGCGGTACTTACCGCTGGCCATGTCCTGCTGGGTCTGCTCGTCCAGGATCAGGTACTCGTCCGCCGACTTGTTCATCCCCACGGCCACCATCGTGAGGCCCTTGAGATTGCGCTGCTGGCAGTCCGGCGCCGTGCAGTAGTCATACTTCACCGCGCGCTCCGGGTGCAGTTCCGCACCGCAGGTCACGCACTGTGCCACGACCAGCCCTCCCGGATCACCCCGCCGCAACTTGACATAACGTCGGGCGACGGGCTCGGTGTTCCTGACAGCCGAGAATGCCAGCGCCAGGTCCTATGCTTCGAGCGTGACCTCGATGGCCCACCTCAGGCCGGCGTCGTGACTCCCACCCCGGTCAGCCAGCCGGTGGGTGTCGTCGGCGCCGGACTCATCGGCCTGGCCGTCGCCCGGCAGCTCGCGCTCGCTGGCGTCCCCGTCGTGGTCTTCGAGAAGGAGACCGCAGTAGCGCGGCACCAGTCCGGGCACAACTCCGGCGTCGTGCACGCGGGGATCTATTACGCACCCGGCTCAGCCAAGGCGACCCTGTGCCGGCGGGGCGTCGACCTGCTGCACGCGTACTGCACCGACAAGGGACTGCCCTGGGACGCGCGGGGGAAGCTGGTCATCGCGCGGGATGCGGCAGAGACGGCACGGCTGCGGGACATCGAGCGCCGGGCCGCCGCCAACGGAGTGCCCGGTGTGCGGTGGCTGGACGCCAGCGCGATCCGTGAGCTGGAACCGGACGTCGCGGGCCAGGCCGCGCTGCTGTCGCCGACCACCGCGATTGTCGACTACCCGGCGATCGCTCGGGCTCTCGCCGACGACGTGGTGCGCCTCGGCAGCCAGGTCCTCACCGCCACCCCGGTGTCGCAGGTGCACCGGCGCGGCGACGACGCCGTGCACGTCGTGACGCCCGGCCAGACTTACCAGCTGAGCCGGCTTGTCATCTGTGCGGGCCTGCAGGCCGACCTGCTCGCCAGCGCAGCCGGGGACGAAACAGCGCCGGAGATCATCCCGTTCCGCGGTGAGTACCTCCGGCTGCGCGCGCACGCCCGCGACCGGGTTCGCCACCTCGTCTACCCGGTGCCCGATCCGGCCTATCCCTTCCTGGGCGTGCACCTGACGCCGCGGATCGACGGCGAGGTCGACCTCGGCCCGAACGCCGTCCTGGCCCTGGCTCGGGAGGGGTACCGGTGGCGCGACGTATCGCCCGCTCAGCTCTCCCGGCTCGGCCGGTCGGCAGCGTTCCGCCGGCTCGCGCGGCGTAACTGGCGCGCCGGCGTCAGGGAACTCCGCGGGTCGCTGTCCCGGCGCGCCTACCTGGCCGAGGCCCGTACCTACCTGCCGTGGCTGGAGCCCGGCGACGTCGGGTCGGCGCCGTCTGGGGTTCGCGCCCAGGCCGTGGCCGCCGACGGCTCGCTTCTCGACGACTTCCGTATTCACCGGGTCGGCCCGGTGGTCGCCGTTCGTAACGCCCCCTCGCCCGCCGCGACCGCGTCGCTGGCCATCGCGGAGCGCATCGTCGCCGACCTGCTGGCCGGCTAGCGGCGGTTCGGCGGCGGGCCGAGGCCGCCGGGAATGCACCGCCCCGGCCGCGCGCTGTCGGTAGGCGATGGATACCGCTGATGAGGCACTGCCGGAGGCCGCCGAAGAGCTGGCCGCCGAGGACCAGCCAGATCCGGCCGACGGCTCGCTGCCCCTCGCCGTCCTGGACTTTGTCGGCATTGAGTACGGCGAGAGTGCCGCGTCGGCGCTGGCTGGCGCCGTAGGTGTCGCGAGGGCCCTGGAGGCAGCCGGCTACCGCCGGTACTGGGTCTCCGAGCACCACAACATGCACAGCCTGGCGTGCAGCGCACCGGAGCTCCTGATCGCCCACGTCGGTGCGTTCACCGCCCGTATCCGGGTGGGCGCCGCCGGGATCATGCTGCCCAACCACGCTGCGCTCAAGGTCGCCGAGACATTCCGGACGCTGCTGGCCATGTACCCGGGCCGGGTGGACCTGGCGCTCGGCCGGGCGCCTGGCACCGACCCGCTCACCGCGCACGTCCTGCGCCGCGGCATGGTCGCCGACGCCGCCGCGGAGTTCCCGGCCCAGGTCGGTGAGCTCCTCGCGTTCCTCGGCGACGGATTCCCTGCCGGTCACCCCTACCAGCCGCTGGTCGCGGCGCCCGTTGTCGACGAGCAGCCCCAGCTGTTCATCCTGGGCTCGAGCCCGTACGGTCCGCGGTTTGCCGCCGTCAACGGGATGAGCGCGGTCTTCGCCCACCACATGAGCCCCGACCTGGCCTTCGACGTGCTGCGCGACTACCGGCGCCGGTTCGAGCCCCGCCGGGCGGGCGATGAGCCGTACTCGGCGATGTCGGTGCTGGCGTTCGCCAGCGACGACCCTGACGCGGTGGTCGACTTCGAGGCGGCCTGGACGCTGACCCGCCGCAACATCCAGCGCGGCGTCCGGGAGCCGCTCGCCCCGGAGGCAGTCAGGGAATTCCGCGAATCGGAGGACTTTCGGTCGGCTCGCCACAGAGACGGCCGGATGGTGACGGGCGAGCCGAAGGCGGTGGCCGAGCGGCTGCTGGAAATGAAGGCACTGGCGGAGGCGGACGAGATCGTCGTGGTGACCCCGAGTCTCGACCGTGACCGCCGCAAGGCCAGCTTCGCCGCGATCGCCGACGCCTGGCGGCACGCAAGCTGAGGCTGCTAGCTCACCCGGATGCCGGTGTCGCGAGCGATCGCCGCGGCCTCCGTGCGGCTCGCCGCGCCGAGCTTGGCCAGGATGCTTGAGACGTGCACGCTGACCGTCTTGTCGGAGATGAACAGCTCGGCCCCGATCTCCCTGTTGCTGCGGCCGGCCGCCACCAGGCGCAGCACGTCCAGCTCACGGGCGGTCAGGCCGCGTAGCGGGCTGCTGCGCGGGCCGCCCGGCCCAAGCCGCGCGCGGTGGCCCAGATCCGCGAGCGCCGCGCGCAGCCTGCTCGCGCCGAGGTC
>JASHPF010000194.1 GCA_030038295.1 Streptosporangiaceae bacterium
GACGGCCGGGGCTGGAAGTACTGCGGCAGCGGCTGGCCCTTGGCGTTGACGAACTCCTGGCACAGCAGGCTGGAACCGACGGTCCGGCCGTTATAGCTGACGAGAGACCCGTTCGCCTGGGTCGGGAACAGCCACTGTGCCAGCCCCCACATGACCACCGGGTAGATGATCCCGCAGATCACCGTGAAGATCAGGAGCATGCGCAGCCCGGCGAGGTGCTGGCGGAGGACGGAAGGAAGGCGATTCATGTCAGATCACCGGAATCCAGGAATGTTCATGATGATGAGATCGATCAGCTTGATGCCGACGAACGGGATGATCAGCCCGCCGACGCCGTAGATCCACAGGTTGCGGCGGAGCATCGCCGACGCCGACGACGGCTTGTAACGGACGCCGCGCAGCGCCAGCGGGATCAGCGCGACGATGATCAGCGCGTTGAAGATGATCGCGGAGGTGATCGCCGACCTGGGGCTGTGCAGGCCGAGGATGTTCAGGTGGCCCAGCGCCGGGAGCACGCTGGAGAACATGGCGGGGATGATCGCGAAGTACTTCGCCACGTCGTTCGTGATGGAGAACGTCGTGAGCGCGCCGCGGGTGATCAGCAACTGCTTGCCGATCTCCACGATCTCGATGAGCTTCGTTGGGTTGGAGTCCAGGTCCACCATGTTCCCGGCCTCCTTGGCGGCCGAGGTTCCAGTGTTCATGGCGACGCCGACGTCGGCCTGCGCGAGCGCGGGGGCGTCGTTGGTGCCGTCCCCGGTCATGGCGACGAGCTTGCCGCCCTCCTGCTCCTTGCGGATCAGGGCCATCTTGTCTTCGGGCGTCGCCTCGGCGAGGAAGTCGTCCACGCCGGACTCCTGCGCGATGGCCTTGGCGGTCAGCGGGTTGTCACCGGTGATCATGACGGTCCTGATGCCCATCTTGCGCATCTCGGCGAACCGCTCGGCGATGCCCTCCTTGACGATGTCCTTGAGGTAGATGACGCCGAGGGCGCTCGCGGTGCCGTTCGCCCGCTCTGCGACGACCAGCGGCGTGCCGCCGACCGCGGAGATGCCGTCGACCATGCCGCCGAGCTCGTCCGGTGGGGTGCCGCCGTTGTCGCGGACCCACTGGGCGACGGACGAGGCGGCGCCCTTGCGCACCTGGCGCCCGTCGGCCAGGTCAATGCCGCTCATCCGGGTCTGGGCGGTGAACTCCACGAACTCGGCGCCCTGCAGCTCGCCCTCGGGCCGCTCCCGCAGGTTGTACTTGTCCTTCGCGAGGACCGCGATGGACCTGCCCTCCGGCGTGTAGTCGGCCATGCTGGACAGCTGTGCGGCGTCGGCGAGGTCGTGCTCGGTCACGCCCGCAACGGGCAGGAACTGGGTGGCCTGCCGGTTGCCGATGGTGATGGTGCCGGTCTTGTCCAGCAGCAGGGTGTTCACGTCGCCCGCCGCCTCGACCGCGCGGCCGGACATGGCGAGCACGTTGCGCTGCACGAGCCGGTCCATGCCGGCGATGCCGATGGCCGACAGCAGCGCGCCGATTGTGGTCGGGATGAGCGCGACCAGCAGCGCGACGAGGATGACCAGGCTCTGCGGCGCGCCGGAGTAGAACGCCATCGGCTGCAGCGTGATGACCGCCAGCATGAAGATGATCGTCAGCGACGCCAGCAGGATGTTCAGCGCGATCTCGTTCGGCGTCTTCTGCCGCTGGGCGCCCTCGACGAGGGCGATCATCCGGTCGATGAAGGTCTCACCCGGCTTGGACGTGATCTTCACGACGATCCGGTCAGACAGGACCGTGGTGCCGCCGGTGACCGCCGAGCGGTCGCCGCCGGACTCGCGGATGACGGGGGCCGACTCGCCGGTGATGGCCGACTCGTCGACCGACGCGACGCCCTCGACCACGTCGCCGTCGCCGGGGATGACCTGGCCGGCCTCGACCACGACGTGGTCGCCGAGGGTGAGCTGGGTGCCGGGCACCTCCTCCTCGGTCAGCTGGGTCTGGCCGGGGGACCAGTTGACCAGCCGGCGCGCGACGGTTTCGCGCTTGGTCTTGCGCAGCGTCGCGGCCTGGGCCTTGCCGCGGCCCTCGGCCACGGCCTCGGCCATGTTGGCGAACACGACGGTGAGCCACAGCCAGACCACGATCGTCCAGTTGAAGATGTTGTAGCCAGGCGTCCGGAAGAAGATCGCGGTCACCGTGGTCAGCAGCGCGCCGACCTCGACCACGAACATGACCGGATTGCGGATCTGGACCCGCGGGTCCAGCTTCTTGAGTGCGTCCGGAAGAGACTGCCAGAGCATCTTCGGGTCGAGCAGCCCGCCGCCGACCCGGCCCTCCAGCGGACCGGGCTGCTGGCCGCGGCGCCGCGTCGAGCGACCCGGCTTCGTTGTCAGTGTCATCTCAGTGCAGTCCTTCTGCGAACGGGCCCAGGGCCAGCGCGGGGAAGTAGGTCAGGCCGACGAGGACGAGGACCACACCGATCACCATGCCGACGAACAGCGGCGTCCTGGTGTCGAGCGTGCCCGCGCTCTGCGGCACGGGTTGCTGTCTCGCCAGCGAGCCGGCCAGTCCGAGCGCGAAGAGCTCGGGGAAGAACCGGCCGAACAGCATCACGAAGCCGCCGATGGTCTGATACCAGCCCAGCGACGTGCCGAGGCCGGCGAACGCGGAGCCGTTGTTATTCGCCATCGACGCGAACGCGTACACCACCTCGGTCAGCCCGTGCGGGCCCGGATTGAAGATCGCCGACTGGCCCTGATGGGTGCCGATCGACAACCCGGCCGCGGTCAGGATCACCACCGGTAGGGTCAGGAAGTACAGCGCCGCGTACTTCATCTCCGTCGGGCGGATCTTCTTGCCGATGTACTCCGGCGTCCGGCCCACCATGAGGCCGCCGACGAACACGGTCACGACGGCGAGGATCAGGATGCCGTACATGCCGGCCCCGATACCGCCGGGCGCGATCTCGCCGAGCGCGATGTCGAACAGCGCGATGCCGCCGCCAAACGGGGTCAGCGAATCATGGAAGCAGTTGACCGCGCCGGTGGAGGTCACCGTCGTGGAGGCGGCGAACAACGAGCAGCCGGACGTGCCGAACCTCGTTTCCACGCCCTCCGTGGCGCCGTGCGCGAGCTGCGCGGCGGTCGCGCCGCCGACGCCGTAGTGCGCCTCGAAGAAGCTGATGCCGCCGATCGCCAGGAGCCAGATGCACGCCATGACCGCGACCAGGGCGTAGCCCTGCCTGTTGTCCTTGACCATCTTGCCGAACGCTCGCGGCGTGGCGAACGGGATCAGCAGCAGGATGAAGATCTCGAACCAGTTCGTGAACGGGTTCGGGTTCTCGTACGGGTGCGCGGAGTTGGTATTGAAGAACCCGCCCCCGTTGTTCCCCATGTCCTTGATGATCTCCATGGAGCCCACCGGGCCGCCGGGAATCGTCTGGTGCGCGCCGGACAGCGTCGTGTACGTGGTGTAGGCGTGGAAGTTGTCGATCGCGCCGCCCGCGATGAGGATCAGCGCGCCGACGATGGACAGCGGGAGCAGCAGCCGGAATGTCGCCCGGGTGACGTCGACCCAGAAGTTGCCCAGCTTGTCGGTGCGGGACCGGACGAAGCCGCGGATCATCGCGATCGCGACCACGAGGCCGACCGCCGCCGACATGAACTGCTGCACGGTGAGCCCGGTCATCTGGACCAGGTAGCCCATGGTGGACTCGCCCGCGTAGTTCTGCCAGTTGGTGTTCGTGACGAACGACGCCGCCGTGTTCCACGCGGTGGCCGGCGGGACCGCCGTCATCCCCTCGGCCAGCAGCAGGTGATCCTGCAGCCGCTCCAGGCCGTACAGGAACAGCACGCTGATCGCGGAGAAGGCCAGGATGCTGCGGACGTAGATGCCCCACCTCTGGTCGGCCCGCCGGTCGATGCCCATGAGCCGGTAGAGGAAGCGCTCGATCCGCCAGTCTTTCTCGCTGGTGAAGATGTGCGCGATGTAGTTACCGAGCGGCACGTAGCACGCGGCAAGCGCGGCGACGAGCAGGCCCGCCTGGAGCCAGCCGGCGAGTGCGCTACTCATCTAGAACCTCTCCGGAAGCACGAGCGCGACGAATAGGTACACGGTCAGCAGGAAGCCGCCGATGAGTCCGATCCAGTTCTCAGCGCTCAAAGTGCTCGACCCCCTTGAGCACGAGCCAGAGCACGCCGAAAGCCACGATCGTCATGGCGATGTAGAACAGGTCTTCCATCCCGGTCCTCCAGCGGACGCTTAGGGATTTCGTGGTTAGGCCCCAGGGACGAGCCCACGGGTACCGCCTCGGTCCAGCCCATGGAACCGCGCTGAACACGCAAAACAGACAGGCACAACAGAACCCATGCGCGCCTTGGCGGGTTCCTAACGGAACCCATGCACGGACGGGCCCGCCGCAGGCGGTCGCGCGCGTCTCGCGCGCGACCCGCCCGTGGCGAGCCCGTTCCCGCTTTAAGGGGTTTTTAAGCTAGGCCGCAAGATCGGCCAGGATGTCGGTGAACCTCGCCATACTGGCGCTGATCCAGGGCAGCGCGAGCGGGTCTGGCGCGGCCAGCGCCGCCTCCCGCTGCTCGCGGGTCTCGCCGTAGAGCAGCCCCGTCGCGAGCCGGAGCCGGAGCGAGGACGCGATCTCCCCGAACGCGCTGCCCGGCAGGGTGCCCGCGCCGTAGCGGTGCAGCAGGAGCGCCGCCAGGTCCGCGCCGGTGCGAACGCCGAACCGAAGCTCCAGCCGGTCCCGGAGCGGCGCGAAGTCGGGATAGAGGTAGAACGCGGCCTGCGGCGTGGCGACGTCCAGCCCGGCAGCCACGCACAGCCGCGCCGCATGCTGGCAGACCGTCGCGTGCAGCGCGCGGCTGCGGTCGACGCGGTCGGCGAGCTCGGCCGGCTCATCCAGGGCGAGCGCGGCGGCGTGCTGCACCGGGCCGGCCGGCGCGGACCAGATCTCGCTGGCGATACCGAGCAGCCGGTCCCGCAGCGCGACGCCGGCCGGGCCGTTCGGCATCCGGGCCACGCCGATCCGCCAGCCGCCCACCGCGAGGTTCTTGCTCAGCGCGGTGGTTACCACCGTGCGGTGGGGCGCGACCTGCGCCGGGCTGAGCACCGGCGTGTCGGGGTCGTGCACGAGGTCACGGTAGATCTCATCGCTGATGACGATGAGGTCGTGCCGCTCGGCGACCGCGCACAGCTCGCGCACGGCGGGTGGCGAAGCGAGCCTGCCCGTCGGGTTGTCAGGCAGGGTAACGAGCACGGCTCCGATTCGCCGCCCGCTCGTCCGGCTCGCCCGGACGGCCGCGTCGAGGGCGGCCGCGTCGCAGATGCCGCCCTCGCCCGGCACGGCCTGGACGAAGTGCGGGGCGGCGCCGACCAGGGTCGCCTGAGCGGCGTAGCTCACCCAGCTCGGGCGCGGCACCGCGATGTCCGTGCCGAGCGCGAGCAGCGTGGCGAACAGCAGCGCCTTGCTGCCGGGCCCGGCGACGACGGCCTCCGGCCTGGTGGGCAGGCCGCGGCGGATCCAGTAGCCCGCGGCCGCCGCGCGCAGCCGGTCGCTGCCCGCCACCGGGCCGTAGGCACCCTGGCCCGCCGTGCCGGCGAGCTCGGCGGCGAGGAGCGGGTGCACCGGCAAGCCCGACTCGCCGAACGCGAGCGGAAGGACGGGTTCGCCGCGGCGGCGGCGGCTGGCGAGCGCCTCGTTGGCGGCCAGGGTGGCGGAAACAGGGACAGAGCGAAGACCGGAGGCGAGGGGCGCGGGCAATCCGGGGGTGGATGCTCCGTGCAGCGGCGGGAGGATGACGGTCGTCTCGGTCGGGCTCGCTGAGCCAGCCCAGGGCATGGAAAAGCTCCTCGCTGCGGGGGAAAGCGGGCGATACATCCCTGAGGCTACCGGCAGGCTAGGGGCTGACCAGCCGATTCGCGGCCGAGCATCAGCGACTGCCGTCATGTCTGACGCTGACATTAAGCTGCGCTTAAGCTTGGGACATGCTGTCCGTGCACCGGCTTCGGGTGCTGCTCGAGTTCGCGGGCCGCGGCACGATCACCGCCACCGCGGCCGCGCTCGGCTATACGCCGTCGGCCGTGTCGCAGCAGCTCGCCGCCCTGGAACGGGAGGCCGGCGCGGCGCTGCTCGACCGGACCGCGCGAACGGCCGAGCTGACCGAGGCCGGACGGCGGCTGGCCGAGCACGCGGCCGAGATCCTGGCGAGGATCGAGGCGGCCGAGGCCGACCTGGCGTCGCCCGAGCCGGTCGGCCGGGTGGCGATCTCCGCGTTTCCCACCGCGGCGGTGGCCTTCGCGCCGGCGCTGACCAGGACGGTGCGGGCGCACCCGGGGCTGAGCCTGCTGCTCCGCCAGACGGCCGGCGGCGAGGTGCTGCAGCTGGTTCGGGCCGGCCAGGTGGACGTTGCGATCGTGGACGACTGGACCGGGCGGCTGGCGGCGCGCCAGCCGGGACTGCGCTTGTACCCGCTGCTCACCGACCCGCTCGTGCTGGTGCTCCCGCGCGGGCACTGGGCCGCGGCCGAGCGAGGACCGGTCTCGCTATTCCGGCTGCGGGACGAGCCGTGGCTCGCGACGCCGGCGGGCGAGGCGTCGCGGCGGGCGACGGACCAGGTGCTCGCGGCCGCCGGCGGAGTGGCCGAGGCGCCGTCGCAATTCGAGGGCCTCGCCACGATCCTCAGCCTGGTCGCGCGCGGCGTCGGCGTCGCCATGCTGCCGCGGCTCACGCTGGCCGGCGGCGATGCCAGGGTGGTCGTCCGGGATCTGCCGGGCGAGAGCCCGGCCAGGGATCTGTACGCGGTGGCCAGGGCGGGCTCGGCGCGCCGGCCCGCGATCGCGGTCATCACCCAGGCGCTGACCGGCGCGGCGCGCGGGCTTGCGGGCAGCCGCTCCGCCGCCCAGAGCTAAGCTGCCGCGGTGGAACTCGACCTTTCCAGCTCCGGTGCCGAGCTCACCGCGCACCTCGTCGACATCCCGTCGGTCAGCGGGGCCGAGGGGCCGCTGGCGGACGCGGTCGTGGCGGCGCTGCACCTGCTGCCGCACCTGGCCGTGCGGCGGGACGGCAACGTCATCGTGGCGCGTACGGACTTCGGCCGGCCCGAGCGGGTCGTGCTCGCCGGACACCTGGATACCGTGCCGGTGCACGATAACCTGCCCTCCCGGCGGGCCGACGGGCTCTTGTACGGCTGCGGCAGCTGCGACATGAAATCCGGCGTGGCGGTTCAGTTGCGGCTCGCGGCGCAGCTGACCAGTGCGGTCCGGGATGTGACGTACGTCTTTTACGACTGCGAAGAGGTCGAGGCGGAGCGCAACGGGCTGCTGCGGCTCAGCCGGACCAGCCCGGACCTGCTGATGGGCGACTTCGCGGTGCTCCTCGAGCCGACCGGCGCGATGGTCGAGGGCGGCTGCCAGGGCACGCTGCGGGCGGACGTGATCGCCCGCGGGGAGCGGGCGCACAGCGCCCGCTCGTGGCTCGGCCGCAACGCCATCCACGCCGCCGGGGGGATCCTGGACGTGCTGCGCGGCTACCGGCCGCGCCAGCCGAACGTGGACGGCCTGGCCTACCACGAGGGGCTGAACGCGGTCGGCATCAGCGGTGGCGTCGCCGGGAACGTGATCCCGGACGAGTGCGTGGTCAGCGTGAACTACCGGTTTGCGCCGGATCGATCGGCCGAGCAGGCCGCGGCGCACGTGCGCGAGGTCTTCGCGGGATTCGAGGTCCAGGTCACGGACGTGGCCGGGGGAGCGCGGCCCGGCCTTTCTGAGCCCGCGGCCGCGTCGTTCGTGGCCGCCGTCGGCGGGCCGCCGCGGGCCAAGCTGGGCTGGACCGACGTCGCCAGGTTCGACGCCCTCGGCATCCCGGCGGTGAACTTCGGGCCTGGCGACCCGGAGTGGGCCCACACCAGAGACGAGCACGTCCCTGTGGACCAGATCGAGCGGTGCGAGCAGACGATGCTGGGCTGGCTGCGGACGGGGTGACGGGCTAGGGCGGCGGGGCGGCGAAGGCGGGGACGCCCGGAATGCGTCCCCGCCCCCGCCGGTCTGGAGTGCCCCGACTTACTGAGGCGGCGCGGTCGTGACGGTGAGTGACCGGGTCATGGTCTGGTCGGACGGCGTGACCCAGGTGATCGGGACCGTCGCCCCGCCGCGGATGCCCTGCAGGATACCCGTGAGCGAGGCGGGCGAGCTGACCTTCTTGCTGTCGATGCTGGTGATCACGTCGCCGGGACCCATGCCGGCCTCGGCGGCCGGAGCACCGCAGATCGCGCCGAGCACCAGCGTTCCCGACGAGACCGGTGCGATGTTGGCCGGAACGCCCGGGTTGTCACCGCTCGGCACGCAGCCGAACGGGTACACGTTGCCGAACTGACCACCCTCCGCCTGCTCCTGCTGGGCTAGCTGGGCCTGCGGGTCGGTCTCCGTGCTCTGTCCGCCGCCCGAGTTGCCAGCCACCAGCACGCCGACGAACCCCGTCGCGCCGATCTGCACGTTCGCGCTGGACTGCCCGGCGATGATCTGACGCGCAATGGTGATCGCCCGGTTGATCGGGATGGCGAACCCGACGTTCTGGTTCGCGTAGCCGGAACTGGCCGCGGTGTCCATGCCGATCACCTCGCCGTTGGTCGTGGACAGCGGGCCGCCCGAGTCACCGGAGATGATGTTCGCGTTCGTCTGCAGCATGTCCGTCAGCCGCTCCGGGGCCGCGCCGCTGCCTTCGTCGCTGGCGGTGATGCTCTGGTCGAGGCCGGTGATGGTGCCGGTCGCCGTCGAGATGTTCCCGCTGCCCCCGGCGTTGCCCATGGCGACCACGCCGTCGCCGAGCTTGACGGTCGAGGAGTCGCCGATCGGCACCGTGGTCAGGCCGGACGCGCCCTCGATCTGGATGACCGCGACGTCGGACGTCTTGTCGTAGCCGAGCCACTTCGCGGGGTACTTCTGGTCGGTGGCGACCACGGTCGCGGTGAGGCCGGTGGTGTCGTCGATGACATGATTGTTGGTCAGCACCAGGCCGGACTTGCTGATGATCATCCCGGTGCCCGCCGCGCCCACGTCGTTGCCCTCATACTGCAGGCTGCTGTTGATCACGACGACGCCGGGCAAGACCGCGTCCTTGACCTTCGCTACCGTCGCGTTGCTGATGCTGGCCCCGCTGCTGCCGGACCCGTTGCCGATGGCGCCGCCGTTGTTGTTCGGGACGCTGAAGCCGCCGTTGCCCTGCGACGCGCTGGGCTGGTTGCTGCCGGAATCGACAAAGGAGACGACGAGCCCGCCCGCGGTCGCGGCCAGGGCGGCAACCGCCAGGTAGGTGATCACGGTGGCCAGGCCCCGGCGCCTGCGCGGCGGCCGGCCGTAGCCGGGCGGCGTCCCGTAGCCGCCCCCGCTATAGCCGCCACCGCCGTAGCCGCCACTGCCGTAGCCGCCTCCGCCGTAGCCGGGCGGCGTCCCGTAGCTGCCCCCGCCATAGCCCGCCTGCTGGCCGTATCCCGGCGGGACGCCGATCGGCTGAGTAGTCGAGGCAGAGTAGCCAGGCGGTGTCGGCGGCTGCTGCGGAGCCCCGCCTGGATCGGCCGAGTAGCCGGGGTCGGCTGGCTCGCCCTCGGCGTCTCCGGGCGGCAACACCGGGTCGGCTGGCCCGGACTGGCCGGCCGACGCGGTCCACGCCTCCCAGAAGCCGGGCTGGCCGCCGCCGTTCTGCTCGTCCATGTCGATCACCCTTTGCCAGTGCCTTGTCAGCCTATGCGGGGCTGGTGGCAGCCGTGTCCGGCCATGCGCAGCCGCTCGTTCGCGGACAGGACTAGTAAGCATCAGCCACCTGGGCGGTAGCTGAACGAACCCTGGGGATCACCTATCCCGCGGCACTGCGGCCGACCACCGCGCCCTCCTGACATCAATACCCAACGGGGAGTCGACATGCCGGGTTTGGCGGGCCAGCTCAAGGGGAAACCGGGCCGTTTGGCGACCCCGGTACCCAGGCCTGAAGCGATATATCTTGTCAAGTCCACGGTAGAGATATATCTTAACTCCGTCGAGACGTCGTACGCAGGAGCACGCAATGTCTGCACCGCCCAGCATGTATCAAGGCAACCTGAACCGCCGTGAGGAGATCGCCGTCTCCGGGGCGGCGCTGTCGGAGGCGCCGTGGAAGCTTGCCGGAGCCACGGGCGTCGTCGTCGCGGGCGCTGACCTGCTCATGCACCTGGCGCTGCATCTGTTCGGTTTCCGGCTCGAGTGGGCCACCGCCCTGTCCATGGGCGTCGTGGCGTTCTGGGCCGTCGCGGGCGCGGGGGCGCTCGTTCGCAGCCGGCACAGCCGCGCGCTGCGGTACGCCCGCTCGCGGCCATGGCGGTTCGCGGTGCTGCCGGGGGCGGCGGCGGCGATCATCGTCTTCGTGCTGACGGTGCTGGACGGCAGCGGGGTGCTTGGCAGCGCCTTCACCGCCATCTGGCACGGCGCGATCGCCTTCGCGCTGACCGGTCTCGTCGGATCGGTCGTCCGGCCGCGCCGCCAGTCCCGATCCTGAGCCCGGCCGCGCCGCGGCGCGCCCACGGCCGCTAGCCTAAGCGCGAGCGTTTCGCTACCGACGGGGACGAGGCGGTGCGCACGGGGGTGCAGCATGCTGGCCGCGCGATGCGGGTAGGCGGCTCGGTGGTCGCAGCGTCGGCCGCCGCGCTGGCCATCGCGCAAGCCGGCCCGGGCATCACCGGGATCGGCGCCGTCCGCGCGGCGGCCTTCCCGCGGCTGGCGGGCCGCGGCGACCGGAGTCACGTCGCGCTCACGTTCGACGACGGGCCAGACCCGGCGTCCACTCCGGAGTTTCTGCGACTGCTCGCGGACCGCGGCGTGCTGGCCACCTTCTTCATGCTCGGCAGCATGGTGGCCCGCGCACCGGGACTGGCCGCGGAGGTCGCCGCCGCTGGGCACGAGGTGGGGGTGCACGGGTGGGCGCACCGATACCTGCCGGCCCGCGGCCCGGCGGCCACCCGCTCGGACCTCACCATGGCGACCGAGCTGATAGCCGACGTCACCGGCGTGCAGCCCAGGCTGTTCCGGCCGCCGTATGGCGTGCTCAGCGGTCTGGCCCTGAGCACGGCGCGTGACCTTGGGCTCACCCCGCTGCTGTGGGGAGCGTGGGGGCGGGAGTGGGCGCGAGGGGCGACCGGCGAGTCGGTGCTGCAGTGCCTGCTGGGCGACCTCGACGGCGGTGTGACCGTGTTGCTGCACGACTCCAGTCGCACCGCCCCGGCGGCGGCGTGGCGCGCGGCCCTCGCGGCCGTGCCGCCGCTGCTCGACGAGTGTGACCGGCGCGGGCTGCGGGTGGGTCCGGTGCGCGACCACGGAACCCGGCTGGGCAGGCCGAATGACGTCGGCTAGGTCCGCGCTGCTGCTCTCCGGCTCCATCGGGCTCGGTCACGATGTCGCCAGCCGGGCGTGCGCCGACGTGCTCCGGCAGCACGGCTGGTCGACGGAGACCCTGGACGCCATGCGCATGCTCGGGCGCGGCAGCGGTGCGGCCGGCGAGACGGTGTTCCGGACGATGCTCGCCGCGCCCGGTCTGTTCGATGCCGTGCACTTCGGTGCGCTGCGCACGGGCAACCGGCTCGCGCTGGCCACGTCGTCGCTGGCGCGGCGCAGGCTGGCGCCGCCGCTGCGCGATCACCTCGAGCGGCACCCGGTTCAGCTGCTGATCTCGGCGTTCGCGACCGGCGCCGCGGCGGCCAGCGCGGTCGCCGCGGAACACCCCGCGATGGTGCACGTGGTGCTGTGTACCGACGCGACCCCGCACCGGATCTGGGTACAGCCCAACGTCGACATGTACCTGGTCACCTCGGAGGTGGCCGAGCTGGCCGTGCTGAGATTCCAGCCGGACGCGCTGGTGCGCGTCGTGCCCCAGCCGGTCCGGTCAGCCTTCTACCAGCCGCGGAGCCAGGCGCAGGCGAGGTCCCGGTTCGACATTCCGGTCGGAGACCGATGCGTCCTGCTGATGTCGGGTGGCTGGGGGCTCGGCCCCGTCGCGGCCGCGGCCGAGGCGCTCGCCGCCGCCGGGCTGCACGTGCTCGCGGTGGCCGGCCGCAATGAGCGGCTCGCGCAGAAACTCCTCGCGCTCGCCGCCGTGCAGCCACGGGTACGGGCGTTCGGCTTCACCGATCAGGTGCCTGACCTGATGGCGGCGGCCGATCTGGTCATCACCCCGGCCGGCGCGGCGACCTGCGCCGAGGCGCGCGTGGTCGGCAGGACGCTGCTCTTGCTCGACGTGGTTCAGGGTCACGGCCGGGACAACCTGCAGCATGAGCTGGAGCTCGGCGACGCGATGGTCACCTCATCGGCCGCCGCCGACGTGGCGAGGTGCGCGGTCGCTGCGCTCGACCGGAGCAAGCCCGCCCAGCCGGGCCCGGCGAGCTCACCGCTCGCCTGGGCGGCGGCGTTGACCACCGCGGTGACGAGCATCGGGTTGTAGCCGTCAGGGACTGGGTGCGGCAGACCCGGACGCGGCCATGCTCGCCACCCGGTAACGTGGTGGCGGCTCGCCCGCCCGGTACGCAGGCACGACGAGCCGCGAGCCAGGGCCCGGGGTCGTCGGGATAGCCCCGGCGCAGCGAGGCAACCTGGCGAAAGGACCGTAGTGACGGAGGCCACCAGCGCGCTCGAGCCTGGCCACGCGGCGGCGCCAGAGCGCCGTCCCGCCGGGCTGGTCGCGCGCGGCCTGTTCGCGCTCACCAAGCCGCGGATCATCGAGTTGCTGCTGGTCACCACCCTGCCGACGATGATGCTCGCCGATCGTGGCCTGCCGTCGCTGCGGCTGATCGCGGTCACCCTCGTCGGCGGGGCGCTCGCGGCCGCGAGCGCCAACACCCTGAACTGCTACCTCGACCGGGACATCGACGCCGTGATGGGGCGCACCAAGCGCCGGCCGCTGGTCGCCAGCGTCGGCGGGCACAGCGGCGGCGCGGGGGACGCCGTGGGCACCGTGATCCGGCCGGCCGAGGCGCTGGTCTTCGGCGTCGTCCTCGGCGCCGCGGCCACCCTGCTGCTTGGCCTGTTCGCCAACTGGCTGGCCGCGGCGCTCGCCGACACGGCGATCGTGTTCTACGTGTTCGTCTACACGATCGGGCTGAAGCGGCGCACCGCGTCCAACATCGTCATCGGCGGCGCCGCAGGCTGCTTCCCCGTGCTGGTCGGCTGGGCGGCGGTAACCGGCACGGTGAGCTGGTGGGCGGTGGTCCTGTTCGCGGTGATCTTCTTCTGGACCCCGCCGCACTTCTGGGCGCTGGCGATCAGATTCCGCGACGACTACGCCGCGGCCCGCGTGCCCATGCTGCCGGTGGTGGCGCCGCCGGCCACGGTGGCGCGGAAGATCGTGCAGTACTCCTACGCGATGGTGGCGGCGACGCTGCTGCTGATCCCCTACGCGGGCGTCATCTACGGCGGCTGCGCCGTCGTGCTCGGCGGCTGGTTCCTGCGCGAGGCTCATCAGCTGCGCGGCCGGATCGCGGCCGGGACCGGGCCCGCGCCGATGCGGCTGTTTCACCTGTCGATCGGCTATCTCACCCTGCTGTTTGCCGCGGTGGCGGTGACCGCCCTGCTGCCCTGGCACCGCTGGTAGCCCCGCGGCGCTACCTGGCGGGCAGCGACGCTCCGTAGCCCAATTATTGCTCAGGGTTGACTTGCCCGTGGTAGCGCACGGGCGATGGTTACGGCATGGCCTGGACGCGACGCGCCTTCCTCGGCGCCGCGGCAGCCGCCGCGGCGGTGTCTGCCGGCGCTGTGGCCGCCGTCGAGCTGGACAAGTCCCCCCGCTCGCCGGCCGCGGCGGGGGGGAGACCCCGGGCGACCAGGCGCCTGGCCAGGAGCCGGACCACCGCAGCCGAGAACTCGCTGCCCGGCACGAACAGCTGGTGGATCAGCAATCTGGGCGCCCCCGATGAGATCCTGGGCTACGCCGGCCAGGCGAGCGTGCTGCCGGGGGAGCGGGTCTCCCTGTATGTGTCGACCACGGCCAGGGAGTACCAGGTCAGGGCGTTCCGGATCGGCTGGTACGGCGGCGACCTGGCGAGACAGGTCTGGCAGTCCGGCGCGATCAAGGGTTACCAGCAGGCGGCGGCCGCGTTCACCGAGTCGACCAGGACCATCTCCACCCAGTGGAATGTCTCACTGACCGTGCCGACCGACGACTGGCCGCCAGGCAGCTACCTGTTCCGGCTGGACGCGGAGACCGGCGGGCAGCGCTACGTGCCGCTGACCGTCCGGTCGGCGACCACCGCGGGCGCGGTCGTCATCAAGAACGCGGTACCGACCTGGCAGGCCTACAACACCTGGGGCGGCTACGACCTGTACGTCGGCCCCAGCGGCGGCTATGACGAGCGGTCCTACGTCGTCAGCCTGGATCGCCCCGGCGACTACGACGGCGCGTACCTGTTCCAGGTGTACGAGCGCAAGCTGGTGAACCTGGTGGAGCGGCTCGGGCTGCCGCTGGCGTACCTGACCAGCATGGACATCGCCGGCAACCCGAGGTCGCTGGACGGCGCGAGCGCGCTGGTGTCGCCCGGGCACGACGAGTACTGGTCGCCGCCCGAGCGGACGGTCGTCACCGCGGCCAGGGACGCCGGTATGAACATCGCGTTCCTCGGCGCGAACGCCATGTTCCGGCGAACCCGGCTGCAGCCGTCTCCGCTCGGCGACAGCCGGGAGGTGGTCTGCTACAAGACGAGCTACGAGCTGGACCCGCTCTACGGCGTGCAGAACGACCTGGTGACGAGCGACTGGCGCGAGCCGCCGAACCCCGACCCGGAGTCGTCGCTGATCGGCACGCTGTACGAGGGCTACCCCGCCATCGCGGACTACGTCGTGCTGACGCCTGACGCGTGGCTGTTCAAGGGCACCGGGGTCAGCGAGGGCACGAGCTTCCCCGTGCTGGTCGGCATCGAGTACGACCGGGTGACCCCGGGCTATCCGCTCGAGCGCCCCATCCAGGTGCTCGCGCACTCGCCGCTCACCTGCAACGGGGTGGCGAGCTTCGCCGATTCTGCCTACTACACGCACCCCAGCGGGGCAGGCGTGTTCAACACGGGAACCATGCGCTGGGTAGAGGCGTTCGGCCCGCCGACGTACGGCTGGGGACTCACCAGCGCGGCCGGGCAGTTCACCAGGCGGGTGACCGCGAACGTCCTCACCGCGTTCGCCGACGGGCCGGCAGCGGCCAAATACCCGGCGCAGGACAATCTCGCCGCCGTGCACGAGCAGTTCGGCGATCCCCTCGGCCCTGGCGTCGCCATTGTGCAGTGAGCTCGCCGCGGATCCGCCTGCGGGCGAGCCGAAATCGTCCTCGTGGATGACCCTCCGCGCCGATGCCTGCGGTTAGGGTGACACTGACGGGGGTGTAGTCAGCCAGACGCGGGGTGAACGCGGTGGGCACAGCAGGCGCTCGGGCCCGATGGGCGGTTCCGGCTGGTGCCGTCGCGGTCGTGGGGATCGTCATCGCGGCGACGGCCGCGGCGAGCGCCGCCGTGCCGTCGCTGCCGCCGCTCACCGCCGCGCAGCTGCTCGCCGACGTGGCGCGGGCCGCGCAACAGCCGCCGGGCCCGTACACGGCGACCGTGCAGCAGACCGCGAACCTCGGCCTGCCGCAGCTGTCGGCGGCCGCGCAGCCGGGCGCGGCGCCGTCGCTGGCGAGCGGGACGCAGGCCATCGACATCTGGTACGCCGACCGCCAGCACCTCCGGGTCGCGGTCCCGGTGCAGGCGGGCGAGTACGACGCCCGGCTGGACGGGCGCACCCTCTGGCTGTGGGACTCCGCGACGCAGACCGCGACGAAGGTCACGCTGCCGGCCGACGTGAGCGGCGGCCTGATAGAGCGGGGGAACGGGGCCGGTTCGGCCAGCGGCCCGTCCGCCGGTCCGCCGTTGACACCGGCCACCCCGCAGGCCGCCGTCAGCCAGCTGCTGCGCGCGATCGGGCCGTCGACGCTGGTCGCCGTGCAGTCTCCGGTCTACATCGCGAACCGGCCCGCCTACCAGCTGTCGCTGGCGCCCAGGAGCAGCCAGTCGCTCATCGGCCGGGTGCTGATCGCGATCGACGCGGCCCGCAGCATCCCGCTGCGGGTCGAGGTCTACGGGCGCGGCTCGGCGGGCCTGGTGTACAGCCTGGGCTTCACCGCGCTGTCGTTCGGCACCCCGGCGGCGTCGAACTTCGCCTTCAGCCCGCCGCCCGGTGCCACCGTGCAGCGCGCGACGGTGCCGTCCAGCCCCGGTGCGCTGCTGCCCGGCCTCGGCATCGGGCAGGCGGGCGAGACCGGGCCCGCGCCGCTGACGCCGTCGCCCGCAGGCGCGGGCACGCCCACGGTCATCGGCACCGACTGGCTGGCGGTCGTCGCCACCCCGCCGAGCCCGGCGGTGACCGCGGCCGTCCGGCAGCTGCTGACCGAGCAGCGGGTGTCGGCCCACGAGGGCATGTTCGGCTCGTCGGCGTCCGCGGCGCCGGGCGCGTCGGCGTCGGGCGAGCCGGCGGTGCCAGTGGGACCTTACCTGGCGCCGCTGCAGGCGCTGCTGGCCGCGGCCAAGCCGGTGAGCGGCAGCTGGGGCAGCGGTCGGCTGCTCCAGACGGCCCTCGTCAGCGTCCTCGTGACGGACAAGGGACAGATCCTGGCCGGTGCCGTCAGTCCCGCCGTGCTCTACGCGGACGTCGGCCGGGACGCCGGGTAGAGCGATGCTGGCTCTCGCCTCCAGCGGGCTGACGAAGCGGTACCGCGGCGGCCAGCTGGCCGTCGACGAGATCGACCTGGCGGTGCCGTCGGGCTCGGTGTACGGCTTCCTCGGCCCGAACGGGTCGGGCAAGACGACCACGATCCGGATGCTGCTCGGCCTGATCCGGCCCACCGCGGGCAGCCACCAGCTGCTCGGAGTGCCGATGCCGCACCGGCAGGCCGAGGCGCTGCCGCGCGTCGGGTCCCTCGTCGAGGGACCCGCGTTCTACCCGCACCTGTCCGGTCGGGCCAACCTGGCCAGGCTCGACGCCGCCGATCGGACCGCGAACCCCGCCACCGCGCGGGCGAGGATCGACGAGGCGCTCGACCGGGTAGGCCTGCTCGCCGCCGCCGACAAGCGGTATAAGGCCTATTCGCTCGGGATGAAGCAGCGGCTCGGCATCGCGACCAGCCTGCTGCGTCCCCGCCAGCTGGTGATCCTGGATGAGCCGACCAACGGGCTCGATCCGCAGGGCACCCGGGAGGTACGGTCCCTCATCCGGCGGATCGCCGCCGACGGCACTACCGTGTTCGTGTCCTCGCATCTGCTCACCGAGGTCGAGCAGATCTGCAGTCACGTCGGGGTGATGCGTACCGGGCGACTGGTGTTCCAGGGGCCGCTGGCCCAGCTGCGCGGCCGGGCGCGGCTGCTGGTGCGCACGTCGCAGCCGGACCGGGCCGCTGCGGTGCTGACCGGACTCGGCCTCGCGGACGTGGCGCAGGACGCCGGCGAGGTGACCGCTGACCTCGGCGACATGCTGCCCGAGGTGATCAACGAGCGGCTGGTTCGGGCCGGAGTACCCGTCGCGGGGCTCGAGACCCCCCGGCGCAGCCTGGAGGACGAGTTCGTGGAGCTGACCGGCGAGGGCTTCGATGTCAACTGAGGCGACGACGGCGCCGCCCGTGCGATCCGCGGCTGATCAGCGCGACGAGCGGGCGGCTGGCCACCTCGGCCCCGTTCCCTCCTGGCTTCGGTTCTTCGGCTCCGAGCTGCGGCTCGTGTTCTGCCGGCCACGGAACCTGGCACTGCTCGGCGTGCTCACCGTCGTGCCGATCTTCCTCGGCGTGGTGCTCCGGCTCACCGTTCATGGCGCGGGTACTGGCGGCCCGGAATTCCTCAACCAGCTCGCGGGGAACGGCGTGTTCCTCGCGCTGGTGGTGCTGACGCTGACGCAGAGCGTGCTGCTGCTCCCGCTCAGCATCGCGGTGGTGGCGGGGGACGCGATCGCCGGGGAGGCGAGCCTCGGCACGCTGCGCGGGCTGCTGGCCGTGCCGGCCGGCCGGACCCGGCTGCTCGCGGTCAAGTACGCCGCGCTGGCCGTGTTCAGCGTCGCCGGCTGCCTGCTTGTGACGCTGGTGTCGCTGGCCATGGGGCTGCTGCTGTTCCACACCGGACCCGTCACGCTGCTGTCAGGCACCACGGTGTCGCTCGGGTCCGGCGTGCTGCGCGTGCTCGCGGTCACCGCGTACGCATCGGTCGCGCTGATGTCACTCGGCGCGGTCGGGCTCGCCGCGTCCACCTTCACCCAGCACCCGGTGGGGGCGATCGCCGGGCTGCTCGTGCTCGTCGTCGCCAGCGAGATCTGCGACCAGGTGCAGCAGTTGTCGGCGGTCCACGCCTACCTGCCGACGCACTGGTGGCTGTCGTGGGACGGCCTGTTCCGCTCGCCCATGGACCTGTCCGGGGTGGCGACCGGGGTGGTGTCGTTCGCGGTCTACGCCGCGATCTTCCTCTTGATCGCCTGGGCGCGGCTGACGTCGGCCGACGTGACGAGCTGACCGCGGTTCACCGGTGCTGACCGTGGCGGGCGGTAGCGTGCAGGGGTGTCAACCGGCCGGCTGAGCGATGCCCGAGGGTCCGTCGCGGCTGCCGAGCTGCCCGGCGTGGACGTGCTGCTCGAGGCCGCGGTCGCCGGGATCGGCGGGGTGCGGCGGCCCGGCCAGGTCACCATGACGCAGGCGGTGCAGGACGCCATCCGGGCACGGCGGCACCTGGCCATCCAGGCGGGCACCGGAACCGGGAAGTCGCTTGGCTACCTGGTGCCGGCGCTGCGGCACGCGGTGGGCGAGGGCGGCGGGACCGTCGTGGTGTCGACCGCCACGATCGCGCTGCAGCGCCAGCTGATCGAGCGTGATCTGCCCCGGCTCGCGACCGCGCTGTCCGGTCTGCTGGGCCGGGACCCTGTCGTCGCGATTCTCAAGGGCAGGCGGAACTACCTGTGCCTGCACAGGGTGCACGGCGCTGCCGAGGCGGAGCCAGCGGACTCGCTCTTCGACGCGCGGTCGGTGTCCGCCATCGGCCGGCAGGTGACCAGGCTGCACGAGTGGGCGGCGACCACCGAGACCGGCGACCGGGACGAGCTGGTGCCCGGCGTGGACGACCGGGCGTGGCGGCAGGTGTCGGTCAACGCGCGCGAGTGCATCGGCGCGCAGAAGTGCCCGTTCGGGTCGCGGTGCTTCGCCGAGCAGGCCAGGGAGGCGGCTGGCGAGGCGGACATCGTGGTGACCAACCACGCGCTGCTCGCCATCGACGCCATGGAGGACTTCATCGTGCTGCCCGAGCACGACGTCGTGGTGATCGACGAGGCGCACGACCTGGTGGACCGGGTGACGAGCGTCGCGGCGGACGAGCTGTCGGCGGCCGCGGTCGAGACCGCAGCGCGGCGCTGCGGGCGGCTCGTCGGCGAGGACCTCGTCGCCCGGCTGCGGGACGCCGCCGATGGTCTCGAGCGCGCGCTCGGCGACACCCTGGCCGGCCGCCTCGACGTCCTCGCCGAGCCGGTCGAAACGGCGCTCGCGGCGGTCCGGGACGCCAGCGCGGGCTGTGCCGCGGCCCTGCGCAGCACCGCCGGGGGTGAGGATGACGCGGAGCGGCTGATGCTGACCAGGACGGCGACCGTCGCCCTGGACGAGGTCGCCGAGGCGGCGGACCGGATGATCGGCGCGGTCGCCGGCGACATCGCGGCCCGCGCGGAAGTGGTCTGGCTGGACCGGCCCGCGGCCGAGGACTCGTCGCGGCCGGACACGCTGCACGTGGCGCCGCTCCAGGTCGGCGCGCTGCTGGCGGACCGGCTCTTCAAGCCCCGTACGGTGATCCTGACGTCCGCGACCCTGACGCTCGGCGGCTCGTTCGAGCCGCTCGCCCGACAGTGGGGACTGCCGTCGCTCGGCCAGGCCGACCCGGTGGCGCGAGCTGCCGTCGAGCCGGGACC
>JASHPF010000195.1 GCA_030038295.1 Streptosporangiaceae bacterium
GCCATGGCGGTGTGCCCGAGCAGGAAGTTGTTGTTGGTGAACGCGGCGAGCTGCATGGTGTCCTTGAGCAGGCACGGCCCGGCCGCGAAGCCCGGCCCCGGCATGTCCGCCGCCCGCGGGTAGTCCATGGTCAGGCCCTGGCGGATACGCTCGAAGTCCAGGCCGCGATCGTTGGCGATCATGTAGAGCTGGTTAGCCGTGGCGAATTTGATGTACCGCCACACGTTGGTGAACAGCTTGGCCAGCTCGGCCTCTTCGGGGGTCATCCGGACCTGGCGCTCGGTCAGCAGCCCGAACAGGGCCGCCGCCCGGTTGGAGGCGTCCTCCCGGCGCGCGGAGATGATCTGCGGCAGATCGAACAGCTCGGTCATGGCCTTGCCCTCGGCGATCCGCTCCGGGCAGAAGGCGACGTCGATCGCGTGGCCGAGGCGGGCGATCAGTTTTTCGACCAGCGCGGTCACACCGGGGTAGACCGTGCTGCGCAAGATCAGCAGCTGACCGTCCCGCAGGTGGTCCGCGCAGTCGGCCAGCGCCCGCGGGACCGCCTGCTGGTCGGGATTGAGGTGCTCGTCGACCGGCGTACCGACGACGACGATCACGTGCTCGGCCGTGCTCACGGTCGCCGGGTCGGTCGAGGCGACCAGGCGACCCGCCGTGACGGCGGGCTCGAGCAGGGCCTCCGCGCCCCGCTCCTGGAACGGCATCCGCCCGCTGCTGACCTGGCTCACCGCAGCCGGGTCGATGTCGTAGGCGGCGACGCGAGCGCCCCGATGGGCGAAGGCGATCGCTAGCGGCAGCCCGACGTGACCGCACCCGCCCACGATCACGACGTCGCGCTCGAAGGGCGCGGTAGGCTGCGGCGTCAGCTGCGACTCTCGATCCCGCATTGTTCCTGCACCTCTATGACCGATTACCTCGCGAAAGACCGCCTGGTCGCGGCTGCCCCGCTACTTCATGATCGGCACCTGGCGCGCTGCCAGCGCCCCAGGCTAGTCATGTGACCCGGTCGACGCTGCACGGGATTACTGCCCCCGTGGCTGCCGGCAGAATCACGATAAGCGGCACTGCCCGCCGGAACAGCCGAGGGCGCGACGAGCAGGTACGCCCCCGCCGACGCTGACCTTTGGGCATAGCAGCCGAAAAGTACCACCAGCGAGCCTATCCACATCATCGCCCAGGCACGATCTGTGCGACATAGTACGGGTGCGCGTGCGGGCCGCGGGGGCCGATGCGCCCGGATCCGTATCGCGGCCCGTGATGCAATGGGGGCCATGACCACGGGCAGGCACTCCGTCCCCGGCGCGCTGCCGGACGCGACGGCGCCTGCCCAGGGTCAGCCGACCCGGCCATGGGCGACGCCGAACCACAGGTGGCTGGTGGCGGGGTACTGGCTGGCGGGCGTCCTGGCTGCCGTTGGCTGCTATCTGTGGCTGGCCCGCACGCGCGGCGTCGACTCCGACGGGGCCGCGCAGGCGCTGCAGGCGTGGGACATGCTGCACGGCAATCTGCTGCTGCGCGGCTGGTGGCTCTCGGACGTGTCGTTCTACACCACCGAGCTGCCGGAGTACATGCTGGTGGAGGTCGTGCGCGGGCTGAACGCGGACGTCGTGCCCGTGGCCGCGGCGATCACCTTCACGCTGGTACTTCTGCTCGCGGCGGTGCTGGCGAAGGGGGTCACGACTGGGCGCGCGGCGCTCGCGCGGGTGCTCATCACGGTCGGCATCATGGCTGCCCCGCAGCCGTCGGCGGGCGTGAAGATCTTCCTCTCCTCGCCCGATCACCTGGGCACCACTGTCCCGGTGCTGCTCGCCTGGCTCATCCTGGACCGGGCGCGGCAGCGCTGGTACATCCCGCTGATCGTGTCCGTGGTGCTCGCCATCGCGGCGGTGGCGGACACGCTGACGTTCTTCACCGGGATCGTCCCGCTGGCCCTGGTGTGTGCGGTGCGAGTGGGCCGGGCGGCGCTGGCCGAGCGGAAGCCGCTGCGGTCGCAGTGGTATCACCTCGGCCTCGGCGTCGGAGCGCTGGCCGCGGGCGTGGCGGCCAGGCTGGTCCCGGACGCCATCCGCGCCGCGGGCGGCTTCGTGATCCCGTCGCCCATCGCCCAGTTGAGCGGCGTTCACCAGGTCGGGCACAGCCTGAACGTCGCCGGCCAGGGACTGCTGCTGCTGGCCGGTGCCGACTTCCTCGGCGCTGGGGTGAGCGGCGGTCGGCTGAGCGCCACGGAGCTGGCCTTCACGTGGCTGCACCTGGCCGGCCTCGCCGTGGTCTGCCTCGGCGTCTTCGTCGCGGCCCGGCGGTTTCTGCGGGAGCGCAGCCTGGTGGACCAGGTGCTGCTGACCGCCGTGGTCGTCAACCTGGTGTCCTACGTGCTGAGCACGCAGTCCGGCTCGGTGCTGGCCACCAGGGAGATCGTCGCGGTGCTGCCGTTCGGCGCCGTGCTGGCCGGGCGGATGCTGGCCGACCGGGTGCTGGCGATCCGGTGGGCGCAGGTCGCGCTCCTGATCGTGCTGGCCGGCTACCTCGGCGGGCTCGGCTATGCGCTGGCGCAGCCGTCGGCCCCGCCGCAGAATCAGCAGCTGACCGCCTTCCTCGCCGCGCACCACCTGCACACCGGGCTGTCCGGCTACTGGCAGTCGAACGTCGTGACGCTGACGAGCGGCAATACGGTCCAGGTGCGGCAGGTCACGGTGGACGGCACCCGGATCGTTCCGTATAAGTGGAACTCGGACGCGGCCTGGTACGACCCGCGTCAGGCATCGGCCAACTTCGTCGTGTTCGCCCCGGGCACGGCCGAGTACCCGGGCTGGACGGCCAGACGGGCGGTTCTCGCGACGTTCGGGCCGCCGGCGTATTCGTACCGGGTCGGCGCATACCGGATTCTGGTCTGGCGCCAGAACCTGCTCCGCGAGCTCGGGGGCTGACCTGCGGCGGCGCCCACCCACCACCTTCCGCGCCGCCGGATGGCAGGATGGGCAAGGCGACGCCGAGGGAGGTACTCGATGGACGACAAGGAAATCCTCACCACCATCGACGATCTCATCCACACCGAACGCGATCTGCGCGCCCGGCTCGCGGCGGGCGAGCTGACCAGCGAGCAGGAGAGCGAGCAGCTCCGCGTCGTCGAGGAGCAGCTGGACCAGTGCTGGGACCTGCTGCGACAGCGCCGGGCCCGGCGGGAGTTCGGCGAGGACCCGAGCGGGTCGGCAGCCCGCCCCGCCAGCGAGGTCGAGGACTACCTTCAGTAGCCGGCGCGTACCGGACGGAGCAAGGATGCGCATCGCGAGGTTCGCCATCGGCGACGAAGTCAGCTACGGCGTCGTGGACGCCGACGGCGCCGCCGACCACGGCAACGGAACCAGCGCGAGCACCCGCGGCCTGTCGGTGGCGCAGATGTCGGGACATCCATTCGGTCCCGCGGCGGAGGTCGCGCTGACCGGCGACCGGTACCCGGTCGCCGACGTGCGGCTGCTCGCCCCGGTGCTGCCGAGCAAGATCGTGGCCATCGGTCGCAACTACGCCGAGCACGCGAGAGAGTTCGGCAACGAGCCCCCGGCCGAGCCGCTGATCTTCCTCAAGCCGTCGACGGCGGTGATCGGTCCGGGCGACGCGATCGTCCGGCCTGGCCGGCTGTCACAGCGGGTCGACTTCGAGGGCGAGCTGGCCATCGTGTTCGGCCGGCTGTGCCGGGACGTGCCACCCGCAAGGGTGCCTGAGGTGATCTTCGGCTACACGTGTGCGAACGACGTCACGGCCCGCGACCTGCAGGCCAGCGACGGCCAGTGGGCGCGGGCGAAGGGCTTCGACACGTTCTGCCCGCTCGGCCCCTGGATCGAGACCGACCTCGACGTCACCGACGTACGCCTCACCACCACGGTGAACGACGAGGTCAAGCAGGACTCGCGCACCTCGCTGCTCATCCACGGCATCGCCACGCTGGTGAGCTACGTAACCGCCGTCATGACCCTGCTGCCCGGCGACGTGCTGCTGACCGGTACCCCGGCCGGCGTCGGCCCGCTCGGGGCGGGGGACACCGTCTCGGTGTCGATCGAGGGGATCGGCACGCTCACCAACCGGGTCGCGGACGGCGACTGAGCGCGCTGCGCGCCGTTGGCCGGGGCATCCGGCTTCGGCTACACTGCTCAGGCCGGACCGCACCGGCGGCACGGACTGTGCCGGAACGGGTGCGCTCCGATGGGGTATGGGGTAATTGGCAGCCCGACGGGTTCTGGCCCCGTTAGTCTAGGTTCGAGTCCTGGTACCCCAGCCACGCGTGGCGTTCCTACAAGCGCCGCCTGCCCCGGCACTCGGGCTGCGGCCGTTCTGGTTCTGGCAGCGCTGGTTTGGCGCCGACCCTGCCCGTGCGCTAACCTGACGCGGCAGTTCGAGATCCCCTGGCCCCGTCGTCTAGCGGCCCAGGACGCCGCCCTCTCAAGGCGGTAGCGCCGGTTCAAATCCGGTCGGGGCTACTGAAGTTGCGTACCGCAGCGGCTGCGCGCGGTGCGGCCACCCCCGTTCCCTCCCTATTCGGGACGCCGCAGTCTGACGGCATCCAGCGGCGGGGCTGGCAGCGGGTCGCCCTGATACCCGCCAACCGGGCCGAACTCGCCCGCCCGCCACGCCTCGGTCGCGGCGGCGATCTCCGCCGGCGTGCGCGCCACGAAGTTCCACCACATCACCAGGGGCTCGCCGAGCGGGACGCCGCCGAGCAGCAGCAGCGTCGCGCCCGCGGGAGCGGCGAGCATGGCCTCCGGCCGGCCAGGGGGCAGGTACAGCAGCTGGCCGACCCCGAGGTCAACGCCCTCGACGCTGGCCTGCCCGGCGGCGGCGAACACGACGTGCTCGAAGTCCGGCCGCAGCGGCAGCAGGCAGCTGGCCGGCCAGTCCCTGGCCGCGAGCTCGGCGCCCACGATCGGGGAGAACGTGGTCGCTGGCGAGCGGGCGCCGGCCAGTTCGCCGGTCAGGACGGTGATGGCGAAGCCGCCGAGCCGGCTCTGCGGCAGCCGCGGGTGGTGCTCGAACGCGGGCTCGGTGTGCCGGCTGAGGTCAGGGAGAGCGACCCACAGCTGCACGCCGTGCAGCACCGGCTCATGCCGGGCAGGCGATTCCTCTGCGTGCGCGATCCCGCGACCGGCGGTCATGAGGTTGAGCTGGCCGGG
>JASHPF010000196.1 GCA_030038295.1 Streptosporangiaceae bacterium
GGCCCGCGCTCGAGCACGAGCGGGCCGTCACCGCCGCGGAAGTCGTCGGCGCCGGCGAGGCAGGTCTCCATCCGCTTGAAGTACGGCAGGCAGTGCGGGTAGTCCCAGTCCTGCATGCCGGGGTCGGCTGCCCAGCGGGCGTAGTCCAGCGGGTTGCCACGCTGGAAGATCATGCCGTTGATGCTGCTTGACCCGCCGAGAACCTTCCCGCGTGCGTGGTAGATGCGGCGGCCGTTCAGGTACGGCTCGGGCTCAGACTCGTACTGCCAGTCGTAGAAGCGGCTGCCGATCGGGAATGTCAACGCGGCCGGCATGTGGATGAAAACATCCCACGCGTAGTCGCTGCGGCCCGCCTCGAGCACGAGGACCCTGTTAGCCGGGTCTGCCGACAGCCGATTGGCCAGCGCGCAGCCGGCCGAGCCGCCGCCGACGATGATGAAGTCGTAGCTCGCGCCGGTCGCCGTTGCTCACCACCTGCCTCGGGATCAAGCGATGATATCCGCTGCCTGCCGAGCTGGCGTGCGCTACTGGAATCGGTCCGGGTGCGCCGCGCTCCTGGTCAGCCGTGAGCCGCTGAACTCCGCTGCCGAGTTCGCCACCGTCGCCATCGGCGGTCCCGTCACGGCGACGGACTGATCGTGATGGAACCGACCTTGGTGCTGATCGTGATCGTCCGCACGGCCGCCGTGTCCTCGGTGACGCTGACGCCGATGTGACCCACGGTCGCGGTGGCAGCCACGCGGTATGGCACGGTGTTCGGTACGCGAAGAATGACGGCGCCGATGCCGGTGGTCGCGGTGAACACGGCCGGCGGGGCCGAGAACGTGAGGTCGATGGCGCCCGCCGTCACGAGGAGGCCGGCGTGCGCTGACGACAGTTGCTGACCGGTGATCGAGCCGGCGTGAGTCGTCGCCTTGAGCGGCCCCGACAGCGCGCTGAGGTCAATCCCGCCCGCATCGACCGTCGCGGTGACGGGCCCGGCCAGCTCGCTCAGCCGGACGGTGCCGACGGCATCGGTGACGCGAACGGCGGTCGCTCGCGGGACGGTGATGTCGTAGCTGACGCTGCAGGCTGAGTCGGGCGCGCAGTGACTGCTCAGACTCAGGGTGCCGGCCGCAAGTCGACGGCTGATCGTCGGGGCAGCGCCGTGGAACGCGACGTGCTGGGTGACGGAGATGGCCACGGCGGCACCGCCGGTGATCCGGACATCACCCACGTGTGTGCTCACGACCAGCATTCGTACCTGGCCAGCGACGGAGTAGCTGGTGGTGTGGTGCTGCCTGGCGTCAGTGCCGCTCTGACAGCCGGCAAGCGCCGCTGCGGTCGTGGCCGCCGCCAGTGCCAATCCGGCTAGCCGCCGCGCGGCGCCGGTGGCTGGCCGGTCGCGCGGTCCGCTACCTCTGTCGGCTGCGGCGGTGCAGCTGCGACCGCCTGCGACTCTCGTGACGCTGTACACAGTTCCATGGTGCCCCCGCGGCGTCCCGCCGGCCCCTCTGTCGGCCGCCGCAGTTTTGTCCGGGCAGGCGGTCAGCTCCGCCAGTAGATGTCAGGGTCCTGATCTCGGATAGCCACTGCGGGTTGGCGCGCGACTCAGGCGGCCTCGCGGACCGGCAGCAGGTCGGTTGCGGCCAGGGCTGTGGTGGGGGGCGGAGCGGTCGGGAAGTACAGACAGCCGGACAGATCGCTGACCAGCCGCCGGATCCAGCGCATCCGCTCGGCCGCTTCCTCCGGATGATTGCCGAATTCCTCCGCTGTGTAACCTTTGCAACCCGCGGCACCCAGGCGCAGGACGGTGCTGCCGATGGCGTGCGCAACTGCCTCGGCCGTTACCGGGTCAGAGGGCTGCAGCGGTGAGGCGAATAGTGCTTCGCAGACCGCTTCGTTCACGTTCATCCTGGTCACGGTAGCCCTCCGGGAATCAGCACATCGAGATTCGATGACGCGCGCCGCTCTGGTCGAGCAGCTGCAGTTACCACTCAGTAAGATGCGGCCGCGCCCGGTCCCGTTCCATGATCTGGGTCACATCTCCGCCGATGCATTAACTGCGCCGCGCACCAGGACGCCGACCATGGTGTTGTCCCCCCACGACGCGCCTGACCAGGCAAAAACTCAGCGAGGCGGTCGCCGGAATCTGGCTAAAATGATCGAGATTGCTCAGCGCGGCGGGAGGGCGGAATGAGCGATCCAGGCGGGCCACCGGTGCGGTTCGAGGTGCTCGGCCCGCTCCGGGCCTGGCGCGGTGACATCGCCGTTGATCTTGGGCCGGTGCAGCAGCGGGTGGTTCTGGCCGTCTTGCTCCTGCAGCAAAATCGCCCCATTGGCCGGCAGCAGATAATCAGCGCGGTCTGGGGCGAGGACGAGCCCCGGTACGCCGGCCATCTCCTGCACCGGCATATCTCCGGGCTGCGCCACGTGCTCGAGCTCGGCCGTCATCCGGCGTCCGAGTCCGGCCAGCTCGCCTGGACTCAGGCTGGCTACGTGCTGACCGTGTCGGCTGGCGGCCTCGACCTCGCGGACTTCGACGGCGAAGTGGACGCGGCGCGCAAAGCCCGAGCTGCAGGCGAGCTGGTGTCGGCTGCTGAGCTACTCCGCACGGCGCTTGGCCGCTGGCGCGGGCCGCTCTGCGACGGCTTGACGAGCCCCTACCTGGAGGCCCAGCGCGACCGCCTGGAAGAACGACGCATCTCCATCACCGAGGACCGCATTGACCTGGACCTGACGATCGGTGATCGGGACGACGCGGTCTTGGAGCTGCGGCAGCTGGTGACCGAGCATGCCTGGCGGGAGCGCCTGCATGGGCTGCTCATGCTCGCGTTGTATCGCTCGGGGCGCCGCGCGGACGCACTGGCCGCATTCCAGGACGCGCGCCGCCTCCTCCGCGAAGAGCTTGGCATCGACCCTGGCGCTGCACTTCAGCGACTGCACCAGCAGATCTTGACCGGCGATCCAGAGCTGGGTGTCAACGCACCTGAGGGCGTGCCTACCGGGGGCGGCTCGCCCGTTCGCAATAGGCCACCGATACCGGCTCAGCTGCCCCACAGCGTGGCGGGCTTCTCGGGCCGTCAGGCTGAGATCGACTGGCTGAATGGACTCCTGCCCGGTAGCGCGGACGAGACCGGCGGGACTGTAGTGATCACAGCGCTCGCCGGAACGGCTGGCGTCGGCAAGACGACGCTGGCCTTGCACTGGGCGCATCAGATACGAGACCGGTTTCCTGATGGGCAGCTGTACGTAAACTTGCGCGGCTTCGATCCCGCCGGGGCTGCGATGGAGCCGGCGGATGCAATCCAGGCGTTCCTGGATGCCTTTGCTGTGCCCCCGGACCGGATTCCGGTGGACCTCGATGCGCAGGCTGCCCTGTACCGCACCATGCTGGCCGGCCGGCGCGTCCTGATCGTCCTGGATAACGCCCGTGACGCCGCTCAGGTCCGTCCGCTGCTTCCTGGCACGCCGACGTGCCTGGTGCTGGTGACCAGCCGAAACCAGCTGCTGAGCCTGGTTGCTGCGGATGGTGCCCGGCTACTCGAGATCGACCTGCTGTCTGCTGACCAGGCCCGCGGCCTTCTGGTGAACCGGCTCGGCAAGGCCCGGGTCGCGGCGGAGCCGGCCGCGGTGGACGCGATCATCGATACGTGCGCAGGGCTTCCGCTCGCCCTGTCGATCGTGAGCGCGCACGCCTCGGCGAACTCGCGGTTGTCGCTCGAGGATCTCGCCGGCGAACTGCCCACGAGCCGCGGCGGGCTCTACGAGCTCAACGTCGGAGACAAGCACACCGATCTCCGCGATGTCTTCTCCTGGTCCTACCACGCGCTCAGGCCGCCGACGCGACGGCTGTTCCGGCTGCTCGGCCTGCACGCGGGCCCGGACATCAGCGTGTCGGCAGTAGCCAGCCTGGCCGGCCTGCCGCCGACAGAGGCCAGAGCATTGCTGGCCGAGCTAACCAGCGCGCACCTGCTGACGGATCGGTCCCGCGGCCGGTTCACCTTCCATGATCTGCTCTGGGCCTATGCGAGGGAACTCAGCCATGAGCAGGACTCGGCCGAGGACAGACGCGCATCGGTCCACCGGCTTCTGGACCACTACCTCGGCACGGCTTATCGCGCGCACGAACTGCTCGGTCCGAGCCGCTACGACGCCATCGCGCTGGTGCCCGCCGGGTCGCTCGTCACCGTTGACGAGCTTGCTGACCATCGCGCGGCGCTGGCATGGCTTACCAGGGAGTACCACGTCCTGCTGGCAGCCCTGCGGCGGGCGGCAGCCGACGGTTTCGACGTCCACGCCTGGCAGCTGGCCTGGGCGATGGCGTCATTTTTCGAGCGGCGCGGGCACTGGCACGACGCGGCTGCGTCGCAGCAGTTCGCGCTGGACGCGGCCAACCGGTTGGGTGACCCGCGCGCACAGGCGATATGCCACGGATGTCTCGCCTATGCCTACGTAGACCTGCGGCGGTACGCCGAGGCACGGGATCAGCTGGCGCGAGCTCTCGAGTTGTTCCAGCAGCTTGGCGACTACACCGGCCAGGCGCAAACGCACCGAAGCCTCGCCTTGGTCCTCGATCGGGAGAACCGCTATGAAGCCGCGCTCGATCATTCCGAGCAGGCACTGGGGCTGTTCCAGACGGCCGGTCACCGAGCCGGGCAGGCCCGCGCCCTGAATGCACTCGGCTGGTTTCACATCCAATTGGGCCGTTACCAAGAAGGACTAACGTACTGCCAGCAAGCCCTTGATCTGCAAAAGGAGATCGACGACCAGTTCGGGCAGGCAGACACGCTTGACAGCATTGCCACCGCCTACAATGCCGTTGGCAACCACCGCGAGGCTATCGCCCACTACCAGCAGGCAGTGCTCCTGTACCGCGAATTCGGGCACCGCCATAGCGAAGCCGACACGCTTGCGTGCCTGGGCGACCTGCATCTCACAATTGGGAGTCCTGATGCCGCTCGGGACGCCTGGAATGAGGCAGTGGCCATCCTCGACGAGCTTGACCACCCCGAAGCTGTGCAGGTGCGAGACAAGCTGAAGAAGCTGGCGAGCCGTTAAGGCGTCCCGAAAGGTCTGCGGAGGCCAGCCAACAGGCAGCAACGACCGTAGGTGTGGGCACGCGGGATCTTGACAAGCTGCAGCGCGAGGCGCGATCTTATCGTCTTGGTGACCTAGCCTCACCCTGTTGTGCGACCCGCAATATTGGTCGCTGGCAGTCGTCCTTTCAGGCCATCGGATCAGGGTTTCACGCAGGGGAGGTCGACGGTGCCAGACTTCACGTTCGATCGGCATGAGATCGAGAGTCTAGCTCGGAAGCTAGATTCGCTGAGAAGCCAGCTTTCTGAAGACGAACGGCGGCTCTTGCTGGCTGTCTTCTCGTCGGCGAGGGTTCATGTCAGCCTGCGCGCCCCGACGGAACGCTCCGACAATGAGGAGCCGACCCTTGCCGAACTGGAACAACAGATCCTTAACGCTTTTATCCCAGGCCACGGTTTTGAGATGGTTTCTGAAATAAGGATCGGAGGCGATCCGATCGGTAAGAAGTCGCCGTCCTCGGCCGAACCGCCACTCGACCCGACGACCTCGGACGAACCGCCAGAGCAGCCCTGATCTCCGTTGCCTGGCGTGCCGGACCGAGAAGTACGAGCAGAGCCGAGCGGATGGCCGGTGGTCCTGGTTTCTATGCCATTCATGGATGCTCGTCGTCCGTCCATCCAACTTGGGTTACTTAAGTCTCTGGCCGCTGCTCACGGCTTTCCTGTCCGCACGCTCCACGCCTATCTGAGCTTCGCAGCTCAGATAGGTCTGGAGGACTACCAGCAGCTCGCGCAGCATCGAGGCTCGATGGTGGGCGAATGGCTGTTCTCACTGGCTGCCTTCCGGGCGGCGGCGCCGGACCCGGATTCGCAACTGGTGGCGGAGCTAGCCGGCGACCTCTCCTACCTCGCCGTCTCGCCAGCTGAGCTGCAGACAAGGCTCACCCGACTACGCGAGGTCGAGATTCCGGCACTCCTGGACTCGCTGGTCGAAGCAGTTCCATGGCACGAGGTGGCGGTTGTCGGCTTCAGCTCGACATTCCAGCAAAATGCCGCGTCGTTCGCGCTCGCCCGGCGGCTGAAGGAGCTGCACCCGAATATCTTCACGGTCTTTGGCGGCGCCAACTTCGACGGTGACATGGGGCCCGAGTTCGTGCGTGCGTTCGATTTCATCGACGCTGCCATCATCGGCGAGGCCGACGACGCATTTCCTCGTCTCCTCAGCACGCTGGCAGCGGGTACCGACCTGCGCGCCGTCCCTGGCATCGCGCTCCGCGTGGACGGAGCGCTCAGCGTGACGCCACCGCTTCCGCCGATCCGTCAGCTTGACGACCTGCCCGCACCGGATTACGAGGACTACTTCGCGCTCGCCGAAACCCTGGGCATCCTCACACCCAGCCAGCGCCGCGGGATTTGGCTCCCGATCGAGACATCTCGCGGGTGCTGGTGGGGGACGAAGCACCACTGCACGTTCTGCGGGCTGAACGCCACGACCATGCAGTTCCGTGCCAAGTCTGCCA
>JASHPF010000197.1 GCA_030038295.1 Streptosporangiaceae bacterium
TGCCGTGTCCGCCGGTGCCCGGCCGTGGCTTGCCGGACTTGGTCCAGCCGCCGCCGGTCGCCTTTGCGGTCGCGGGGGGACGACCCCCCGCACCCCCCCGCGGGGCCGCCGCGGCGCGACGACCCCCCGAGCCCCCGCGCGGCGGGGTCACGGTCGCAGCTCCCAGCGCGGCCCGCGCGGCGTGTCCTCCACCGTGACGCCCGCCGCCGCGAGCTGAGCACGGATCGCGTCGGCCGCGGCGTAGTCCTTCCTGGCCCGCGCGGCCTCGCGCTGCTCGAGCGCGACACGCACCAGCGCGTCGACGACGGGGTGCAGATCTGCTCCTGTCCGCGGGCCGGCCCACGGTGCGGCGAGCGGATCGAGGCCGAGTACCGCCAGCATCGCCCGTGCCTCGGCAAGCCACTTCGCCGTGCCGGCGACATCAGCCACGGCCAGGGCCGCGTTCCCTTCCCTGACGCTCTCATGCACCAGCGCGAGCGCCTGCGGGACGCCCAGGTCAGCATCCATCGCCGCGGTGAAAGCGGCGGGCAGCGACGCGCTGTCCGCCTGGACGCTGCCGGTGCTCGAATCCTCCGGGCCGACCAGCTCCGCGGCCCTGGTCACGAAGCCCTCGATCCGCCGGTACGCGGTCGCGGCCTCGGCCAGCGCCGCAGGCGAGAAGTCGATCTCCGAGCGGTAGTGCGCCTGGCCGAGGTAATAGCGCAGCTCTGCCGGGCGCACGTCGGTCACCATCGTGTCGACGAGCAGCGAGTTGCCGAGCGACTTGCTCATCTTCTCGCCGCCGATCCGGACTAGCCCGTTGTGCAGCCAGTACCGTGCGAACCCGTCGCCGGCCGCGTGCGACTGAGCCACCTCGTTCTCGTGGTGCGGAAAGAGCAGGTCCAGGCCGCCCGCGTGGATGTCGAAGGTGGAGCCGAGGTACTTGGTCGCCATCGCCGAGCACTCCAGATGCCAGCCCGGCCGACCGGGACCCCACGGGGTCGGCCAGTGCGGCTCGCCCGGCTTGGCGCCCTTCCACAGCGCGAAGTCTCGCGGGTCGCGCTTGGCCGCGTTGTCCTCGGTGTCGGCGGCCGGCTTCATGTGCTCGATGCGCTGGCCGGACAGCTCGCCGTAGGCGGGAAAGGACAGCACGTCGAAGTAGACGTCACCGCGGTCGGCGTAGGCGTGCTCCCCGTCGATCAGCCGGCGCATCAGGTCGATCATCTCCGGTACGTGCCCGGTCGCCCGCGGCTCCACGTCCGGGGGCAGGCAGCCGAGCACGTCGTACGCGCGGGTGAAGGCGCGCTGGTTCCGCTCGGCCACGGCCCACCAGGGGACCTCCTCGCACAGGGCGACCGTGAGAATCTTGTCGTCGATGTCGGTGACGTTGCGGCAGTAGGTCACCTGATAGTGCGACGCCCGCAGCCAGCGCACCAGGATGTCGAAGCTGACGACGGACCGGACGTGCCCGATATGCGGCGGCGCCTGCACCGTGGCGCCACATAGGTACAGCGAGACCTTGCCCGGCTGCAAAGGCCGGAACTCGCGAACCGTGCGCGTAGCGGTGTCATGGAGGCGAAGCGTCACGGCCCCAAGGCTACGGGACGCGCCCGCGTGCGTGCGGCCCGTGCCCGCGTTGGCGACGACGGGCCGGCCGCGGCCGGGCCACCGGCGATGGTCGCAGATGCGGCAATAGCGGTAGATGAGAACTATGCGAGGGTCGCACCGCCCGCGCTGCCTGCTCCGGCGGCATCGCTCGGTGAGCGGGCCGCGCTGCCACCGCCGATCGTCTCGTACCGTGGGGGCATGAGCTGGCCCGGCAAGCGAAGGGAACGGGCTGGCTTGGCCGCCCGCTTCGCGGGCCTGTCGCGCCGCCGTCGGCTGCTGCTGGTGTCGGTCGCGCTCGTGGTTGTCGCGGCCGCCGCGACCGTCGCGGCGGTTACCACCGCCACCGGCCACGCTGGCGAGCCGAGCGCGGCCAGCGCGGTCGGCCCGGCTCAGGACCGGCTCGGGCCCGTCATCCTGGTGCCCGGCTACGGCGGCAGCACGGGCGCGCTCGACGTGCTGGCGAGCCGGATCCGCGCGACTGGCCGTACCGCGGTGGTCCTGCAGTTGCCCGGCACTGGCACCGGCAGCCTGCTCGCCGACGCCGCGCTGCTGAACACGGCCGTCGAGGCGGACCTGCGCCAGGGCGCGCCGTCGGTCGACGTCATCGGGTACTCGGCCGGCGGCGTGGTCGCGCTGATCTGGGCGCGACTCGACGACGGAATCGCCCGCGCACGCCGGATTATCACGCTGGGCTCGCCGTTCCACGGCACCAAGCTGGCCGCTGCCGCCGAGGCGCTGGTGCCCGACGCCTGCCCGGCGGCGTGCCAGCAGCTCGTCCCGGGCAGCCAGCTGCTGGAGAGCCTGGATGTCGCCGACCCGGCCGGGCTGCCGCGGTGGATGTCGGTGTGGACGAGCGACGACCAGGTGGTCACGCCGCCGGACTCGGCCCGGCTACCAGGCGCGCTCGACGTGCAGGTGCAGTCGGTCTGCCCGGCCGCGCGGGTCAGCCACTCGCAGCTGCCCACCAGCCCTGTGGTGATAGCGATGGTGCTCCAGGCGCTCGGCCGTAGCCCCCTCACCTGGCCGACCGCCGCCGACTGCGGCTGAGTCCCGCCAGGGCGGGACGGCGGCCGGGCGGGGCCAGCCCGGCCTCGTCAGCTCGTGATGTCCTTGGTCGCGAAGTTGGCCCAGGCCGCGCCCAGGAACACCACCACGTACACGCCCTGGATCGCGAACCCCTGGTCGATGCTGCGCCACAGGATCGGCTCGCGGAAGAAGTCGACCCAGGCCAGCCAGTACCGGGTCGGCAGGTACGGGCTCACCGCGGCGGCCGCGTTGAGCGCGACCAGGACACCGCTGGTGATCAGCGCCGCGAGCGCCCCGAGGGTGGCGGCCAGCGGCGACTCGGTGATCGTGGACAGGAACAGTGCGATGGCGCCGACGCCCAGCATCGAGACCGCGATGAACGCCACCGCGCCCGCGGTCCGGACGAGCACGTCCGCAGGGGTCAGCGCGGTGCCGGACAGCGAGGTCGCGATGACGTTCGTGGTGATGCCGCTCGCGCCGACCGCGACCGGCTTGTCGCCGAACAAGGCCCGGCCGGTTATGTACGACGTCAGGGCGACGGCGAGGACGGCGACCAGCACGAACGTGATGAGCGCGACCAGCTTCGCCACCAGCAGCCGGGTGCGGCCGACCGGCCGGGCGAGCAGGTAGCGGAGCATGCCCGAGCTGGCCTCGCCCGCCACCGCGTCGCCGGCCACCACGGACACCGCGACGGGCAGGAAGACCGGCAGCACCACGGCGAGCGCGGCCGCGGGGAACAGCGACCCGTTAGACAGCACCGCCGACAGCAGCGCCGGTCCCTGACCGGGCGGCGGCGCGACATGGGTAACGGCCACGAACACCGCCACCACGATCGGCAGCAGGCACAGCAGCGCGACGGTAACCCAGCTGCGCGGCCGGCGCACCAGCTTCACCAGTTCCACCCGGATCATCGGCCCACCGCCGACTCACCCGCGCCCGCGCCGGCCTCGCCCGCGGGCTGCCGCAGCCTGGGTCGGGCGGCGGCGCCGTCGAACCGGTCAGACCCGCCGGTCGTGACCGACAGGACCAGTTCCTCCAGCGATCGGCGCTCGGGCCCGATCTCCGTGACGCGCAACCCGGCGGCGCTGAGCTGAGCGTTGACGCTCGCCGGGTCCGGGTCCGCCACGATCAGGCGGTCGCCGTCCCTGGCTGCTACCCGGCTGCCGAGCACCGCCGCGGCCCGGTCGACGTCTGCGCTCTGCACGACGACCCGCCCCGTCGGCCCCCGCAGCGCGCCCAGGTCGTCTTGCAGCACCAGGCGGCCGCGATCGAGCACCCCGATCCGCGTGCACAACTGCTCGACCTCCGCAAGCTGGTGGCTGGACATGAACACCGTCGTCCCCGCGGCGTTGAGCTCGGCGAGCAGGGTGCGGACCTCGTGGATGCCGCGCGGGTCCAGACCGTTCGTCGGCTCGTCGAGGATGAGCAGCCGGGGCGACCGCAGCAGCGCGGCCGCGAGGCCGAGCCGCTGGCGCATGCCGAGCGAGTACTTACGCACCGGCCGGTCATCGATGCCGCCGAGGCCTACCCGGTCGAGCGCGTCGCCGATGCGCCGCCGCCGGTCCCGCCGGCGGCCCGCCGTCGGGCCGGCCGCGTCGATCAGGGCCAGGTTCGCGCGGCCGGACAGGTGACCATACGCGCCCGGGGCCTCGACCAGGGCGCCGATCTGCGGCAGCACCACCGAGATCTGCCCAGGGACCGGACGGCCGAGCACCTCGATGGTGCCGCTGGTGGCGTACACCAGCCCGAGCAGCATGCGCACCACGGTCGTCTTACCCGAGCCGTTGGGGCCGAGGAACCCGTAGCGGTCGCCGTCGCGCACGTCGAGCCCGACGCCGTCGACGACGAGCAGGGAGCCGTAGCGCTTGGTGAGGCCCGAGGTGCTGATCACGAGTACCCCGGCAGCTGCTCGGCGGCGCGCTCGAGCACGGACGCGGTGACGGTGCCGGTGAGCAGGTAGATCGGGCTGCCGGGCTGCTGTGAGAGCAGCACTGTCAGCAGCGGCGTCTGGATCACCACGGCGGTGCCACTGCCGAGCTGGACGGTGATCCCGGCGGAGCTAGCCGCCTGCAGCAGCGACTGGCCCGTGCTGGCTGGCAGCGGGACCACCGCGAACCTCGCGAACCCGCTGCCGTAGGCGGCCAGGTCCGGCAGGCCGGGAACGCCCGCCACTTCGGCAACGCCGCCGAGGCTGGTCGGCAGCTGAGGGCCGTAGCCGTTCACGATCCTGGTTACGTCCGGCAGCTCGCTACTCGCAAAGTCCACCCCCGCGCTCAGATTCGGCGTGACGGTCGCGAGCGCCGGCGCGGCGAAGCTGACGGACAGAAACCGGCTCACGAGCACCGGCGCGGTCGAGTAGCGACCGAAGATCTCGACCTGCACCGCCAGTCCGGTGCGCGGATCGGCCCACACGTCCACCGCGCTAATCGTGGACGTCGAGCTGGCGGGGGTGAGCCGGAGCCCAGCCGCGTCCACGCCGGCCACCCGCTGACTCGGTAGCCTGCGCACGGCGGTGGCCGACCCCGCGTAGCTCAGCAGCCGCTCCGCGAGCGCGGGCGGCAGCAGGTCGGCCGCACGCGGGAGCCGCACCGGCTCGGTGCCGATGATCTGGGTCAGCAGGTTGCTGGTGTAGTTCCACTGGAACGTGCCGTACGCGCCCGTCTGGTAGGTGTCCGTCTCGCCGGCGTCGGTCAGCACGTCCGCCCGCCACTCATCGGGTGACCGGTACCACGCGTACTGGTCGGTGGTCCCGTCCAGCAGGGACGTCACGTTGCCCACGTCGGGCAGGCTGGGCAGCCCGAGGTCGACGTTGCTCTCCGCGTAGCCCTGATACGGAACGCCCGAGGAGGACAGGATCCGGTCTTTGAGCCCCGCCGCCGATACGGCCGCGGCCGGAACCGGCCAGGCGGCGATCAGCGCGGGCAGCCCGCACAGCAGTGCCGTCCCCGCAGCCACGATGCCCCAGCGGCGGCGCGCCTGACGGCTGACGACTCGCATCAGCACATCGTGCGCGTTCGGGCGACCACCCCACCACACTACGTCTGCCGGCGAACACGGCGACCGACGCCTACCATTTGACATCTAACAATTAGTTATCTAAGACTTGTTCGGAGAACGCACCGGCCGGACCACGAGGGAAGAGCGCATGACGGAGACGCAGCGGGTAACGAGCGCCCGGCCGGTCGGGCCGGCCAGCCATCCAGACCTGGCAGGCCGGGTCGCGATCGTCACCGGGGGATCACGCGGCATCGGCGCGGCGACCGCCGCGGCACTCGCCGCCAACGGAGCGGCGGTCGCGGTGGTCGGCCGCGACGTGCCGGCGCTGTTGGCCGCGACGGCCGCGATCACCGGCCGCGGCGGCCGGGCCAGCTGGGTACGCGCCGACTGCACCGCACCCGCCGAGCTGGCCGTGATGGCCGAGACCGTCGGCCGCCAGTTCGGACCGCCCGACATCCTGGCCGCGTTCGCCGGCGGTAACGGCATGCCCGTGCCGACCGAGGCCGAGACGCCGGAGCACTGGCGCGAGGTGGTAGACACGGACCTCAACTCGGTGTTCTACACCGTGCGCGCGGTCCTGCCCGCCATGCCGGCCGGCGGCGCCATCGTGACCATGTCGTCGGCGGCCGCTCGGCAGCCGGCCCGGTCCGCCGCGGCGTACGCGGCGGCCAAGGCCGGCGTCATCGCCCTGACCAGGCACCTGGCCGCCGAACTCGCGCCGCGCGGCGTCCGGGTCAACTGCCTCGCACCGTCCGCGACGGAGAACGACAAGATGCGCGCGTGGCTGACCGCCGACCAGCGGGCTGAGCTGGGCGCCAGCTTCCCGCTCGGCCGGATCGCGCAGCCCGCCGACGTCGCCGCGGCGGCGCTGTTCCTCGCCTCCGACGCGGCCGCCTGGATCACGGGAGCCACGCTGGACGTGGCCGGCGGGAAGATCATGGTCTAGCCGGCGGCCAGGGAACCACCGGGCGCTTCGCCGCCGTGGCTAGAAGCCCGGCCCGCGGTCCGCTTGGTCCGCGCTGCGCTGGCCGCGCGCCGCGCCGGCCCAGGTCCAGGCGTACTCGGGATCCTCGGCAGCGCGCGCCGCGTCGGCCAGCAGCAACGGCCGGAACGTGTCGATCATGACCGCGGTCTCATCGGTCGTGTTCGCACCCTCGGCCAGACCGCGGATGACCGCCTCGACCGCGCCGGGCTGGGGTCCGTGGGTGAACCCCGACGGGTGCAGTGTGATCGAGCCGAGCCCCACGCCCGATCCCTTGCGCGCCGAATAGTCTCCGGCCACGTAGTACATCATCTCGTCGGAGTCGACGTTGTGATGGTTGTAAGGGATCGGAACTGCTTCCGGATCGAAGTCCAGCGGGCGCGGGCAGAACGAGCAGATCACGAAGTTGGGCCCCTCGAACGTCTGGTGCACCGGCGGCGGTGCGTGGGTGCGCTTTACCAGGGGCTCGAAGTCGGCGATGTTGAACGCGTACGGGTAGAGGTAGCCGTCCCAGCCCACCACGTCGAACGGGTGGTAGGCGTAGGTCAGCCTGGTCAGGCCCGCGACGGTCCGCACGATCACCGGGACGTCCTCGCCGTCGGCCAGTAGCGGGCCAACCGGACCGCGCAGATCGCGCTCGCTGTAGGGCGCGTGCTCGAGAAACTGGCCGTACTGCGACAGGTATCGCCGGGGCGGCCTGATGTGACCCCGCGCCTCGGCGATGAGCGCGTGGACGCCGCCTTCGCCCGGCAGCCACCGGTGAATGGTGCCGCGGGGCACGATGACGTAGTCGCCTGGCCGTGCCGCGATCCTGCCGTAGACCGACTCGAACGCCGCACTGCCGGAGCGGAGATACACCGCCTCGTCGCCGGAAGAGTTGCGGTACAGGTCGGACGGCGCGTCCGCGGCGGCGAACGAGATGCGCACGTCGTCGTTGGCGAGCAGCAACTGCCTGCCGAGCACGAGGTCGCCGCCCGGCGGCAAGTCCTGGGTGCGGAAATGACGCGGCAGCAGCGGATGGTTGGCCGAAACGCGCACCTCCGCCGGGCCGGCCAGGCCCTCGCTCTTCACGATCGCCGTCGGCGGGTGGCGGTGGTACAGCAGCGAGGAGTCCGAGACGAAGCCCTCCTCGCCCATCAGTTCCTCCGCGTACAGGCTCCCGTCGGGGCCGCGGAACCGGACGTGGCGCTTTGCCGGAACCTCGCCTGCAACTCGGTAGTACGGCATATCGTCTCCTTGGACGCGGGCTGGCCGGTGAGTCCATTCTCCCGCCACTGATCGGCCGTCAGGCAACGACCTGACCTAGGCGCCGCCCGCGGAGGACACCTGAGGAAGGACCGGCAGGCCGATGAGCGCACACGCCCCGACTCAGGACGGCCCGGCCGACTCGGTGCGGCAGCCGGTCGAGCGCGGCACCGGCCGGGACGGCACCGCGCAGCCGCTGCGGATCCTCGGCCTCGCAGCCGTGTGCGTCGGTGTCGCCGCGCTGGCCGCCGCCACCTTCGTGCTCTCGTACACCGGCATCCGCGTCGTGGCGGAGCAGGCCGGCATCACCCCGCACCACGCGCGGGCCTACCCGCTGCTGATCGACGCGATGCTGGTCATCGCGCTCTCGGCCGTGCTCGGCTTGCGCGGCGCGGGACTGCCGAGCCGCGCGCTCGCCTGGCTGACCCTGCTCGTCGTGGTCGCGGCCGCCGCCGGAGCAGACGCGCTGCACGCCACCGGGCACGCGCTGGCGCGCAACGCGGCCGCGGTCACCGCGGCGGTGCTGCCGTGGGCGCTCGTACTCGTCGCGTTCATGCTGCTGCTCGCGCTGCTCCGACACCTCAGGCTGCGCCGTCAGGCGGTCACGGCCGGACCTGGGCTGGCGCCGGACTCCGCCGCCCGGCCTGGCGCCGATCTGCAGACGGCCAGGGTGCCAGCCCCGCCGCTGCCGGTGCGAACCCCGGCAGGTTTCCGGTACGCCCACGCCGACGTCCCGGCCGCGGCCAGGTTGCCCGCTGACCCGGCCGACCCGAGCGCCCCGCCAGCTCATGAGCCTGACCCGGCGCCGACGCAGCCGCTAGCGAACCAGCCCGGGCAGGCGCCGACGATCCCGGCCGGCCCCGATAACCCGGGCACGGCGACCACCGGGGCCGACCCAGGGCCCGCCGGCCTGGCGGCCGACGACCAGGAAGACAGTGACGACATGCCGGTCTTCCACCGCATGTGGAGCTCGCCGACGCCACCGGGCAGCCGACCGCCGGGTCCCGAGCCGGGCTGACTAGGCCCGGACCACGAGTGCGGTAGCGATCGCGGCGATTCCCTCACCACGGCCGGTCAGGCCCAGCCCGTCACTCGTGGTCGCGGCGAGGCTGACCGGCGCGCCACCGAGGGCGGCCGCGAGGGCCTGCTCGGCCTCGGCACGCCTGGCTGAGATGCGCGGACGGTTGCAGATGACCTGGACGGCCACGTTCCCGATCCGAAAGCCGGCGGCCGCGGTCAGCCGGGCGCTCTCGGCGAGGAGCGCCGAGCCGGGAGCACCCGCCCACTCGGGCCGGCTGGTGCCGAACTGACTGCCCAGGTCGCCGAGGCCAGCCGCGGACAACACGGCGCTGCAGGCCGCGTGCGCGGCAACGTCACCATCGGAATGGCCGGTCAGGCCGTCCTCACCAGGCCA
>JASHPF010000198.1 GCA_030038295.1 Streptosporangiaceae bacterium
GATTGGTGCATCAAGGCGTGCCGGTAGGGCTCCGGGGTCGCACGGCGGGAGACTAGAGATCTAGCCGCACGCCGGGTCGCGTCTGTTTTGGCCGGACCCGGCTAGGCGGCACGTCAAGCTGGGGATGCCATGAGTGAGCCTCGGAGGGCGGGTAGGTGGACGTGGTAGCCGCCGAGCGGGGCCTCGCCGTCTTGCTAGAGGCGTGCGACCGGGCGGTCGAGGAGATCGGGGCGGCGATCCCACCCGCCCAGCTGCGCGCACTTCTTATCATCGGCCAGGCAGGCAGCATGAACTTGAATCAGCTCGCCAAGGCGCTGGACTCAACGCCGTCGGCGACGAGCCGGCTGACTGATCGCATGCAGGTGGCTGGACTGCTTACGCGGGACCGGGCGGCCGCCAGTCGCCGCGAGATCGTGCTGCTGCCCACCGAGTCAGGCCGACAGCTGGCGGAGTGGGTATCCGAGCGGCGCCGCGCCGCGCTCAGTCAGGTACTCAGCTCGATGAGTCCGCAAGCCCGCGAGGCACTAGCGCAGGGTCTGAGCGAGTTGGCCAACCACCGGCCTTAACCAAATCGAGCCGAGCACGACTCCACGTTCGCGGCGACTCTGCCTGTGCGTTGTCCACCGCTGAGCTGCAAGGTTTGCGTTGTCGAGATGATCATGGCAATCTTTCCTTATGACAACACTTTCTATGCAGAAAGTTTCGACGGAGGCGGCTGCCAATCAGACGTCGGTCGCAGCGAGCGACGGAACGCCAGCGAAGGAAGCCCCGGTAGCTGGACATCACGGCCACACCCCGCTTGCCGACCTTGAGGATCGCGATCTTCTGGCGATCCTGCGCTCCCTACCGCGCACGAGCAGCCGCCGCGTCAGCGCGTGTGAGTTCCTGGTGGCTCGCTACCGCAACCTCGTGCAGTCCTGCGTGCGGCACTACCAGCACGGACCTGAGCAGTTCGACGACCTCATGCAGGTGGGCTACGTAGGGCTGCTCAAGGCAATCAACAACTTCGATCCGGCCGTCGGCGCGAGCCTTGCCGCCTACGCACAGCCTTGCATCACGGGCGAGATCAAACGCCACTTCCGGGACAAGCGGTGGCTCGTCCATGTCGATCGCCCGATGCAGGAGCTGGCGCTTCAGGTGCGGGATGCTACCGGGCGGCTGAACCAGCAGCTCAGCCACAGCCCGTCGGACTCAGACCTGGCCGACTTGATCGGCACGAGCGACGAATCGATCAGGCAGGCGCGGCTCGCAGAGACCGCGCTTCGGCCCCGGTCGTTAGATGCACCCCTCACCTGCGGGCCGGATGCCGCCAGCCTCGCCGACCTGCTGGGGAGCGACGATCCGAACATCGAGCTAGCCGTCAACTTGCAGGCCCTCGCGGCCCACTGGGGTGAGGTCCCCGAACGCGAGCAACGCATCCTTGTCATGCGCTTCTACCAAGACATGACGCAGGCGCAAATCGGCGCGCGGCTCGGCATCTCCCAGATGCAAGTATCCCGGCTGCTCGCGCACGCACTTGGCTTCCTTCGTCGGCGCATGCTCGCCGATGCCGACGCCAAACCCGTCGCGGCCTGAAACCTGCCGCGCCCAGTGGCGAGCCAGCGGGCAGGCCGAGCAGATCTTGCAGGCCAGCGGGGCCATACCAGCGGGGCGCGCCAGAGTTCGAAGTGAACGAGGCGGTTATGCGGGTCTAGCCAACCCTGACCTGCAATTTCTTCGGGGTGAGCGATGGGATTCGAACCCACGACATCCAGGACCACAACCTGGCGCTCTAACCAGCTGAGCTACGCCCACCATCGCGGCCAGGCGCGGCAGCGCCATGGCGGCGTACGCAGCATACCGGTCGCGCGGTCAGTCCGCAGAATCCGATTGCCCGCCTCCGGCCGCCGGGGTGGTCTCGCTCTCGGCCGTGATCCGGGCGGCGACTTCCCTGGCGGTGGCGGAGTCGGGGCCGGGCAGCGGCACGAAGATCACCTCGCGGTAATACCGCAGCTCCCTGATGCTCTCGGTGATGTCGGCCAGCGCCCGGTGCCCGCCGCGCTTCTCCGGGCTGGCGAAGTACGCCCGCGGGTACCAGCGCCGCGCTAGCTCCTTGACGCTGGAGACGTCGATCATCCGGTAGTGCAGGAAGGCGTCCAGCTCCGGCATGTCCCTGGCCAGGAACGCTCGGTCGGTGGCGATCGAGTTGCCGCACAGCGGCACCCGGCGCGCCTGCGGCACGTGCTTGCGGACATAGCCGAGGACCAGATCCTGGGCCTCGGCAAGGGTGAGCCCCGCGGCCAGCTCGGCCAGCAGGCCGGAGGCCGTGTGCATCTCCCGAACGACCTCCGGCATGCCGTCCAGCGCCTCGGCCGGCGGCTTGATGACCACGTCGACGCCCTCGTCGAGCGGGTTGAGCTCGCCGTCGGTGACGATGCAGGCGATCTCAACCAGCGCGTCCCTGGCGAGGTCGAGCCCCGTCATCTCACAGTCGATCCAGACCAGCTGGTCAGCCATTCGCCCAGCCTAGGTGATCAGCGTCCGCCATCAGATCAGGCGCGGCGCCGCGCGGCCGGCCCGCCAGGGCGGCGATGTGGCCGGGTATCTCGACGCCCGGCGGCAGCGCGGGGTCCGGCTCGGCCGGGCCGAACGTGAGCGCGGCGGGCAGCACGCCCGCCCAGATTCCCGAGTCGTAGTCCTCCGGGTCGTCCTTCGGCCCGCCGGACCTGACCTTCACCGACGCCTCGTCCAGCGGCACGGCGACCACGGCCGTCGCGGCCAGTTCCTTGCGGGTCGGCTCCCTCGCGTGCTCCCAGCGGCCGGGCACCAGGTGGTCGGTCACGGCTCGCAGCGCCGCGAGCTTCTCGGCCGGGTCGGTGACCAGGCGGGCCGCGCCGAAGATCACCGCACTGCGGTAGTTCATCGAGTGGTGGAACACGGCCCTGGCGCAGACCAAGCCATCGAGCAGCGTGACCGTCACGCACACCTGCTGGCCGTCCGCCGCGAGCAGGGATCGGTTCGCCGAGGAGCCGTGCAGGTAGAGCGTGCCGCCGATGCGACCATAGCCGGTCGGCAGCACGACCGGCTCGCCGTCGATGACCACGCCCAGGTGGCACACGAGCCCCGCGTTCAGCACCGCGTCAAGCTCGGCACGGTCGGTGCGGCCGCGTTCTCGGAGTCGCTGCAGGGTGGTCCTGGGCGTGGACGAGAGGGGCAGGTCGGCGGCGGATCGGTCGGGGGCCTGTTCAGCTAGGGTCATGCTGCCTAAGGTACCGGTGGCCCTGAGACTGCCGGTAAGGGATCATTTGCCCATACAGTTTGAACTCGCGCCGACCTGCGTAACCTGCCAGACCAGATGGAGTGGATAGTGACAGACCGCGGCCGCGATCCGGGAACGGTGCCGGGCGTCCCTGGCATCGAGAACCCGCTCCGCCTGGCCAAGTGGCTGGCCGGTGCGGGACTGTCCGAACTCGGAGAGCTGCGGGCCGTGCAGCTGATCTCCGGGGGCCGCTCCAACCTCACTTACCGGCTCGACCTCGATGGCGGGACGATCGTGCTCCGGCGGCCGCCGCTTGGTCACGTGCTCCCCACCGCCCACGACATGAGTCGCGAGTACCGGGTGCTTACCGCGCTGCGCGACACCGCCGTGCCGGTCCCACGGCCGCTAGCGAGCTGTCCGGACGCCGATGTGGTGGGGGCGCCCTTCTACCTCATGCAGTTCATCGACGGCCGCGTGCTGCGGACAGCGCAGGACGGGGCGGAGCTGTCGAGCGACCAGGCCGCCGAGCTGTCGAACCTGATGACAGAGACGCTGGCCGCCATCCACGGCGTGGACATCGCGGCTGTGGGGCTCGCCGACTTCGGCCGCCCTGAGGGCTACCTGGCGCGTCAGCTGGCGCGCTGGCAGCGGCAGCGGGAGCTGTCGAACACCAGGGAGCTGCCCGGCTACGCCGAGCTGGTGGAGCGGCTGGCCAAGGGGATGCCCGCCTCGCCCGACGGCACCCTGGTGCACGGCGATTTCCGGCTCGACAACACCCTCGTTCGGCTGAGTCGTCCGAGCCGGGTGGCAGCCGTCGTCGACTGGGAGATGTCGACGCTCGGTGACCCGCTCGCCGACCTGGGCCTGACGCTGTCGTACTGGGCGGACGGGGCGGCCGGCCTGCCCGACGTTACGGTGGGCGCGACCGTCACCTCGCTGCCAGGGTTCTGGAGCCGGGACGAGTTCGCGGCGAGGTATGCAGAGCTGACCGGCCGCGACGTCAGCGGTATCGGGTACTACATCGCGTTTGGCTACTTCAAGCTCGCCATCGTGCTCGAAGGCATCCACGCTCGATACCTGGCACACCAGACGGTCGGCGAGGGCTTCGAACGCGAGGGGCCCGCGGTGCTGACACTCATCGAGCGTGCCCATCAGATGCTGGACACGCTCGGCTAAGTCGGCTGAACCACGAGGCTTGAGTTGAGGCCCGGCGCCCCGCTCTCGCCGGGCCTCACTAGTTCGACGCGCTGCCCTGGCACCAGGTTCACAAGGTTGGCTCAGGAATCTCAACCTTTTTTCAGCGAACCTACGGTGCGACGCGCTGCGCGACCGCCTCGACGAAGACCTGGCCGATCTCGGACGGGTTGGTCACCTGGAATGCGGCTCCTCCGGTGGCCGCGGCGACCTGCTCCAGGGCAGCGAAGTTCCCCTGCGACCCGAACATCAGGATGATGACCTCGACCTTGCGGCTCGGGTTGTACAGCTTCTGCAGCTGGGCCAGCAGCGCGCTGGTCGAGATGTCACCTGGGGCGGTGTCCACACCGGCGGTCAGCACGATCACCGCGTTGACGTACTGCGGCGCGTAGCTCTCGGTCATTTTCTGGTACGCCGCCAGGATCGCGTTGTTCAGGGCCAGCGCGCCGTCGGCGCTTGTGGTCGCGGTCGCGTCGATCTGCTCGATCTGGGCTCGCCGGCTCAGCACGCCCACGTTGCCCGACAGCAGGCCGATCGGCACGACCTGCGTGTAGGGCTGCGTCGCCGACGACGACTCACCGATGTCCCACACGCCCATCTCGGTACCGTCGGGGAACAGGCCAAGTCCCTGGGACGCGGTCTGGGCCAGCAGCTGCTCGAGGGTCAGGGTGCCGAGCCCGGAGGGCTGGTTCATGGCCGGTGAGACGTCGGTCAGCACGAGATCACGGAAGCCGAGCCCCAGCCGCTGCCAGACCTGCAGGTTCGCGGCCGCCTCGGTCGGGCTCGCGGCGCCCGCGAGCTGCAGCGGCTGACCGGACAGGCCGGCCGACCGCGGCATGACGTCCGCCTGCCCGTTTGCCGACCGGAACCCGTACGAGCGCAAGACCGACTGCGCGTACGCGGTCTGCAGGTAGTTGCCGAACTTGGCCGCCGCCTGCAGGGGGGCGGCCTGCGAGGCGGTGAGCACGTACGGATAGTCGAGTTCTGGCGTGCCGAGCGCCTGGTCGGCGCCGGTCGCGTACACCGCGTCCAGCGGCGCGTTCGGGGTGGTCTTGTCGTAGGCGAGTACCGCCTGCTCGGTAGCGACGGTGATGGCCTTGCGGTCGAATGGCGGCTGCGTGGTCGCCACGAACTGGGCGAGTGCCGTGGGCGAGTCGAAATTCTCGGTGGACTGAACGCCCAGCGCGAAGTCGGTGACGGCGGTCCGCGCGGTCGCGCCGGTGCCGAGCTGGCGGCTGACCTGGATCAGCGACGCCAGGCCCGCGGCGCTGGTGGTCGGGTCCGGCAGGTCCACGCTGATGCCCTCGCTCGCGGGCGGACCGCCGTAGGCCGAGGGGAGCAGCAGGCCCCAGCTCGGCGGCGCGGTGAAGACGCCCGTCTCGGTCGCCACCGCCCTGGTCGTGACCAGCATCAGGGGCGACAGCGCGACGCTCTTGCCGGTCGGCTGCACGACCTGGGCGCCAACCGGATAGGTGCGGGCCACGTCCACCCACAGGCTCGAGTCAGGGATCCACGCGTCCACGACGGCGCCCTGCCGGGCCGCCTGGCCGTCGATCTGCGCCGCCTCCGTCGCCGAATCGGCCTCGTCGACCTGGACCTGCACGCAGCGCCCGCCGACGGTGGCGTTCTGGTTGTTGAAGGTGTTGGCCACGACCTGGACCGCGGGCGCTATGTCATCGCTGGCCACCACGTTGGCGAGCACAGGGGTATTGGTGCAGGACGCCCGGCCGAGCACCGCCTTCGTGGTCAGCGTGATCATGCACACCGCCGCGATTGCCACGGCGACCGCGACGAGCGTCGAGGTCCCGATCCGGCTGGAGCGGCCCCGGCGCCCGCTGCCCGATCCAGCTGCCCGCTGAGCCAACGAAATGTGTCCTTCTCGTGCTGCCGCCAGACCCGTCTGGTCAGGGCAGACTATATCGGACTTCACATCACAGATCGGCTGGCTTTACTGGTTTCCCGCGATCCGGCGGAGAAGGCCAGAATGGATCGCATGGCAGCTCAGCTCAGGCTCGCTGACGCCAGCGACCCCCGGCTTGCTGACTACGTCAGCCTCACCGACGTGCACCTGCGCCGCAGCCTGGAGGCGGCACACGGACTGTTCATCGCGGAAGGCGAGAAGGTGATCAGGCGGGCCATCGGGGCCGGCTACCCGGTGCGGTCGTTCCTGGCCGGCGACGACAAGCCCGCCGCGATCGCCGGCCTGGCCGCGCTGGCGGACGCGCCGCTGTACGTGCTCCCGGCCGCCGTGGTCAGGGAGCTCACCGGCTACCGGGTACACCGTGGCGCGCTGGCGTCCCTGCAGCGGCTGCCGCTGCCGACGCCAGCCGAGGTGCTCGCCGGCGCGCGCCGGGTCGTCGTGCTCGAGGACATCGTGGACCACGCCAACGTCGGCGCGGTGTTCCGGTGCGTCGCGGCGCTCGGCTTCGATGCCGTGCTGCTGGCGCCCCGGTGCGCCGATCCGCTGTACCGGCGGGCGGTGAAGGTGTCGATGGGCGCTGTGCTGCAAGTCCCGTATGCCAGGCTCAGAGACTGGCACGGCGGGCTGGCCGGGCTGCGCGCGGCCGGGTTCCGGCTGCTGGCGCTGACCCCGGACCCGGCCGCGGCGCCGATCGCGGACGTTCCGCCCGGCGACCGGGTGGCGCTGCTCATCGGCACCGAGGGAACCGGTCTGTCCAGCCGCTGGGTCGCGGCCGCCGATCAGGCCGTCCGAATCCCCATGAGTCGGGGCGTCGACTCGCTCAACGTGGCGTGCGCCGCCGCGATCGCCTGCTACCTGCTGGCTGACTGAGATGACCGGCGCCCTGGACGAGCTGCGCGCCCGCCGGGACTACGCGTGCCGGCTCACACCCGACCGTGCGCTCGAGACGCTCGCCGACGCGCGCGAGTTCGTCACCGACCGCCGGCTGCTCACCCGGACCACGGACTGTGCCCTGCCCAGTCTGTACGAGGCGTGTCACGAGGAGTCATACCGGCCGGGCGGCCGGGGGTTCGCGAGCTGGCCGGCGACCAAGTGGTCGTGGGGCCACGAGCTGGCCGAGCTGGACGGCGTGCACTCGCTCGACATCCATCGCGGCAAGACCCTCTACCTGAGCGATGAGGCGCTGGCGCTGGTCGATCCGGTGTGCCGGGCCGAACTGGCCCGGATGGAGCGGGACGACCCGCGCTGGCGACGGCTGCTGCGGCACCTGGCCGAGACCGGGCCGTCGCTGGCCGACGACGTGGAGCGGGAACTGCGGCTCAAGCATCAGGAAATGCGGTCGCTGCGCGCGCCGCTGGAGCGCTGCGGGGCGCTGGTCGCCCGGTCGGTGGAGATCAGCTCGGCCCATGGCCACCTGCATCGCGCGGAGCTGGCGCGGTGGGATCAGGCCTATCCGCAGCCGTCGGGCGCACCAGCGGACATCGTGGCGCTCCTGGGCCTCGCGCTGCGGGCCGCGGTGCTGGCGCCCGTCTCCGACCTGGTCCGCTGGTTCAGCTGGCGGTGGCTGCTGCCGGCCGACGCCGCGGACCAGCTAGTTGGCCGCGGCCTGGCGACCCGCCCGGCGGATGGCTGGCTGGCGGCGCCGGGCGCGGAATTGACCGGCCCGGCCTAAGCGGGCCCGGCCCTGAGCTCGGACCGGAGCCGCGCCGCGACGGCCGGATCGGCACCGACGTGGTCGAGGCCGAGCAGCGCCGCGCCGAGCACCGGCGGCGCATCGACGATCCGGACCGACGACGCGGGCAGCTCCGCCGCCAGTCGCGCGGTGATCGCCTCGGTCAGCAGCGGGTCGCGGGCTGCGAGCACGCTGCCGCCGAGTACCACCGGCACTGGCGTGCCGTCCGGACCGCCGCCGATCAGCCCGAGGTTCCGCGCCGCCACCGTTGCCATCGCGCAGACCTCGTCGGCCTGGCGGAGCACGACGGCCCTGGCCACCTCGTCGCCCGCATTAGCCACGGCGAGCAGCACCGGGGTCAGCCCGAATAGCTCGGCGTAGCCGATCGTGTGCCGGTACACGCCGAGGATGACGTCCTCAACCCGGCTGACGCCAAAGTGGGCTGGCACGGCGCGGCGCAGCTCGGTGTCCGGGCCGCGACCGTCCTCGGCCCGCGCTGCCCACCACAGCGCGTCGGGCCCGAGGTCACCGCCGCCGCCCCAGTCGCCGCTGATATCGCCGAGCGCCACGAACCGGAATGACCGGCCGTCCGGCGCCACCCCGACGCAGTTCGTGCCCTGGCCGCACACGACCCCGATGCCCCAGTGCCCTGCTGGCGCGTCATCGTCCAGCCCGGCGCGCAGCACCGCGAACGTGTCATTGACCACCGTCGCGGTCGCCGACCAGCCCTGCGCCGAGATCACCGCCGTCAGCCCGGCCTCCTCGTCCGGCAGGTCGGCCCCGGCCAGGCACGCGGACGTGTGCGTGGCGACCGGCGCGCCCGCGGCTAGGCCGATCTTCGTGGCGACGGCACGCACGAGCGCGGTCAGCACGGCGAGTGCCGCGTCCTGGCCGCCGAGCAGCTGGTGGTTGGACGCGCCGCCGCGGGCGGCGGCGAGCAGGCTGCCGTCGGCAGCGACGAGTGCGACGTCTGTCTTGCTGCCGCCGCCGTCGATCGCGAGGACGGCGGCGCGCGGGGTCACTGACCGCCCGCCCAGGACAGGAAGTCCGCGTTCTCGGCCAGCAGCCGGTCGGTCAGCCGCTCGGCGAGGTCGTACTGCCCGACCAGCGGGTGCGCGAGCAGGGCGCGCGCGACCCGGTCCCGGCCGCCGCGCAGCGCCGCGTCCACCGCGAGCTCCTCGTACGCCGACACGTGCGCGATGAGGCCGGCCAGGAGCGGGCCGACGGGCGCGACCGGCACCGGCACCGCACCCGCGGCGCCGATGACGGCCGAGGTCTCGATGACCGCCGCGTCGGCCAGGAACGGCAGCGTCCCGTTGTTCCGCAGGTTGACCACCTGCCGGTCGCGGGCGTCCGTGACGAGCGACACCAGCAGCGCCACCGCGGCCTCGGAGTAGAACGCGCCGCCGCGGTGGGTGAGCAGCTCCGGCTTGGTGTCCAGGGCCGGGTCGGCGTACATCGCGAGCAGCTGGCGCTCGATGTCGGCGACCGCTTGCGCCCGGGTCGGCTGGTCACGTTCCTCGGCGACCACGGCGTCGTGCGCCCAGTAGTACCGCAGGTAATACGAGGGAACGGCGCCAAGGCCCGCCGTCACCGCGAGCGGCAGCCCGGTGTGCAGCGCGATCTCCTCGCCGTGGCGCGCGATCAGGCCGGGCAGTTCGTCGGTGCCGTCCACGATCGCGGCCCGTTCCCAGGTCAGGTGGTTGAGTCCGACGTGGTCGAGCGCTACCGCCTCCGGCGGGACGGACAGCAGCGACGCGAACAGCCGCTGATAGCCGATGGCTACGTTGCACAGCCCCAGGGCGCGGTGCCCGGCGTCCAGCAGGGCCCTGGTCACGAT
>JASHPF010000199.1 GCA_030038295.1 Streptosporangiaceae bacterium
GCTCGCCGTCCGGACCGATCACGCGCGCCGTGTAACCGGGCACGGCCCGGCCGGTCGAGCCCGGCCGGATGTCGTCGCCGGCCGAGGCGATGAAGATGTGCAGCATCTCGGTGCTGCCGATGCCGTCGATGATCCGCACCCCGGTGGCCGCGCGGAAGTCGTGCCATACCGACTCGGGCAGGTGCTCGCCAGCCGAGACGGCGCAGCGCACGCCCGCGAGCCTGGCGGCCGCGCCCGCGCGCAGGATCGCCCGGTACGCGGTCGGCGCCGTCGACACCACGGTGACGCGATGTCGGTCGATGGCCTCGGCCAGCTCGACGGGCGTCGCCCGCTCCAGCAGCAAGCTGGCCGCCCCGGCCCGGAGCGGAAACACCAGCAGTGCGCCGAGACCGAAGGTGAACGCGATAGGCGGCGTTCCGGCGAACACGTCGCTGGGCTCGGGCCCGATCAGGTGCCTGCTGAAGGTGTCGGCGATGGCCAGCAGGTCGCGGTGGAAGTGCGCCGTCACCTTCGGCACGCCGGTGGAGCCCGACGTGGTGGCCAGTATCGCCACGTCGTCAGCGGCGGTATCGACGGTCGCGAACGTGCCCGGCTTGGTGGCCACCCGCCTGGTCAGGTCGTCGGCGTCGGCGGCGCCGAAGGTCAGGAGCGGCAGGCCGGGCGAGGCGGCAGCGAGGTCGTCGACGAACCGGTTGTCGCAGAGCAGGACCGCCGGCTTGGTCAGCTCGATCAGGGCCGTCAGCTCGCTCGTGCGCAGCAGCGGCATGGTGGCGACCACAACGCCGCCTGCCTTCAGCACTCCGAACCAGCACGCGAACAGCCACGGGTTATTCGGCCCGCGGAGCAGCACCCGCTGGCCCGGTACCAGCCCGACGTCCTCGGTCAGCACGCGTGCCACCTGGCTGGCGCGCTCGAGCAGTTCGCCATACGTCCACTGCTCGCCGGCGGTCAGCAGGCACGCCCGGTCGGCCCCGAGCCTCGCCACCGTGTCGTCGAGCAGGGCCACGGCAGCGTTGAGGCGTGCCGGGTAGCGCACATCCGGATTGTCCAGCAGCAGGCGCGGCCACTCCCCCTGCGGCGGCAGGTTGTCGCGGCAGAAGGTGTCTGCGTGCGCGGACCGTCCAAGCATCTCGACGCGACCTCTCTGATCAAGCGCGCAGGCCCCAGGTTATGTTCTGTCTATGACGGTGGTCAACGATTCGCTATAGAGCGGCGCCGGTGGGATCATGACAACCGTGACAACCGCGCCGATGCAGGCGGGCGCCCCGGCCGCAGATCTCCAGCCGCGCCAGCTCATCGTCACGGTCTACGGGCTGTATGCCCGCCAGGAGCACAACTGGCTGTCCGTGGCCGCGCTCGTGCGGCTGATGGCCGATCTCGGGGTCGATGGCCAGGCGGTGCGCTCATCGGTATACCGGCTGAAGAAGCGGGGCATCCTGCACAGCGTTCTGGTGTCTGGTGCGGCGGGCTATGCGCTCTCCGGCGACGCCGTGGCGATGCTCCGCGAGGGGGACGTCCGGATCTTCCGCGACCACCGGGCATCCGTAGCCAACGGCTGGGTCCTCGCGGTGTTCTCGGTACCCGAACGCGACCGCGACAAGCGGCACGAATTGCGGACCCGGCTCACCCGGCTTGGCTTCGGTACGGTGGCGCCCGGGGTGTGGGTCGCGCCGAGACATGTCGCCGCTGAGGCCGAGACCCTGCTCGCGCGGCACGGCCTCGCCGGCTATGTGGACCTGTTCCGCGGCGAGCACCTCGGGTTCGCCGACCTCGGCAGCAAGATCCGCGACTGGTGGGACCTCGACGAGCTCGCGGCGCAGTACGGTACGTTCGGCGACCGATTCGAGCCGATGGCGCGTCGGCTGGCGCGTCATACCGTGACCGATCGGGAGGCCTTCGTTGCGTATGTACCGATTCTGACGGCGTGGCGGCAGCTGCCGTATCGTGACCCGGGGCTGCCGCTGGAGCTGCTGCCGCACCCGTGGCCGGGCCAGACCGCGGCCGGCCTGTTCGCCGAGCTGAACGCGCAGCTCGCGGAGCCAGCGCGGCAGCACGCGACATCAATCATCCACGGCTGACGCCGGCTAGCCGGCTCCCACCTCGGCCACGCCCTGGATCTCGACCAGCGCGTCGGCATCCCAGAGCCGGGCGACACCGACCGCGGCCGCAGCCGGGTAGACCCGGCCCGCCAGCCGGCGCCACACCGCGCCGATCTCGGCCGCGTGCGCCCGGTAGTCCTCGAGGTCGACCACGTAGATCGTGACGCTCGCCAGGTCGGACGGCTCGCCCCCGGCGGCGCGGAGCGCGGTCAGCAGGTTGCTGAGCGCCTGCTCGAACTGCGCCGCGACGGTCTGACCGGCAATGCGGCCATCACGAGCGAGGGCGGTCTGGCCAGCCAGGTGCACCCGGATGGTTCCGGTCGCCCGCACCGCATGGCTGAAGCCCGACGGCGCCGGAAGCGTGGCGGGGTTGATCCGGTCGAGACTCATGGCGCTGGTTTCATGACGGCATCGCTCCGCTGCTCAGGTTGCTGGCGTGACCTGAGGCTTCCCGGTCAGGATGAGGCGTGTCCCGGACAGGAGGCTTCATGGGTGCGATCCAGTCTGGCGCGATCGACTGCGACGTGCACGTCGAGCCGCCCTCGATGGACAGCCTGCTCGGCTACATCCCGCCGTACTGGCACGAGATCATTCACGGCGGGCGGCTCGGCGTGGGCCACCGCCTCTACCCCGAGAGCGAGCCGATGTCCGCCCGCGCCGAGGCCCGCGCCGCGGGCAGCTTCCCGCCGCACAGCTACGCGGAACTGCGGGCTCAGCTCCTGGATCGCTACGAGCCGCTCGCCGTGATCCTCACCTGCGTGGCGGCCTTTCAGGGCAGCCGGAACCCGTACTTCGAGGCGGCGATGACGACCGCGATCAACGACTGGATGCGGGCGGAGTTCCTCGATCGCGACGAGCGCCTGCTGGGCAGCATCGTCGTACCGAGCTTTCACCCAGAAGCCGCGGCGGACGAGATCGACCGGCTCGGCAGCGACCGCCGCTTCGTCCAGGTGCTGCTGCCGGTCCGGAGCGAGTCACCGTGGGGGAACATCCGGTACCGCGCGATCCACGAGGCGGCCAGCCGGAACCGGTTGCCGATCACCCTGCACGCGTGGGGTCCGTGGGGCATGGCGCCGACCGCGACCGGGACCGCGGCGACGTACTACGAGGACTACCTCTATAACTCGCAGATCATCGCGCCGAATCAGGTCCTGAGCCTGGTCGCCGAGGGCGTCTTCGACCGGTACCCGGAGCTGCGCGTCTGCCTCGCCGAGCTCGGCTTCGCGTGGCTCCCCTCGCTGCTGTGGCGCTTCGACAAGGACTGGAAGGCGCTGTGGCGCGAAACCCCGTGGGTGCGCGACAAGCCCTCAGCCTATGTGCGACAGCACTTCCGGCTGACGACGAGCCCGACGCTCATCCCCGGCCGCACGCCGCCGCGGGAACTCGCGCAGCTAGCCCAGATGCTGGACGCGGGGCAACTGCTCCTCTACTCGAGCGACTACCCGCACGACCACGGGAGCGACGCCCTGGAGAACCTTCTCGCCGTCCTTGGCGAGCCGGGCCGGCGGGCGGTCCTCCGGGACAACGCCGCGGCGTTCTTCGGTATCACCGGCTCGACGGTCTCCTGAGCGGGCTCGGCCGGGTCAGCCGCGGCCGAGGCGCTTCGCGTAGAGCCGGGCGGCGTTCTCGCCCATGATCTTCTTGCGCATCTGCATCGGCATCGCGGCTGGCAGCGCCTTGACTGGCGAGTCGAAGTCCCAGTGCGGGTAGTCGGAGGAGAACATCACCCGGTCCGCCATCTGCGCGAGCTCGATCGACTGGACGAGGTGCCTCGGGTCGTCCGGCTCCTCGATCGGCTGCGTGCTCAGCCAGAAGTGCTCGCGGAAGTACTCCGACGGCCGCTTGCACAGCCGCGGAGCGTCGTTGCCGGCCATCTCGTAGGCGGCGTCCATCGCCCACTGCAGCGGCCCCGACCAGGTGAGGCACGCCTCGACGAGCGCGACCTGCAGCCGCGGGAACTCCTCGAAGACGCCCTCGCAGATCATGCTCATCGCGAGCCGCCCCACCGGCATGTGGAGCCATACGTGCTGCTCCAGGTAGTACGACGGTGCACCGCTCCCCCGGTAGCGGTTGCCAGGATCGCCACCGACGTGGCACATCGCCACGAAGTCCGCCGCCTCCGCGGCCCGGTAGATCGGCCAGTACTTCCGGTCGCCCCACTCGCTCTGGTTGTCCCCGCGCACCATCACCTGAACGAACCGCGGGTCAGCGGCGAACCGCTCGATCTCCGCGACGGCGAGGTCAGGCGAGTCAAACGGGACGTTGAGGCTGGCGCGCAG
>JASHPF010000200.1 GCA_030038295.1 Streptosporangiaceae bacterium
CGGCACCTGCCCTCCAGCCCCACCGCCCGGCCCCGTCGCGGCCTGGACACGGTCTCCCCGGCCGGAATGTCCCGGCTCAGTCCCGGCACTCGGCTGGCGGTACGGGGCCCGCCCGGCGGGATCGGGCACCCGGCCGCGGGACCAGGGGCCGCGCCCAGTCGCCGCGGAGTGGCCGCCTCACCGCCTGGGCCGTCGGCGGCGCCGTCCTCGTGGTCGCCGTCCTGCTGGCGCTGCTCATCGTCCGCCTGGTGGAGGGCGGCCAGTCGACCACGCACGGCAAGCTCTCGGCCAACGCCGACCACCCGGCCGCCACCGCGAGCCGGACGCCGGACACCACCTCGCCATCCCTGAGTCAGAGCCCCACCACCCCGGCGGCATTCGGCGGGACGTGGTCTGGACCGGTGACGCAGCCGCCCGTTACCTACACGGTCACGATCACCCTGACCTCGGGTCAGACATCTGGCACCATCGCCTATACCGGCGCCGACTTCAGCTGTTCCGGCGACCTCAGCCTGACGTCGGCAACCGATACCACGATGACGCTGAGCCAGGGCATCGTCGTGGGCCAGTCGACCTGCAGTAACGGCACTGTCACCGTCACGCTGAGCGGCCCGGACGCGATCGGCTTCAGCTTCCAGAGCCACCCGGCGGCGGTCGGCACGCTCACCCGCGAGTAACGGCTGCTGGCTCAGGCCTGTGCGCTGCTCCTGCCGCCGGCGTTCTGCTCCGCCAGCAGGTCATGCAGCGCCGAGAACAGCCCGTCGGCTGCCGCTATAGTCATGTCCGTGCCCGCCGCCTGACCGTGCAGGCCCCCGGTCGTGGCTCCGGCCTCACGCGCGATGAGCCCGCCCGCGGCCAGGTCCCAGTACTGCAGACCCTGCTCGTAGTAGGCGTCGACCTGCCCGGCCGCGACCGAGCAGAGGTCGGCCGCGGCCGACCCCGATCGCCTGATGTCCCTGACCCTGGGCAGCACTGCGGCGGCCACCGCGCCCTGCCTGGCCCGCTGACCCGCGGCGTAGCTGAAGCCCGTTGCTACCAGCGCGGCGGCGAGGTCGACACCGGAGGTGCACGCGAGCCGCTGCCGGGGCCCCGGCCGCCAGCCCGACTCCAGCCAGGCACCGCTGCCGCGGGCCGCCGTGAACAGGCTGCGTCGCAGCGGCACGCAGACCGCCCCGGCCACGACCTCGCCGGCCTCCTCCGCCGCGATGCTCACCGCCCAGTCGGGCAGCCCGTACAGGTAGTTCACCGTGCCGTCGAGCGGGTCGACGATCCAGCGGACGCGGCCGGCACCGGTCTGGCCGCCTTCCTCGCCGAGCACGGCGTCGCCAGGCCGCGCCACCGACAGGCGGTCCCGGATGAGCGCCTCGGCCGCCCGGTCCATCTCGGTGACCACGTCGGTGGGGCTTGACTTGGTCTGCACCACCGCGGCCTGACCGCAGCGCGTCAGCAGCAGCTCGGCAGCCTCCCGCGCGACCGCGGCGGCCAGCTCGGCCAGCTCCGCCGCGAGGCCGTCAGCCTGCGGGTCCGGCGTCACTCGGCGTCACCGCCCCACGGGCACGCAGCAGCCGGCCGGGCACGCGTCAGGGCCTGCCCCCAGCGGACCCAGGGCGAGCGGCGCGGTCCCGTCCAGCCGCTCGACGACGAGATCCGTGATCATCGACACGAATCTCGGGTCCGTACCGGGGGTGGCCGCCCGGGCGTACGCCAGCCCGAGGCGGTCCGCCGTCGCCGCGGCCTCGATGTCGAGGTCGAACTTGACCTCCATGTGATCGCTGACGAAGCCGATCGGCACGATCACGGCCGCGCGCGAGCCGGCGGCGGCGCGCTCGGCCAGCAGATCGTTGACGTCCGGTCCCAGCCAGGGCTGTGACGGCGGGCCGCTTCGGCTCGAGTAGGCCAGATGCCACGGCCGCTGCCAGCCTAGCTGCGCCGCGACCAGCCGGGCCGTCTCGGCGAGCTGTGCCTGATAGGCACCGCCGGCCGGGCCCGCGGCCGCCGCCATGCTCGCCGGAATGCTGTGCGCGGTGAAGATGAGATCGGCGTCCTCGCCCGGCAGCGATGCGATGGCGGCCGCCGCGGCGGCGGCGAACGGGCCGACGTAGCCGGGGTGGTTGAAGTACTGCCGTAGCTTGTCCACCTGCGGTGCGGTGCTGCCGACCGCCCGGCGGGCGGCGTCAATATCCCCGAGATACTGGCGGCAGCCCGAGAACGAGCTGTAGCCGGAGGTCACGAACGCCAGCGCGCGGCGGACTCCGTCGGCCGCCATCGCCGCCATGGTGTCGCGGAGGTAGGGGTGCCAGTTCCGGTTCCCCCAGTAAACCGGCATCGACACGCCGCGGGTAGCGAAGTCCTTCTCGATCGCCGTGATCAGGTCACGGCACTGCTGGTTGATCGGGCTGACCCCGCCGAACCGGTAGTAGTGCTGGGCAACCCGCTCCAGCCGGTCCGCCGGGACGCCGCGGCCTGCGGTGACGTTCTGCAGGAACGGAAGGACGTCTGCGGCTCCTTCCGGGCCGCCGAAGGAGACGAGCAGGAACGCGTCGTAGTCGGCCATGGCTGCCATCCAATCAGCAGCCGGGCCGTGCCGTCGCCGCAGGCGTGTCGCCGGCTCACGCGACAGGCCGCCTAGGCGTAATCGGCCGCGTACTCCGCAGCCAGCGCGAGCACCTCGCTAACGTACCAGTTCGCGGGGTTGTAATCGAAGATCGCGCCGGTGAGCCCGCTGCCGCCCGACGCGGCGCCGTCGGCGCACAGCATCCGGGCGGCGGACGCCACGGCGTCGTACGGGTTCATGATGTTCGGCGGGCCGGTCTGGCCGAAGGCGTCGATTCCCCATACCTGCCACGTCGAGGGCAGGAACTGCATGGGTCCGAGCGCACCAGCGCTCGACGGCCCGTCGTTCTCGCCGTCGGCGCTCTCGATCTGCCCGATGGCCGCCAGCACGGTCCAGGACAGGCCGGGACAGTAGTCCGCGGCCGCAGCCTTGAAGAGTTCGAGATACGTCGTCGGCTGCGTGCCCGCCGGGACGGTGGCGACGGGCAGCTGCTGGCTTCGCAGCACCTCGGTGGTAGCGGCGCGGCCGAGTATCCGGCTGACCTCGGCTTGCAGCGTCGCGATGCTGGCGCCCGGCGCGCTGATGAGTCCGACCACCTGCGGTGCCAGGCCGAGTTGCGCCGAGAGCTCCTGGTTCACGATCAGGTCCACGCCAGTCAGCCCGAGCACGGCCGCCACGCCGAACTTCACTACCTGAGTCGACGCCCCGACGAGCCGGTAGGAGCCGCCGGGAATCAGCTCAAGCGAGTCGCTGGCCGCGACGAAGTCGCCCCGGCTCAGGTCCGACCAGAAGACCTGGTCCGATGCGGTTTCCAGCGGGACCCACGACCGGAAGGTCGCCGGATTGACGCCGATGACGCTCATTCGCACGCCGCCAGCCGTGATCTCGCCGCCCGCAAAGGTGATCATGTTGCGGACGCCAGTCGCCGCGCGGAGCTGAGCGATCTGCTCTGCGGTCATCCCGCTCGGCAGGACGACGAGCAGATCAGGCAGGATGATCTGCCGGAGCGTGCCAGCCGGGGCGGCAGGGCCGGGCCGCGGGGCCGGCGAGCTGGCGGCGGGCCGGCTGGGTGCCTTGCTCGCCACGGGGTCTGCGCCGCCGGCCCTGATGACGGAGCCCGTCGTGGGCTCAGCCGCGCCGCGCGACGTCGCCAGCCCGTAGCCGGCAATGCTCGGCGGAACGAGGGCGACGATCACTCCGGCGGCCCCCAGCAGGACACGTCGGCGACCGGTCAGGCGACCAAAAGCCCGGCCGCGCCGCAGCAAGCGTCCCATAACGGCCCTACCCTAATGGCGGCCCGCTGCCGCCAGAAAGGCCGGCCGGCGAACGATGCGCTAACAATCCGCTTCGCTCTTGCCCAGGTCAAGAGCGGGCAAGGGGATCGTCGTGGCCGCTGTAGCGCGGCTGCGGGCGATCACGATAGGCGGGTGAGGCGACCGAGGATGGGTTACGACTCTTGATGCGAGACCTGCACAATGGCTCAATGCGGAGCGGTACGGATCGGGTAGCTGCACCCTGGCGCAACTGGGCGGGCAACGTGACGGCGCATCCACGCCGCATTGCCTCGCCGGGCTCCGCCGAGGAGGTAGCGGCCGAGATCGCTCGCGCGGCGGCAGACGGCCGGACGGTCCGCATGACGGGCACCGGCCATTCGTTCACGCCGGTGGCCGTGACCGACGGCGTGCTGCTCCGGCCCGACCGGCTGACGGCGCTCAGGGACGTAGACCCCGCGGCGGGCACGGTCACCGTCGAGGCGGGCTGCCCGCTGCGCGTGCTCAACACCGAACTGCTGGCACGGGGCCTGTCGCTGGCGAACATGGGTGACATCCAGGTCCAGACGGTGGCCGGTGCAACCCAGACCGGAACCCATGGCACCGGCCGGGACGTCGGCGGGATGGCCGCTCAGGTGGCCGGCCTGCAGCTCGTGCTCGCCGACGGCCAGATCGTCACGTGCTCGGCAGACTCGCCGAGCGGCGGCATCAGCCTGCCCGACGGGTCGCCCGCGGACCTATTCGGAGCGGCCAGGGTCGGCCTCGGCGCACTCGGGATCGCCACCGCCGTGACGTTCCGGGTAGTGACCGCCTTCCTGCTCCAGGCGCGCGAGGAGCCGATGAGCTGGTCCCAGGTCATCAGCCGCCTGGACGAGCTGACCGCGGAAAACGAGCACTTTGAGTTCTACTGGTTTCCGCACAGCGAGGGCTGCCTCACTAAGCGGAACAATCGGACGGACGGACCGGCCAGGCCGCTGCCCCGGTGGCGGTACCTGCTCGACGACGAGTTCCTGTCCAACTCGCTGTTCCGGGCGACCTGCGAGCTCGGCCGCGCGATGCCCGGCCTGATCCCGGCCGTGAACACGGTAGCGGCCAGGGCACTCGGCTCCCGCACCTATACCGACGCCGCATACCGCGTGTTCACGAGCCCCCGGCGGGTCCGGTTTAAGGAGCAGGAATACGCCATTCCGCGCGCCGCGCTGTCTGACGTCCTCGGTGAGGTCCGCAGCCTGTTCCAGCGACGCGACTGGCGGATCAGCTTCCCGATCGAGGTACGCGTCACGCCGCCCGACGACGTATGGCTCTCGACGGCCTACGGACGCGACACTGCCTACATCGCCATCCACGTCTTCCACTCCGCGCCGCACGAGCAGTACTTCACCGATGTCGAGGCCGTCATGACGTCGGTCGGCGGCAGGCCGCACTGGGGCAAGATGCACACCAGGGATGCCGACTACCTGGCCGCCAGCTACCCGCGGATGGCGGACTTCATAGCGCTGCGCGACTACCTCGACCCGGACCGCCGGTTCGGCAACGACTACCTGCGGCAGGTCCTGGGCTCCTGAGGGCCGCGCCGGTCTCGATTTGCCCCGCTGAGCGACAATCGAAGACGTGCGATTCCTCAGCGAGCCAGCGCATGACCTGGCGTACAGCGACGTCTTCCTGGTCCCGAGCCGGTCCGACATCGGATCGCGCCTCGACGTCGATCTGACCACGCGCGACGGCAGCGGGGCGACCATCCCGGTGGTGGTTGCCAACATGACGGCCGTGGCGGGCCGCCGGATGGCCGAGACCGTCGCCCGGCGCGGAGGCATCGTGATCCTGCCCCAGGACATACCAGTTGATGTCGTAGCTGACGTGATCTCCTGGGTTAAATCTCGCGACCTGGTCTACGACACGCCGCTGACGCTTGGTCCGACGGCGACCACCGGACACGCCCTGAGCCTGCTTCCCAAGCGTGCCCACGGCGCAGTCGTGGTGCTCGACGACGACGGGCGGCCGGTCGGTATCGTGACCGAGGCCGACTGTAACGGCGTCGACCGCTTTACCCAGCTGTCCCAGGTCATGTCGAAGGACCTGCTGACGCTGGCCGCCGGTACCGACCCCGAGCGTGCATTCGGGCTGCTGCACGATGGCCGTCACCGGGTGGCGCCCGTGGTGGACTCGGCCGGCCGCTGCGTCGGCATCCTGACTCGCACCGGCGCACTGCGGGCGACGTTGTACCAGCCGGCCGTCGACCGCCTGGGCCGACTGCGGATCGGTGCCGCGCTCGGCATCAACGGCGACGTGTCCGGCAAGGCGAAGCTGCTGCTGGACGCCGGGGCCGACGTGCTCGTCGTCGACACGGCCCACGGGCATCAGGACAAGATGCTGCAGGCACTGAGCGCGGTGCGGGAAGCCACACCGTCCGTGCCGGTGGCGGCCGGCAACGTGGTGACCCCCGACGGCGTGGCTGACCTGGTCGCGGCGGGCGCCGACATCGTGAAGGTCGGCGTCGGCCCTGGCGCGATGTGCACCACTCGAATGCTGACCGCCGTGGGTCGGCCGCAGTTCAGCGCGGTGCTCGAGTGCGCCGCGGAGGCACGGCGGCTCGGCGCGCATATCTGGGCCGACGGCGGCGTTCGCTACCCGCGGGACGTGGCCCTCGCGCTGGCCGCGGGCGCGGCGAGCGTGATGATCGGGTCCTGGTTCGTGGGCACCTGCGAGTCGCCCGGCGACGTGTTCCGCGACGCCGACGGGCGGCTGTATAAGGAAAGCTTCGGCATGGCCTCGGCCCGAGCCGTCCGCCTGCGCGCGGCAGCCGACTCGCCGTTCGAGCGGGCGAGGAAAGAGCTGTTCGAGGAGGGCATCTCGGCCTCCCGGATGTACCTGGACCAGCAGCGGCCGGGCGTGGAGGACCTGCTCGACACCATCACCGCGGGCCTGCGCAGCGCGTGCACCTACACCGGGGCCGACAGCCTGGAAAGCCTGCACCGCCGGGCGGTCGTCGGGATCCAGGGCGCGGCCGGCTACGCCGAGGGAATGCCACTGCCGACCAGCTGGTAACGAGCCGCCGGCGCCAGCGACCGCAGCCTGCCCGGCTGAGGCCTGTGCTAAGCCACGGCGTTCGGGCTCGCGGCGACCGTCGTCACCGCCACCGCCCACTTCGCCATCCGGTCCAGCAATTCGTCGGTGACCGCCGACTCCGCGTGGCCCAGCCCGTGCTCGATCCACAGCTCCTTGGGCTCGCGCGCGGCCGTGAAGATCTGCTCGGCGTGGTCCGACGGGAAATAGAGGTCGCGGTCACCGTGCACGATGAGCAGCGGCGTCGGGGAGATCAGCGCGGCCGCCTCTGCGGGTGGCAGTGGAATGGGGTCCCACCGGCCCTGCCTGATCCGGGTGTTCATGAAGAGCCTGGCTACCATCCGGCCAGCCTTGTGCTCGACCGCCCAGTGCACCCGGCGCATGGCGGGGGTCCCCCGGTAGTACCAGCGGCCAGGGCCGCTCACCGAGATGACACCGTCGACCCCGCCGATGAGGCCGGCGTGCCGCAGCACGATGGATGCGCCCATCGAGAAGCCCACCGTCACCACCTGTTCGTAGCCGAGCTCGCGCAGGCGCCGCACCACCACGTCCAGATCCTTGATCTCCAGGTCGCCCAGCGTGCTGTGACCGCCAGAACGGCCATGGCCGCGGAAATCGAACGCCGCGACCCCGCCGTGTTGATTCAGCCGGTTTGCGACGCGCCAGACATGCGGCCAGCGCCAGTGCAGGGTGAAGCCGTGCGCCACAACGAAGCCGAGGCTGCGGTCGCCCTCGAGGTGGACGGTCTCGATCGGGACAGCGTCGTCGGTTATCAGGATCTCGGCTTTGGCCACGGGCTTCGTCATGCCCCCTATTCTGCGGGACGGTCGGACGGTGCCGACCAGAGCCCTTCCCCGCCCGGACGTGGCTAGGGCAGGCTGGTGCGGAGCTAGCCCCGCGGGGTCCGGAGTTGTCCGCCGAGCGCAGGAGACCACATGTCCGTTCTCGATCAGCTCGTGTCCGCGATCAGGTCGGCCGCCATCGAGGTCGTGGACCTCACCGCGCGGCTCGACGCCTCGACCCCGGTGATCCAGCTGCCGGCGCCGTTTGCCAACACCGTGCCGTTCTCGCTGCGAGAGGTCAGCCGCTACGACGACCGCGGGCCCGCCTGGTACTGGAACGACATCACCACCGGTGAGCACACCGGCACCCACTTCGACGCGCCGGTGCACTGGATCACCGGGCGCGACGGCGCCGACGTGTCGGCCGTCCCGGTCAGCAGCCTCATCGCGCCCGCGGCCGTGCTTGATTTCAGCGCGGAGGCCGCGGCCGACCCAGACTTCCTGCTCGAGCCCGCGCACGTCCGGCAGTGGGAGTCGCAGCACGGCCCGCTGCCCGCAGGCGGCTGGATGCTGTACCGGACGGGCTGGGACGCGCGGTCGGGCAGCCAGCGGGAGTTTCTTAACGCAGACGAGACCGGGCCGCACACACCGGGCGTATCGGTCGAGTGCGCACGCTGGCTGGCGACCGAGGCTCCGGTGATCGGCATCGGGGTCGAGACGGTGGGCACCGACGCCGGTGCGGCACACTCGTTCGAACCGCCGTTCCCCTGCCATGCCGCGCTGCTCGGGGCGGGCAAGTACGGGCTCACTCAGCTCCAGAATCTCGCCGTGCTGCCGCCGACCGGTGCCGTCGTCATCGCCGGCCCGCTGCCCATCGTGGCCGGATCGGGCAGTCCCGCGCGAGTGCTGGCACTCGTCGAGCGATCGTGATGAAGGTCACCGACGCCGTCGCCACCGCCCTCGCCGACCTCGGTGCGGACACCGTGTTCGGGGTGGTTGGCAGCGGCAATTTTCATGTCACCAACGCGCTGATTGCCCGCGGCGCCCGGTACATCGCCGCGCGGCACGAATGCGGGGCCGCCAGCATGGCCGACGGCTGGGCGAGGCTGTCCGGCCGCCCGGCGCTGCTGAGCCTGCACCAGGGCCCCGGCATCACCAACGCGCTGACCGGGATCACCGAGGCGGCCAAGAGCCGGACGCCGCTCGTTGTCCTCGCCGCGGACGTCAGCGCGTCAGCCGTGACGTCGAATTTCCGGATCGACGTGGCGGCGATCGTCGCGGCCACCGGCGCGACGCCGGCCAGGCTGCAGTCCGCTGGCTTCGCCGTCGACGACGCCGTCCGCGCCTACCGCCTGGCGCGTGACGAGCGGCGCACCGTGGTGCTGGCGCTGCCGCTGGACGTGCAGGCGCGCGAGTGCAGCTGGCCGGGCACCCCCGCGCCACGCCCGGCCGCCCC
>JASHPF010000201.1 GCA_030038295.1 Streptosporangiaceae bacterium
GTCTGCTTGGCCTATGCCGAAACTCAGAATGTTGGGCCGCTGCTTGAAATCCGGTGCCATCAGATTGTCATGGACTCGCTCCCAGCCGTCGCCACCATTTGGCGCGCCGTCGGAGAGGAAGAAGACAGCCGGACGGTTGACCAAATAGCTTTGGCTCTTAAGATTCTGGACGTCGACTGGCAGCCGCTGGTACAGGGCGCTGAGAGCGGCCGAGTATGAGGTTGTTCCGCCGGCGCTCATCGTCGGCATGCTCTCGATGCTCCGCAGATCTGTGGGCTCGAGATGGCAGCGTGCCCGGTCGTCAAAGCCAATGATGCAAAAGCGAACCTTCGAGGCCGCCATGGGCTCACTCTGTAGGGAATCGAGCAAACTCGTCAAGCCCCTGTTGACCTGAGTGATCGGTTCACCAATCATTGAACCGGAGCAGTCAGCGATGAAGTAAACGGGTAGAACAGTACCCACTGGCTCGCCCACCTTGTTCCTCCCCTGCGCCCGATCCCCACCGGGAGACGAAGCCTGTTCGACGAACTGTAACCCAGTCTTGCCGATAGCAAGGCGATACGGCGAGCACTTCAAAGCGACCAGCGGCCATTGAGGCGGCATTTCTGCTGTTCGGTCGGAGCCACCGGCGCCATCACGACCGCAGGCTACGCGACCATGTCCCGGACCGTAGCGATGTCGCGGGTCGGATCATGGCCGACCGGCCGGATATTCAGCACCGTGACGCCCGCTTCGCGGTAGGCCGCGATCCGATCGCGCACCAGCCCGGCCGGACCGATCATGGTGGTGCCCTCGACCAGTTCCGTCGGGACCGCGGCGGCGGCCTCGTCCTTCCTCCCGGCCAGGTAGAGCTCCTGGATGTGCCCGGCCGGTCCGTCCAGGCCGTAGCGGCAGGCCAGGTCGTTGTAGAAATTCATCTCGCGGGCGCCCATGCCGCCGATGTACAGCGCGAGCTGTGGTCGCAGCGAGTCCCGCAGGCTCGCGGCCTCGTCGGCGTCGTCGGTGATGGCGACGGTGGTACTGGCGACGATCTCGAGCGGGCCGAGGGCGGGGTCGCGCTCGCGGAGCCCCGCGGCGAGCGCGTCGCCCCAGACCTGCTTGGCCCGCTCGGGCCAGAAGAAGATCGGGATCCACCCGTCTGCGATGCGGGCGGCGCCGGTGACGTTGCGCGGACCGGTAGCCGCCACGTACACGGGGATCGAGGGCCGGACGGGATGGTCGATCAGCTTGAGCGGCTTGCCGAGCCCGAGGCCCTGGCCGGCCGGGAGCGGCACGTGATAGTGCCGGCCCTCGTGGACGAGCGGCTCACGCCGCCAGATGGTCCGGCAGATGCTGATGAGCTCCTCGACGCGGCCGACCGGGCTGTCGAAAGGAATGCCGTGAAAGCCCTCGATGACCTGCGGCCCGGATGCGCCGATGCCGAGGATGCAGCGGCCGCCGGAGAGCGCGTCCACGCCGGCCGCTGTCATCGCCAGCAGCGCCGGGCTGCGGGAGTAAAACGGCAGGATGGACGAGCCGATTTGCACCCTCGTCGTGACGGCGGCCAGGAAGCCCATCAGGCTCGCCGCATCGAAGCCGTACAGCTCGGCCACCCACACGATGTCAATGCCGGCGTCTTCCAGCTGTCGCGCGCGCTGCTTGACGGCAGCGGGATCGGCCTTGCCGATGCTGGCACCTAGCCGCATCGCGTCCTCCTGAGGTAATGAAGGGAACGGGGTTAGCGGGGCGTCAGTCAGACGGCGATGCCGCCGGCGGTAGCGCGTGCTTCGACAGCTGCCACCGGGCGGGCCGGCGCTCGAGAAATGCCTCGACGCCTTCGCGGGCGTCCGGCTGCTGACCAGCCCAGCGGAACAGGGCGCGCTCCCGGTCGAGCGCGGCCCGGCGATCAGTCTCCTCCAGGAACTGCCGGGCAAGCTGCTTCGTGATGGCGGCCGAAGCGGGCGCGACGTTCGCCGCGATGTCCCTCGCCAGCTCGGTCGCCGTGGCGAGCACGTTCTCCCTGGGCACCGCTCGCGATACCAGCCCTACGTCCGCTGCCTCGCTACCGGTGAAGATGCGGCCGGTGAGCAGCAGGTCCATGGCGCGGGCATAGCCGATGAGGCGGGGCAGGTACCACAGCAGGTCGGCGTCGGGGATGACACCTCGCCGGTTGAACACGAAGCCGATCTTTGCGTCCTCGGCGGCGATGCGGATATCACAGGCCACCGCCATCGTGATCCCGGCGCCGACGGCGGCGCCGTTGATGGCGGCGATGACGGGGGTCATCAGCTCGGCAGGATCCCGAGCAGGTCCCGGGTACCGCTCGTGCCAGGCGGCAGGGTCCCTCGATCCGTCGAACGTCGCTCCGCTGGGCGCGAGCCCGGCCCCGGCGCAGAACGCGCGGCCGGCTCCGGTCAGGACGATGGCACGCACGTCGTCGCTATCGTCGAGGGCCGCGTAGGCGGTGTGCAGCTCCCTGTGCATCTGCCAGTCCCAGGCGTTGAGCTGAGCTGGCCGGTTCAGCGTGACGGTGGCGACCCCCTCGTCGACGGTCACGGTGATGGCCTCGTAGTCGGATCGCGTGATAGTCATCGGGCTCCCTTGTTCGCCGACGGTCGGCTGCGGACTCCACTAACTGTGACTCACCGCAGGCCGGGGCGCGAGGGCCGGTACTCGCCGGGGATTGCAGTCAAGGTTCGGATACCGTCGCGAGGCCGGGCCCGGGCATGATCGCCAGGTACCCAGAGAGCCGGTCGGGAAGGAAGCAGCGAAATGAGCCCTCATCCGAACATTGTCCTCGTCCATGGAGCCTGGGCCGACGGCTCGTGCTGGGGCGACGTCATCGCGGCGCTGCAAGCTGACGGCTACCACGTCACCGCGCCGCAGTTTCCGCTGACGTCGCTGGCAGCGGACGTCGCGAGGCTGCGGCAAGTCCTGGAGTTCCAGGACGGGCCGGTCGTCGTGGCGGGGCACTCGTACGGCGGGCAGATCATGACAGCGCTCGGCACCGACGCACCGAACGTCGCCGGCCTTGTCTACGTCGCGGCGTTCGGGCTCGATGAGGGTGAGTCGCTCGGGGCGTTGCTGGCGCAGGGACCGCCAAGCCCGGTATCCGCGCATCAGTTCACCGACAAGCAGGGTTTGATCTGGCTGTCCGAGGACGACTTCGTCGGCCACTTCGCGGCGGACGTGGCTCCGGCGCGGGCGCGGGTGTTGCACGCCGTGCAGCAGCCACTCGCCGGGTCTGCCTTTGCCGACGTGATGGGCGTGCCGGCCTGGCGGTCACTGCCGTGCTGGTACCTGGTTGCCACGAACGATGAGGCGATCCCGCCGGAGGCGCAGCGCCAGTTCGCCAGCCGGATGGGCGCTGTGGTGATCGAGGTCCCCTCGAGTCACGTTGCCATGGTGTCGCACCCCGGCGACGTGACCGAGCTCATCAGGTCGGCGGCGCTAGCCTCCGCCACGCCAGCGACCAGCTGATCAGGGCGTGCCGGGCGGCACGCGCTGCGGGACGGAGTCGATCAGGTCACGCAGCTGGTTTCGGCTGGCGATCCCGAGCTTCGGGTAGCAGCGATACAGGTGGGAAGCGACGGTGCGCGGCGACAGGAAGAGCCGGTCGCCGATCTGCCGGTTGGTGCAGCCGTGCGCAGCGAGCTGGACGATCTCGCGCTGCTGCGGAGTCAGCTGGGCGAGGGTCTGCGCCGTTGCGGGCGGCCGGGCGATGGGCACCCCACAGGCCCTCAGCTCGGCCTCCGCCCGCTGCGCCCAGGGCCTGGCGCAGAGCCGCTGGAAGGTTGCCAGGGCAGCAGTCAGGACCGGCTTGGCCTCGTTGATCCGCCGCTGGCGCCGCAGCCACTCGCCGAAGTCAAGGCAGAGCTGGGCGCGTTCGAATGGCCACTGCTCGCCGGCCGGATCCGACAGGGTCTTGGCGAAGTGAATCTCCGGGCCGGGCGGTTCAGCGAGGATGCCAAGTGCCCGGCCCAGGAGCTGGTCAAGCCTGGGGGACAGGGCCCAGCCCGGGATCGCCTGGATCCGGGTGAGGAGTTCCCTCCCCTCGGCGCGACGGTCGGCGCGGACGGCCGCCGCGGCCAGGTCGGCGATGCCGAGATAGGACACGTGGTAATGCAGCGGCGCGCCGTGATCGGTGAATAGCTGACGGAGCTGGGCGTACGCCGTGCGGTAATCACCCTCGGCGAGGGCAGTCACACCCAGGGCGTGTCGCGCCCGCGCCACGACCGAACGACTGTGCTCGGTGCTGACGGCCAGCGCCCTGCCGATGCGATCGCGCGCCTGCGCGGGATCACCGCGGGCCGCGAGTACCGTGCCGGTGATCAGGTGCGCGGACGCGGCGACGATGCCCATCTGGCGCGCGATGGCGAGGTCGTCGGCTTCGTCGGCGGCTTCCCGCGCCTCGTCCCAGCGACCGGAGTCGAGACAGGCCCAGCCGAGCGCCGACAGGGCGGCGCCGCTGGCCCCCCGCACGTGCGGCGCGCGGAGCTGCTGGCGGGCCGCCTGGAGCAGGCCCACGGCTAGCTCGGACATGTCGAGCAGCCACGCGGCCGCGCCGACCCTGGACAGCGCCGGTTCTGGAAGCCCGGAGAGAGCACGGGGATCCGGCAGCATGGTTCGTGACGCGTCGCCGCATCCGCCGGTCGACGCGACGATCCAGAACCGGGCGGCGTCCGCCGCCGCTTGCTGGTCGCCACTGAGCGACGCCGGCGTGGCCTGCTCGAGGCGAGCGAGGGCATCCTGCACAGCTTGGACGGCGCTGGGCTCCCCGCACTGGTAGGCAACCGTGCTCGCGATCGCCAGCACATCCCACGCCAGGACCGGGTCGGCTGTGGTCGCCTCCCTGGCCACCGGAATCAGGGCTTCCAGGGCTTCGGCGTGCTGGCTTGACCAGGCCAGCGCCCAGCCAGCCGACCGCCGGGCGACGAGCCGCAGCTGCGGATCAGGGGTGGCGGCGAGCGCGCGGCTCGCCAGGTCCTGCACCCAGTCCGCTTGCCCGCTGGCCGCGGCGGCCTGGGCGGCCGACAGCAGTCGACGTGCCTGGTCGTGCGGGTCGGGGCTGAGTTCGCCTGCGCGCTCCAGCGCGAGCGCCGCGGCGGCGGCGCCACCGCGCCGGCCCGCCTGGTTCGCGGTGTCCGACAGCAGCGAGGCCACGTCCTCGTCAGGGTGCAGCGCCGCCGCCGCCAGGTGCCAGGCTTGCCGGTCAGGCTGGTCCTGCAAGAGCTCGGCCAGGCGGCGATGTGCCGCCGCACGCCGGGCGAAAGCGGCGGTGTGGTAGACGGCGGATCGGACGAGCGGGTGACAGAAACGCACCCCGTCCCTGTCCACTTTCACCAGCCCGGCATCCTCGGCGGCAGCGAGGACGTCAGCGCTGGGGGCCGTCAGCTCGTGCGCGGCAGTGGCGGCGTCCGCGCCGTCCCCGACAGCAATGAGCAGCAGCGCATCCTGGGCAGCCGCAGGCAGGGCGGCGAGCTGGGCGGCCATGACGGCGGTGAGCCGGTCGGTCAGCGGGAGCGGCTCGGCCGCCCGCCGTCGGCCCGCGGCCGGATCGGCCGCGACCACCTTGGTCAGCTCGATCAGCGCCATCGGGTTCCCTAGGGCCTGACCCAGCACCTGACGGCGCGCGTGGCCAACAGGCGGGCAGGGCTGTTCATCGAGCAGGCGATCCGCGTCCGCCAGTGACAGCGGGCCTAGCAAGAGTTCCCGGAATCCCTGGCCGAATCCCGCGGGCTGTGCCGTCCCGCGCGCGCCGGCCAGCAGTACCACTCGCTCTGGACCCAGGCGGCAGCCGGCGAACGCGAGGGCGTCCAGCGAGCTTTGGTCGAGCCAGTGAGCGTCGTCGACGGTCAGGAGCACCGGGGACTCCTGGGCCAGGCCGCCGAGCAAGCTGAGCAGCGCGATGCCGGTCATCAGCCGATCGACGTCGGCGGGCTCGGCTTCGAGGCCCAGCACCGCGCGCAGCGCCCTGGCCTGGCGGCCGGGCAGTCCGGTGATGCTCGCCGTCACCGGCCGCAGCAGCTGATGCAGTCCCGCGAACGGCAGGTTGGACTCTGACTCGCTGCAGGCTGCGGACAGCACCAGCAGTCCGGCCCGGCTGGCCCGCTCGGCCGCGTCGGCGAGCAACGCCGTCTTGCCCATGCCGACGTCACCGAGCAGGACGAGCCCGCGCCCGTGATCGGGAACGGGGTCGGCGAGCGGCAGCAGCTCGGCGCGTTCGGCATCGCGACCCAGCAACCGCGGAGCGCTGGGCTGTGTCGTCTGCATCGCGTCCTCCCTGGCGCTGGCCACCGGGACGGCTGGCACGGCTAGGAAAGGCTGGACTCGTTTCCAATATGACCGGTCATCTTTATCGTGTCAAGACCGCGAGGTCACCGCGCACGAGCATCCTGCTCACGCGCGGCGACGTGGTGCGGTCGCGCCCGGATCATCCCCCCGGACCACGGCCTTAACACGGGGTCATGGTCCAGACAGCGCGGTCACCTGGGTGCCTGGAGCTCCGCGATCTGCCTGCGGGCCGCGGCGACAAGCTCGTCATTGGTGTACGCGTGACCGGTCAGCCCCCAGCCGCCGGGCACGGCCTCGGTCAGCAGCACCCAGGTGCGGTCGGCGAGCGCCGGGTCGTGCGCGGCGTCCGCGACCATGCTGGTGAACTGGCTGACCACCGCGATCTGCTTGTCGCGGTCCAGAGCGCCCGCGTTGGTCAGCACCTGGACGCGAACGTAGTTGGACGCGCCGTCCACGTTCGACACATCCCCGGCGGGCAGCTCGTGCACGAAGGCGGCCGTGTTCTGCCGGAACATCGGAATGTCCGGGACCCCCTCGATGGCCATCAGAGCGCCCGCGAGGTCCGCCGCGAGCCGGTGCTTGTCGGTGAAGGTGCCCGCGGTGGCGTACACGTCGATCATGGGCATGGCGAAGTCCTTCCTGTTGTGCCAACGGTCACCATCGTGACGTCCGCTTCGGGCTGGGGTATCCGCAACATGACTGCACTCAGCTGTGCCCGCACTCGACGGAACCTCCTACTCCGCGCGGGTAACCCAGTCCGCCACCATCGAGGCGAACTGCTCGGGCACCTCTTCCCAGGCGAAGTGACCAGCCGTGAGCACGGTCAGCTCGCTGCCCGTTATCCGCCCAGCCAGGTAACGGGCGTTGGACAGCGGCACCAGCGGGTCGTCCGTGGCGCCGAAGACCTGCACCGGCACCGCGACCTCGGGCAGCAGGTCAGCCAGCTGCGGAAGCTGCTCAGGATAGCTCCGCACGTACTGAGTCGACTGCGCGAACCGGCCGTTCTCGTAGGCCGACACGTAGTCTTCCCAGACATCCGGCTCCTTGCTGCGAGGAGCAACGGGATCGACGGTCGCGCCGATGGTGGCGCGGACGTCCTGGGCCTCGAACACCTCGATACCCGGTGCCGCGATGATGCCCGCGAGCGTCCCTGTCACCTCCAGCGGAACGGCTGCCGCGCCGCCGCCGATCACGAGACTCCGGACCGCCTCCGGGTGTCGTGCGGCCAGGAACAGGGCGGCGCTGGTGCCCACGTCCGGGGCGACCACGTGCGGCAGGCCCAGCCCGCGCTCGGCGATGAACCGGTGGAGAAACTCGCCCATCGTGCTGGCGGTGAACACATCGGGCCGTCCTTCGGAATGCCCGAAGCCAGGCAGGTCGATCGCGACCAGGCGCGACGTCCGGGCCAGCGCAGGCCAGACCCGCCGGAACGCGAGGAGGCTTTCCGGCCAGGGGCTGGTGAGGAGGATGATCGGACCGTCCGTGCCGGAGTCGGCGTACCGGATCCTGAGCCCGTCGACGAGCGCGGTATCCATCGGCAAGGTGGTGGCGTTCACCATGGTGGCTCCCCTGGAGGCTCTGAGCGGCTGCGCTCAGCTCAGGAAGTCAGCGACGTCGGCGGCAAACTCGGCGTGGTACTGAAACAGGAAGCCGTGCGCAGAGTCCGGGTAGATCTTCAGCCGCGCCTGCGGTATCAGGCCGGCCAGCAGGCAGGAGTAGTGCGGTCTGATCATGGGATCGCTGTCCCCATTAGCGACGAATACCGGCAGCTCCAGGGCTGACAGCCGCTCCAGCGCCGAGTGATCCGGTATGCCCCAGGCGCAGACCGCGTCATACTGTGCCTCACGGGTGGCCCAGTTGGTCATCTCGTCCCGGTCCTCGGTCCTGGCGTACATCCGGCCGAGCGCTTCCTTCCCCGCCTGCTGGCTGGCTGCGGACGCGGCAAAGAACACGCCGAGGTATTCCTCCGGGCTGGTCCGCGGGGTGCCGATCGCGCCGATCACGCCGGGTGCCCAGCCGTGCATGCCAGCCGCGCCCTTGGGCGCGGACGACGCGAGGATGAGGCGTCTCACCAGGGCAGGCCGCCGCAGCGCCAGTTCCTGGCCAACGAAACTGCCGATGGAGAACCCGAGCAGGTCTACCTGGCTGTGACCGAGCGCGCCGATAAACGCGATTGCATCGCTGGCCATCTGCTCGATCGTGTCGGCCGTCGTGCCGGTCGAACTGCCGACGCCCGTGTTGTCGAAGGTGATGACCCGGCGCGACTCGGCGAGAGCGTCGATCAGCGCAGGATCCCAGTTATCCAGGTTGCCGCGGAAGTGCTGGAGCAGGACAAGTGGGGCGATTGCGTCGTGACCGCCGGTATCCCGGTAGGCGTAGCTGACGCCGTTCGCCGCCCGGACGGTGTTAGTCGCTTGATCGCCGTATGCCTGCTGCATTGCAGCAGCATGTGCACGCGCACCGGGGCGAAGGTATCCGCATGTTGACTGCACCGGGTACCCTCCGCAAATCGCCCATATCAGCCGGTGGGACAGAATTGACAAGATCAAGTTGACTGGTCATATTTGAGGTGTGCCCAGGGCGAGCACGAGGCAGCAGATCATCGACGCTGGCCTCGCTGAGCTTCACGCGCGCGGGTATGCGGCGTGCTCCGTCGAGGACATCACCAGGGCGGCCGGTGTCCCGAAAGGCTCGTTCTATAACCACTTCGCGAGCAAGGAGAAGTTCGCCGTCGAAGCGGAGCGACGGTATTTCCAGGTCTCCGGCTGGCCCGCTTCCTTCGAGGAAAAGTCAGCAGTCGCCCGCCTGCGGGCCGGATTCGAGGCGCTCTATGCGGGAGCGCAGGACCGGTCGTTCAGCCGTGGCTGCATGTGGGGGAACCTCGCCAACGAGGTCGCGGATCACAGCGACGCCATCCGCGGCGAGCTGGCAGAGGGCCTGGATGCCTGGTCGGCGATCGTGACCGAGCTCGTCGCGGCGGCGCAGCGTAACCGGGAGATCAGCGCCGTGGGCGACCCGGCGCAGCTCGGGCGGTTCATCGTCAACGCCTGGGAGGGCGCGCTGACGCGGTCCCGCGTCGTCAGGAACGGCCAGCCCATGGATGACTTCTTCAGGATGGTCTTCGGCCTCCTGCTCGCGTGAGGCTACCGCCGGGCGTAGTCAGCGAATCCCTGCCAGTCGATGACGACGCACGGCTCACTGCCGACGACCCAGGCGTCGTGGCCGGGCGGTATGACGGCGAAGTCGCCAGGCCCGTACTCGATCTCCTCGCCGTCGTCGGTGACGACCTTCATCCGCCCCGAGACGTAGTACCCGGTGTGGCCAGCCTGGCAGCTGTCGGTGCCGGCGATCGGCTTCACGTGCTCAGACCACCTCCAGCCCGGCAAGAAGGTAGCCCGGCCGACGGCGCCGCCGCTGAGGTTGACGACCTCGACCTGACCTGTCCCGCCCTCAAACGGCCGTGTTTCCTCAGGCGTATCCAGACTGATCCGTACCAGACCCGCCATAGTGACCCCTCCTGTCGCGCACTGACTAACCAGAACCACCGTAACGCGTTGTGCCCAGGCGATGGGGAGGTCACGCGAAGGGCGGGAGCCGAAGTGCTGCGATGACCCGAGCACGACACAGCGATCAGGTCGAGCGAGCCGCCGGGACAAGTACGCTGACCGCCGTGGGTTCTGCGCGAGTACTGGTGACGGGGAGCGCGGGTCACCTCGGGGAAGCCCTGGTGCGAGTGCTGCGGACTGATGGCTACGACGTGACCGGGGTCGATATCAGGCCGTCGCCCCACACGACGATGGTGGGTTCGGTGGCGGACCGGGCCCTCGTGCGCGCCTGCGTGGCTGGTGTGGACGCGGTCCTGCACACGGCGACGCTGCACAAGCCGCATGTCGGCTCGCACGGCAAGCACGCGTTCGTGGACACGAACGTGGCCGGGACGCTGGCGCTGCTCGAAGAGGCCGTCGCGGCCGGGGTGGGCAGCTTCGTGTTCACCAGCAGCACGAGCGCCTTCGGCCGGGCGCTGACGCCATCGCCGGGCGAGCCGGCCGCGTGGATAACCGAGGATGTCGTGCCGCGGCCGCGGAACATCTACGGCGTCACCAAGATTGCCGCCGAGGATCTGTGCGAGCTGGTGCACGCCGAGGACGGCCTGCCCGTCATCGTCCTGCGGACCGCGCGGTTCTTTCCTGAAGGCGACGACAACGAGACTGTCCGGGCCTCCTACGCCGATGCCAACGTGAAGGCCAACGAGTACCTGTACCGACGGGTCGACGTGGCGGATGTCGTGGCTGCGCATCTGCTGGCGATGGAGCGGGCCGCGAAGATCGGTTTCGGCCGATACATCGTGAGCGCGACGACGCCGTTCACACCAGCGGACTGCGCGGCGCTGCGTGCCGACGCGCCCGCTGTGGTCCGGCGGCTGTTTCCGGATTACGAGGCTGAGTGGGCCCGGCGCGGCTGGCGGATGTTCCCCACCATCGGCCGCGTCTATGTCAGCGCCCGCGCCCGGGCCGATCTCGACTGGGTGCCGCGCTACGACTTCCGCTCCGTTCTGGATGCGCTGGCGGCCGACGAGGATCCGCGCAGCCCGCTCGCCCTGGCCATCGGCGCGAAGGGCTACCACGACAAGCCGACCGGCGTGTACACGAGCTGACGCCGGGTCCGGCCGGGGAGCGCGTGGACTTCGGTTCTGGATGTGCGCACACTGATGCGATGATCTGCGTGCTCGGCGACGCGCATCTCGACGTCGTGGTCCGCATGTCCGGGCCGCTGACCGAGGAAACGGACACGCCCGCCGCGACGCACCTCGGCGTCGGCGGACAGGCCGCGAACGTTGCCGCGTGGGTAACCGAGCTGGGCGGGCAGAGCCGGCTGATCGCCGCGCGCGGGACAGACCTCGGTGCCGAGCTTGTCAGCGCGGAGCTGACGCGCCGTGGCGTCGAGCTGGTCGGCCCCGTCGTGCCGGGCAACACCGGGGTCGTGGTCTCGCTGTCGACCGGCGGCCGGCAGCGGTCCATGCTGACCGATCGCGGCGTGGGCGCGGCGCTGGCGGCGGACGCAGTCCGATCGGACTGGCTGGACGGCTGCGAGTGGCTGCACCTGAGCGGCTACGCGCTCGCGCACGAGCCGATGCGCAGCGCGGCCGTCACGGTAGCGCGGGCAGCAACGCGGCGCTCGGTGCGGCTGGCCGTCGACCTGTCGTCGACCGGAATGATCGAGACATACGGGGTAGCGGGCTTCCGGGATCTGATCACCTCGATCGACCCGGATGTCGTGTTCGGGAACGAGGCCGAGGCGGCGCTCCTCGGCGCGGGCGTGCCCGGCCACGGGGTGCTGATCGTTAAGCTGGGCGCCGAAGGCGTCCGCGTCGCCGGGCGGCATTTCCCCGCCCCGCCCACAGTTGCGGTCGACTCAACCGGGGCAGGCGATGCTTTCGCGGCCGGCTACCTCGTCAGCGGGGTCCAGCTCGGCCTGGACGCGGCGGCCAGG
>JASHPF010000023.1 GCA_030038295.1 Streptosporangiaceae bacterium
GCGCAGGACGCCGTCACGCGCGCCGCGTGACGGGTGCGCACGCGCCGACGACGGACCCATTACGAGCCCGTTCCCATCAGGACGGGACGCTCAGCCCCCGGCCTGCCGGCCGAGTGCCAGATCCCTCGCCTCCGCCGGCGTCAGCCGCGCGCCGGCGGCGTACGCGGCCTGGTACCCCGCGTCCCCCAGCAGCTCCCTGACCCGGCCCTGCTCGCGCTCGCGCAGGCTCTGCTCGGCAGGCGACCAGAGAATCGTGCGCATGGCGAGTCCCGCATCGATGTCGACGTCCCCGGCGCCGAACAGCCGCGCTGCGCGCTCCAGCTCGCCCTGCCACGCCGCGACGCACGCCGCCGCGAAGACCATCTCGCCGAGGACGATGCCGGGACCCATCCGCCGACCGAACAGCAGCGCGCCGCGGATCAGGGGCGCCGCCTCGGCGGTCTGGCCCTGGATCAGCCGCAGCAAGGCGAGGTTGGAGTGGGTGAAGTGGACGATGAAATCGCCGCCGATCAGCTCGGCCAGCGCGGCGGACTGCTCGAGGTACGGGCTGGCTTCCTCGATCCTGCCCGCGTGGAGCTCGAGGCTGAACAGGCTGTCGAGCTCACTGGCCTCCAGCAGCACGTCGCCCACCTCGCGCGCCAGGGCCAGCGCCTCCGAATGGAGGCGACGCCGCTCGGCTGGGTCGGTCGCCGTCGACCCGACCATCTGCAGGCACTCGGCGATGAGCTGGAGGTTGCCAAGCTCCCTGGCGATGGCCAGGGCCCGCTCGGCGAATACCCGGCTGGCGGCCATGTCCCCGTCGGCGTACGAGGAAGCCATGAGCTGTCCGAGCGCCTGGGCCTCGGCGTGGCGGTCGCCAACCGCCCTGGCCAGGCCCAGCGCGCGCTCGGCGTAGGTTCTCGCCGCGGCGAGGTCGTCGGCGTCGTTGCGCCCCAGGATGCCGAGAAGCCGAGCGCACGCCCCCATCGCCTCGGCCAGCAGCGCGCTCGGTGGCGGGTCGGTCCGGTCAAGGACGGGCCGCACGTAGCCGAGCACCTCCACGTGCCCGCGGGTGAGGATGAATCGATTGAGCCAGACCACGAGCCGCATCAGGTCATCGGCCCGGTCCTCGGCGGCGAGGTGCTGGAAGAGCACGCGCAGGTTGTCACACTCGGTGTCGAACCGGTGCAGCCAGTCGCGCTGCCCGTGGCCGCTGAGCGCGGGCGCGCCCGCCTGCGCGAGAGTGAGGTAGTAGGCGGCGTGCAGGTCCCTGATCCGCAGCACCTCCTCGTCGCCCTCGGCCCGTAGCAGCTCCTGCGCGCTGTACTGGCGGATGGTCTCGAGCATGCGGTACCGGACCGAGTCCGGCGAATGATCGGCGATCACGAGGCTCTTGGCGACCAGCGAGCCCAGCAGATCCAGCACGTCGAGCGCATCGACGTCCTCGGACCCGCAGACCGCCTCCGCCGCCTCCAGGTCGAATCCGCCGGCGAAGACCGACAGCCGGGTGAGCGTGCTCCGCTCTGCGGCTGTCAGCAGGCCGAACGACCAGTCCACCGTGGCCTGCAGGGTCTGCTGGCGCGGCATCGCATTCCGGCTGCCGCCGGTCAGCAGTCGGAACCGCTGGTCGAGCCTGGCTGCGATCTGCGCCAGCGACATCGAGGACAGCCGCGCCGCGGCCAGCTCAAGCGCCAGCGGGATCCCGTCAAGCCGTCGGCAGATCGTGGCCGCGAGCTGTGCGGACTGTCCGTCGAGCACGAAGTCGGGCTGGATGGCGCGGGCGCGCTCGGTGAACAGCAGCACCGCGTCGCTGTGCGCGACGCCCTCTGCGGTGTCCGCGTCGGCGGCCGGGAGCGAGAGCGAGGGAACGCGGTAGATCCGCTCGCCGTCGATGCCCAGCGGCTCCCGCGAGGTGGCGAGGAACCGGACCTTCGGGCAGTGCCGGATCAGCTCGTCGCAGAACTTGGCCGCGGCGTCGATGAGATGCTCGCAGTTGTCCAGCAGGATCAGCGTGTCCTGGTCGGCGAGCGCGGCGCTGACCGTAGCGGCGAGCTGCGGACCGCCCTGATCCTGGATGCCGAGCGCGACCGCGACCGCGTACGGGATCTGCCCGCCGTCGATGAGTGACGCCAGCTCGGCCAGCCAGACTCCGTCCGGGATCTTGCCGATCTGCTCGGCGGCCGCCTGCAGGGCGAGGCGGGTCTTGCCGCTACCGCCCGCGCCGGTGAGCGTGACCAGCCGGGCCGATCTCACCAGCTCTCTCACCTCGGCCAGCTCGGCTTCCCGACCGACGAACGCGCTGACCAGCGTCGGCAGGTTGTTGGGCAGTTCGGGGTTGTCCAGTGACGCCAGCGGCGGGAACGAGGCCTGCAGGAACCCGGCCATCAGCTGGAACACCTGCTCGGGCCGGCCCAGGTCCTTGAGCCGGTGCAGGCCCAGGTCGTGGAGCCCGACGCCGTCGGGAAGCGAGCCGGCCAGCAGCTCTGCGGTGGCGCCGGACACGAGCACCTGGCCGCCGTGGGCGGCCGCCTCCAGCCGCGCGGCCCGGTTCACGACCGGCCCGAAGTAATCCCGGTCGCGCTCCTCGCAGGCGCCGGTATGCAGCCCCATCCGCACCCGGATAGGCCGGCTGGTCGGCCACTGCTCGTCGGCCAGCCCTCGTTGCGCGGTGAGCGCGGCGAGGGCCGCCGCCTGTGGCGTGGAGAAGGCGGCGCAGAACGCGTCGCCGACCGTCTTGAACACATAGCCGGTGGCACCCTCGACGGCCGACCGGACGATCGCGTCGTGCCGTCGCAGGGCTGCCGTCATCGGCTCCGGCTCGGCCTCCCACAGCCTGGTCGAGCCCTCAATGTCGGTGAACAGCAGCGTGACGGTTCCGGACGGAATCCGGGCAGGCTCGGACACAGGCGCAGGATAACCCGCGATCCGGGCCACCCCCGATAGGGTCGGAGTTCGTGGCCGCCAACGAGGTGCGGGTGACGTACACGAAGTACGACGGCAGCCTGCACTGGCACTATCGGATGCAGCGCCTGGGCACGGACCAGCACGGCGTATGGCTGGGAGCGCTCGCGGGCACGCCCATACAGCGCGGCGGCGAGCGCCCGGTCGTGCTCGAGCAGCCGTGGATTCAGCTCATCCCCGAGGACCGGTGGTGGACGGCCGCGTTCAACGCGGAGCCGGCCGCGACCGAGCTCTACTGTGACATCACCACGCGGCCGGAATGGCTGCATCCGGGGGAGGTCACGATGATCGATCTCGACCTGGACGTGCTGCGGATGCGCGCCGATGGGCAGGTGCTGCTGGTCGACGAGGACGAGTTTGCCGAGCATCGGGTGCGGTACGGCTACCCCGCCGAGGTGATCGAGCAGGCGGAGCAGGCGGCTGGCTGGCTGATCGCGGCGATCCGGGCCGGGGCCGAGCCGTTCCGTGTCGGCTATCGCGCCTGGTTGGACAGGCTCATCACGGACAGCGCGGCAGCCCGGACAGCCGACGAGGAGTCGGCCGCGGGCTGAGCCGACGCGGACTCGGCCGCGGGCTGAGCTGACGAGGAGTCGGCTACGGGCTGAGCCGACGGCGCTAGTGTCAGCCCGGCGCAGGTCACGACGCCGGCATAGATCCCGGTCCGGATCAGCAGGTCGGGAACCCAGGCCGGCGGCGTGGCGGCCGTGAGCCGGGACAGCATGACGATCCGGACTACGAGCCCCTGACACTCGGTGAGCTCAGCCTCACCGCTGCGCAGGACTGCCTGCGCGAGGTCGCTCCAGAGCGCGATCAGTTCTTCGGCAACGGCGGCGGCCAGGTCCGCTGGCGGATCCTGGCCGGCTACCGCGACGGCTTGCGCCCACCAGTCACTCACGGCATCACTCATGAGCGGTTCCTCCCCGCCGAGGCGCGCAGCGCCACGGCCAACCGCTAGTCAGTTTCCGCAGCATACAGCGGCATTTATGGGTCCGGAAGGCACCGGATCCCGGGTGTTTCCTGAGGTATCCCGGGTGTTTCCTGAGGTTGCTGCGGCACCGCTTGACAGCGGGCCATGCGATGTATTTAACATAGTCATTAATTAACAGCCAAGTTAAGTACTAGGACGGCGGACGATGGTGGCACCGGACCGGCTCAGTACGGTCTTCGGCGCGCTGGCGGACCCGACCCGGCGGGCGATCATCGCCAGGCTGGCGGACGGCGAGGCCACCGTGACGGAGCTCGCCGAGCCGTTCCCGATCAGCCTGCCGGCCATCTCACGGCACCTGAAGGTGCTCGAGAAGGCCGGGCTGATTTCCCGCTCCCGGTCGGGCCAGTGGCGGTCGAGCACGCTCGAGCCCGCGCCGCTCAGAGAGGCGACCGAGTGGATGGAGCGCTACCGGGTGTTCTGGGAGGCCAGCTTCGACCGCCTCGACGCGCATCTGCGCCGGGTCCAGCAGGACCCGGACGCCAGGAAGGGAGCATCGCTGTGAACACGGAAGCACCCGATGAGCTGGTCATCACCCGGATCTTCGACGCCCCGCGCGAGCTTGTCTACCGCGCCTTCGTCGACCCCGACCAGCTCGCGCAGTGGTTCGGCCCGGTCGGCTTCGTGGTGCCGCGGGACACCGTGGCGGTCGACGCGAGGGTCGGCGGCTACCAGCGACTCGTCATGGTGAACGCCGACGATCCGAGCTTCCGCAGCCCGGTCGACGCGACCTTCGTCGAGGTCGTCGAGAACGAGCTGCTCGTCGGTGAGCAGCAGGCCAAGGGCGTTCCCGGTTTCGACGGCACGCTGACCCTGCGGCTCCGGCTTGAGTTCCATGCCGAGCCGGGCGGCAAGACCAGGCTCGAGCTGCGCCAGGGGCCGTACCCGGGGTCGCTGGCGGCGGACGCCCGGCAGGGCTGGCTCAGCTCGTTCACCAAACTCGACGACCTGCTCGCGCCCGCCGTCGGCTAGCGCGACGTCACGGCGTGGTGACGACCGGGCCCAGCGGTGCCGCGAGCGCCGCGAGCTCGGCGATCTGGGCGGGCGGGAAGTTCGTCCACGCGGCGCGCGGATCGCGGTCGTGGTGCACATAGGTGTCGAGGAAACGCTGCCAGCGGCGCAGGCCGTCGATCGCCACGCCGACGGGCAGGTCACCGGACTCGATCGCATCGGCGAACTCGTCGAGGTCGAGCATGCGCTGGTGACGCCCGTCCATCGGCACCATGAGGTCGATGTACAGGTCGCGCACGATGACGTCGCTGCCGTTGTCGGCGACGTGCAGCAGGTCCACGTACCAGGTGGCGCGCCGGGGCCGGTCCGCGTCGACGCCGGGGGTCAGCCCCCCGTCGTCGCCGATCATGAACTGCCAGGGCGGGAACGACAGCCCGACTCCGACGTCGGTGAGGATGAACGCCCGCTCCAGCAGCGTCTGGCCCGGCCACGGCCGGAACCGGTCCGACAGCGCGAACTCGTACGCGACCACGTTGCCCGAGCGCACGCCCGGCAGCGGTCCGAACGGCGGGTCCTCGCCGCCGAACGCGCCGCGCCATACCTCGACAGCATCCACCGGGCCAGTCTGCCGTAGATCCTGTCGCCAGCCCCACCGTCGGGTCGCTCTCGCGGCCCTAACCCGGCCGCGAGCCGCGGCCCTAACCCGTCCGCGAGCCGCGGCCGTCTTAACCCTGTGGGGTTTTCGGCTCCAATCACGCCCGCTATCACCTGTTTTGCTCCTACCAAAAGTCCACAGAGTGCGTCGCCATGAGCCAGCAGGGCCTAGGCATGTCCCAGATGCCCGACTTCGGGGGGAGCAAAGGGCGTGCGATAGCCTCGGCGAGATGCCGACGCTGCCGCCGCGAGTCCGGGTGCTGCTGGTTTTCGTCTGCAGCCTCGTCCTGGTGGACACCGTCTTCTTCACCGCGCTGACCCCGCTGCTGCCGCACTACGCCCACGTTGCGCACCTCACGAAGGCGGGTGCAGGCCTCCTGGTCGCGTGCTATCCGGCGGGCACCCTGATCGGGGCGCTGCCGAGCGGCGCGCTGGTGGCCCGGTTGGGCGACCGGGTCGTGGTGCTGGTCGGCCTGACCCTGATGAGCCTGTCGACACTGCTCTTCGGCTGGTCGTCCGCGGCCGCGATGCTCGACGCCGCGCGGTTCGTCCAGGGCCTGGGTGGAGCCTGCACCTGGGCGGCCGGCCTGGCGTGGCTCGCGACCGCGGCGCCCGCCGACCGGCGCGGGGAGTTGATCGGCAGCGCCATGGCGGCGGCGGTCGGCGGCGCGCTGCTCGGCCCCGTGATCGGCGCGGTGGCCAGCAAGGTCGGCACCGGCCCGGCGTTCTCGGCCGCCGCGGTGATCGGCGGCGTCCTGATGATCGCCTCGTTCGCCGTGCTCAGCCCCCACGAGGTGGAGCCGCAGCGGATGCGGGACGCGTGGCCGGCGGTGCGGGACCCCGACGTCGGCGCCGGCATGGCGCTGACCATGCTGGCGGGCATCGCGTTCGGCGTCGTCGACGTGCTCGCTCCGCTCCGGCTGGGCCGGCTCGGCGTCAGCGCCACGCTGATCGGAGTCACGTTCCTGGCGTCGGCTGCGATCGAGGCGAGCCTGGCGCCGCTGACCGGTCGCCTGTCGGACCGGCGCGGCCCGCTGGTACCGCTGCGGATCTCGCTGGCGGTGGCCATCGCGGTCAGCCTGCTGGCGCCGGTGGTGGCACCCGCCACACCGCTCATCGTCCTGCTGATCCTCGGCATGCCGGCCTACGGCACGCTGTTCACGCCGGCCATGACGTTGCTCAGCACCGGGGCAGACCGGATGCAGCTGAATCAGGGTCTCGCGTTCGGGCTCGGCAATCTCGCGTGGGCCGCCGGTCAGGGCGTCGCCGCGGCGGGCGGCGGCGCGATCGCGCAGGCCACATCGGACCTCGTGCCGTACGCGCTGCTCGCTGCCGCCTGCCTGGGCGCGCTGCTCGTGCTGACTCCGGCCGGACGGCGGGTGGCGGCGAGGCTGCTCGGCCGCGCTCCGGCCGTCGACGGCGTCCGGACCGCCGGGGCCGGAGAGTCACGCGGGTAGCACCCCGACCGCACCCGGCGCTGGCTGGGAACCCCGCCGACGACGGCCTCCCTCGCGCGATCGGTAGCTGTTACGCTCGGGCAAGCAAGCGCTTGGTAGCACAGCTAGTGGGCAGGCACGGCTGGCCGGCCCCGGCCGAGAGGTGACGATGGGCCGGCTCGACGGGAAGGTGGCGCTGATCACCGGCGGCGCCCGCGGCATGGGCAAGTCGCACGCGCGCCACTTCGTCGCCGCCGGGGCCC
>JASHPF010000202.1 GCA_030038295.1 Streptosporangiaceae bacterium
CTCGCGGCCACCCAGCCGAGGTGCGTCTCCAGTACCTGGCCGACGTTCATCCGGCCGGGCACACCGAGCGGGTTCAGCACGATGTCCACCGCCGTGCCGTCGGCGAGGAACGGCATGTCCTCGACGGGCAGGATCTTGGCGATCACGCCCTTGTTGCCGTGCCGCCCGGCCAGCTTGTCACCGTCGGTGATCTTCCGCTTGGCCGCCACGTAGACCCGGACCAGCTCGTTCACGCCCGGCGGCAGCTCGTCGCCGTTGTCCCTGGTGAACACCCGGACGCCGATGACCTTGCCGGACTCGCCGTGCGGCACCTTCAGGCTGGTGTCCCGGACCTCGCGAGCCTTCTCGCCGAAGATCGCGCGCAGCAGCCGCTCCTCCGGGGTCAGCTCGGTCTCGCCCTTGGGGGTCACCTTGCCGACGAGGATGTCACCGGTGACGACCTCGGCGCCGATCCTGATGATGCCGCGGTCGTCGAGGTCAGCCAGCACCTCGTCGGAGACGTTCGGAATGTCCCTGGTGATCTCCTCCGGCCCCAGCTTGGTGTCGCGGGCGTCGACCTCGTGCTCCTCGATGTGGATCGAGGACAGCACGTCGTCCTGCACCAGCCGCTGGGACAGGATGATCGCGTCCTCGTAGTTGTGACCCTCCCACGGCATGAAGGCGACCAGCAGGTTGCGGCCGAGCGCCATCTCGCCGTTGTCGGTGCACGGCCCGTCCGCGATGACCTGTCCGACCTCGACCCGCTGGCCCTCGACGGCGACCGGCTTCTGGTTGAAGCAGGTGCCCTGGTTGGACCGGCGGAACTTGGCCACCAGGTAGTCGGTCCTGGTCCCGTCGTCATTGGCCACGGTGATGTAGTCGGCACTGACCTGCTCGACCAGGCCGGCCTTCTCGGCCACGATGACGTCGCCCGCGTCGACCGCCGCCCGGTACTCCATGCCGGTGCCCACCAGGGGCGCCTCGCTGCGCAGCAACGGTACGGACTGGCGCTGCATGTTCGAGCCCATGAGCGCGCGGTTGGCGTCGTCGTGCTCCAGGAACGGGATCATGGCCGTCGCCACCGACACCATCTGGCGCGGCGACACGTCCATGTAGTCGACCTCGTCCGGCCGGATCAGGTCGACCTCGCCGCCCTTGCGGCGGACCAGCACCCGGTCGTTGGCGAAGCTCCCGTCCGGCTCGATCGGCTCGTTCGCCTGGGCGATAACGTGGCGGTCCTCTTCGTCTGCGGTCAGGTAGTCGATCTGGTCGGTCACCTTGCCCGTCCGCACCTTGCGGTACGGCGTCTCGACGAAGCCGAACGCGTTCACCCGGCCGTAGGACGACAGCGACCCGATGAGGCCGATGTTCGGGCCCTCAGGGGTCTCGATCGGGCACATCCGGCCGTAGTGGCTGGGGTGCACGTCCCGGACCTCGAACCCGGCCCGCTCCCTCGACAGGCCGCCAGGCCCGAGCGCGGACAGCCGGCGCTTGTGCGTCAGGCCGGCCAGCGGATTGGTCTGGTCCATGAACTGGGACAGCTGGCTGGTGCCGAAGAACTCCTTGATCGAGGCCACCACGGGCCGGATGTTGATGAGGGTCTGCGGCGTGATGGCCTCGACGTCCTGCGTCGTCATCCGCTCCCTGACCACCCGCTCCATCCGGGCGAGGCCGAGCCTGACCTGGTTCTGGATCAGCTCGCCGACCGTGCGCAGCCGCCGGTTGCCGAAGTGGTCGATGTCGTCGGTCTCGACCGGGATCATCTCCTCGCCGGCCTTCATCTCCTCCTCGCCGACGTGCAGCCGGACGAGGTACTCGATGGTGGCGACGATGTCTTCCTCGGTCAGCGTGCCCTGGCTGATCGGCAGGGACAGGCCGAGCTTCTTGTTGACCTTGTACCGGCCGACCTTGGCTAGGTCGTACCGCTTCGGATTGAAGTAGAGGTTTTCGAGGAGCGCCTGCGCCGACTCCCTGGTCGGCGGCTCACCGGGCCGCAGCTTCCGGTAGATGTCAAGCAGCGCGTCGTCCTGGCTGCTGGTGTGGTCCTTCTCCAGCGTCGCGCGCATGGACTCGTACTGGCCGAACCGCTCGAGGATCCGGGCCTCGTCCCAGCCGAGCGCCTTGAGCAGCACGGTCACGCTCTGCTTGCGCTTGCGGTCGATCCGCACGCCGACGCTGTCCCGCTTGTCGATCTCGAACTCGAGCCAGGCGCCTCTGGACGGGATCACCTTGCAGCTGTAGATGTCCTTATCCGAGGTCTTGTCGACCTGCCGGTCGAAGTAGACGCCGGGCGAGCGGACGAGCTGGGACACCACGACCCGCTCGGTGCCGTTGATGATGAACGTGCCCTTGGGCGACATGAGCGGGAAGTCGCCCATGAAGACCGTCTGGCTCTTGATCTCGCCGGTCGAGTTGTTGATGAACTCGGCGGTGACGAACATGGGCGCGGAGAACGTCATGTCCTTGTCCTTGCACTCCTCCGCGGAGTACTTGGGCGGCTCGAACCGGTGATCACGGAACGAGAGGGACATGGTTCCCGTGAAGTCCTCGATCGGGCTGATCTCCTCGAAGATCTCCTCGAGGCCGGACTGCTCAGGGATATTGGTGTGCCCTGCCGCCTTCTCGGCCTCGAGCCGGGCACGCCAGCGCTCGTTGCCGAGCAGCCAGTCGAAAGACTCGGTCTGCAAGGCCAGCAGGCTGGGTACTTCTAGAGGCTCATGGATACGAGCGAAGGAGACGCGACGGGGACCAAGGGCGGGTGCTGAGGCGCTGCGCGAGGCTGCCAACAGGGGTCCTTCCGAGCTTGTGGCCGACGGTGCACCGCGCGCACGCGAAACGCCCTGCGGCTACGCCGCTAGGGAGTGGAGTAAACGTAACCGAGGACGAGTTGGTGTGCAGCGCAAATTGGCAGTGTAGTCCATGCCCACACTGCTGGTCAACTGTACGTCACTATGAGGTTCACGTTGCAATGGAGCATCGCTCTTGCGGAGCAAAACGTCAAGTCCCGGGCGGCTCGTGTTGCAACCTCAGGCGATGAGACGAAGCTCACACCCGCTCGCGGGTTTGACTGCGGCCGCTGCGGGGAAGACTGTTGCCCCGCGTCAGGCCGGCTGGCCCGTGGCGCAAAGACGCGGCGATCTGACGGGTCACCAGAGCGGCAACCACGCTGCTAGCGGGCTTGAGCCGCGCAGTCGCGCCCCTTTCGACACCGGCGGCGCCTGCCGCGCAGGCCGCACCCCGGCGGCCCTGTTCGACGCCGGCCCGCGCGCTCCATACGGCGCGGCCCGTCCGGCGCCGGCCCGCCGCCCTCCGATGGCAGCGGGCCGGCCCGGCACTACTTGACCGTGACGGTGGCGCCGGCGCCCTCGAGTGCGGTCCTGGCCCTGTCCGCGGCCTCCTTGTTGACCTTCTCGAGCACCGGCTTGGGCGCGCCGTCGACGAGGTCCTTGGCCTCCTTGAGCCCAAGGCTCGTCAGGGTCCGGACCTCCTTGATGACCTGGATCTTCTTGTCGCCCGCGGCCTCGAGGATGACGTCAAACTCGTCCTTCTCCTCGGCTTCCTCGGCGGCAGCGGCACCGCCGGCACCACCGGGAGCGGCCGCGGCGACGGCCACCGGCGCGGCGGCCTTGACGTCGAAGGTCTCCTCAAACTGCTTGACGAACTCAGACAGTTCGATGAGCGTCATCTCCTTGAACGCCTCGAGCAGGTCGTCCGTGCTGAGCTTTGCCATGGTGGTGATTCCTCTTCCGTTCCGTTCGGTATGTCCGTGGAGCCCGGTCGGGCTCTTCGGCTACGTCGTCAGGCATCCTGCGCCGCGGCGGCCGCGGCATCGTCGGGAGCCTCCGGGCCCCGGCCGGCGGTCGCCGGGACCGGCGCCCCGCCTTCGCCGCCGCGCTTCTCCTCCAGCGCCGCGAGCAGCCGTGCCATCTGGGCAGGCAGCGCGTTGAACGTCGCGGCCGCGCCGGCCAGCGAGGCCTTCATCGCGCCCGCCAGCTTGGCCAGCAGCACCTCCCTGGGCTCCAGGTCGGCGAGCTTGACGATGTCGGCCGCCTTGAGCGGCTTGCCCTCGAGCACGCCGCCCTTGATGACCAGCTGCGGGTAGGTGCGCGAGAAATCGCGCAGCCCTCGCGCCGCCTCGACCACGTCGCCCTGCACGAACGCGATGGCCGACGGGCCCTCCAGCAGGTCGGTGAGCTCCTCCGTGACGCCAGCCTGGGTGGCGGCGATCTTCGTCAGCGTGTTCTTGACCACCGAGAACTGCGCTTTGCCAGCCAGCGACTGGCGCAGCTCGCGGAGCTGGGACACCGTCAGGCCCCGGTACTCGGTCAGCACCGCACCCGCCGAGCTGCGGAACCGCTCGGCCAGGTCGGCGACCGCGATCTCCTTGTCCGCCCTCGCCATGGGCCTCCCTTCGTCGTAGGCCGACCCGCACCGCGAGCGCGCCCGGCTCTGTCTGGCCGCGGCCGCCTGAGCACAGCAAAACGCCCCGCGCGCGGGCGCACGGGGCAACGTGAGGACTCAGGTCCTCCAGCTAGCTCGCTCGCCTGCGCGGGCCGCCCGGTTGCCCGGGCCTTCGGTCACCGCGCTTGCGCACGGCGACAGCCGACGGTCTTTGGCACGTTCAGGGTACGCGGCCGGCCCGCGGCTGGCCAAATCGCGCCTCCGGCAGAGCGGGAACGGGCTACCGAGGCGCCGGTCGAGCCCGTTCCCTCGCTGTGCGGGGTGGCGATTCAGACCGCCGCGGGCTCTCCGGTCAGCTCGCCCGTGAGGCCCCTGGTCAGGCCCGGGTCGACCTGGATGCCCGGACCCATCGTCGTCGTGATGGCGACCTTCTTGACGTACCGGCCCTTGGCGGCGGCCGGCTTGAGCCTGATCACTTCCTCGAGCGCCGCCGCGTAGTTCTCCACCAGGTCCCGGTCGGTGAACGAGGTCTTGCCGATGATCAGGTGCAGGTTGCTGTTCTTGTCCACCCGGAACTCGATCTTGCCGCCCTTGATGTCGGTCACGGCCTTGCCGACGTCCATCGTCACGGTCCCGGTCTTCGGGTTGGGCATCATGGCCCGCGGGCCGAGGATGCGGCCCAGCCGTCCGACCTTCCCCATCAGGTCGGGAGTGGCGACGACGGCGTCGAAGTCCAGGAACCCGTTCTGCACCCGCTCGATGAGCTCGTCCGCGCCCACGAAGTCGGCGCCGGCCGCGCGGGCCTCTTCGGCGCGGTCACCGGCCGCGAACACCAGCACCCGCGCCGTCTTCCCGGTGCCGTGCGGCAGGTTCACCGTGCCGCGGACCATCTGGTCGGCCCTGCGGGGATCGACACCCAGCCGGAAGGCGACCTCGACGGTCGCGTCGAACTTCGTGGTTGACGTGTTCTTGGCCAGGGCTACCGCCTCGGCCGGGGTGTACAGCCGGCCGACCTCGACGAGGTCGTGTGCCTTCCGGTACGCCTTGCTGCGCTGCATTGTCTCCTGCCTCTCCTACAGGTCGTGGTCTTAGGGTCAGCGCCTGACCCTGCCACTGTGTGTGCCGGGGGGACGACCCCCGGGAACCCCCGGAAACCCGAGGTGCGGTCGCTCGATCAGCCTTCGACCTTGATGCCCATGGACCGCGCGGTCCCGGCGATGATCTTCTCCGCCGCCTCGATCGAGGTCGCGTTCAGGTCGGGCATCTTGACCTGAGCGATCTCGCGGACCTGGGCCTGCGTCATGGAGCCGACCTTGGTCTTGTGCGGCTCGGCACTGCCCTTCTGAACGCCGGCCGCCTTCTTGATCAGCTCCGGCGCGGGCGGCGTCTTGGTGACAAACGTGAACGACCGATCCTCGTAGATGGTGATCTCGACCGGGATCACGTTGCCGCGCTGGTTCTCGGTGGCGGCGTTGTACTGCTTGACGAAGTCCATGATGTTGACGCCGTGCGGGCCGAGCGCCGTGCCCACCGGCGGTGCCGGGGTGGCGGCGCCAGCGTTGAGCTGGACCTTGACGACCGCAGCGACCTTCTTCTTCCTCGGAGCCATCTGTGGGTCTTACCTGTCTTTCCGTTGTCTGCGTTCGGTGTGCTGACCCGTCAGCGGGTCAGATCTTGCTGACCTGATCGAAGGACAGCTCCACCGGGGTCTCCCGGCCGAAGATCGAGACGAGCACCTTCAGCTTCTGCGTGTCGGCATTGATCTCGTTCACCGTCGCCGGCAGCGACGCGAACGGACCGTCCATCACGGTAACCGACTGGCCGATCTCGAAGTCGACCGCGGCCGCGCGCACCGCTTCGGCCTTCTTGGCGGCCTTCTCCTCCGGCACGGGGGCGAGCAGGCCGGCGACCTCGTCCAGGCTCAGCGGCGACGGCCTGCTGGACAGGCCCACGAACCCGGTCACGCCCGGCGTGTTCCGCACCGCGGCCCACGACTCGTCGGTGAGGTCCATCCGCACCAGGATGTAGCCGGGCAGGACCTTCTCCTGGACCTGCTGGCGCTTGCCGGCCTTGATCTCCATCACCTCGTGCGTGGGAACCTCGATCTGGAAGATGTAGTCCTCCATGTTCAGCGACTGGGTCCGGCTCTCCAGGTTGGTCCGGACGCGGTTCTCGTATCCGGCGTAGGAGTGCACGACGTACCAGTCGCCGGGCAGGGTGCGCAGCTCGGCCTTGAACTTCTGCACCGGGTCGAGCTCTTCGGGTTCCTCGTCGGTCACCGGCGCAGTGCCGTCTCCCGGCCCGTCGGCGGTCGGGCCGACGTCGGGCACGCTGCGCGGCCCGGCACCGGTGGCTTCGTCATCCGGCTGCCCGGCGGCCGGCTCCTCGGCCGCGGGGTCCCCCAGCGGCAGTTCGGACTCGGACACGATTCTCTTTCTCCCCTTGCGCTCATGCTGCGCTCCCGGCCAGGCCTGACGCGGGCCGTGGTCGCGCTGCGCACAGGCCGAGGCCTGTGATCATGCTGTCACGCTTGGTACGCGTGCCGGTGGCCAGCCGCCGACGTCAGCCGAAGAGCGCGAACACCAGCCTGGTAAACGCAACGTCCAGGCCCGTCACGATCCCGACCATGATCAGGATGAAGACCAGGGCAACGGTCGTGTACGTCACCAGTTCTTTGCGGGTCGGCCAGACGACCTTCCGGAGTTCGTCCCGCACCTGCGTGACGAACTGGGCCGGAGTGGTCCGGTCCCGCCTCGCCGGGCGGCTGGGCTTCGCGGCCCTCTCCGGGGCCGGGCCACGCGTCTGAGTCGCCATGTCCTCACCTGAGCGCTACATCTTGCCGGCTGGTGCCGCCATTGCCCGCCGCCAGCACGGGCCGTACTCGCAGGGCAGGAGGGACTCGAACCCCCAACCGCCGGTTTTGGAGACCGGGACTCTAGCCAATTGAGCTACTGCCCTGTGACGGCTCGCGCGGGCATGCACGGGCCACCGGTGGACGCCACCAGATGAAGAAGTGTACGTGGTGGCGGACCGGCCGTCGAACCGCGCAGCTAAGCCCCGCGGGGGCCGCTGCCGGGTCACGCTCGCGGCCGCTGGGTGGGAACATGGTCGCATGGCCCATGCACCTCGCAGAATCTCAGCCCGGATCTCCGCCATCGCCGAGTCGGCGACGCTCGCCGTCGACGCGAAGGCCAAGGCGCTCAAGGCAGCCGGGCGGCCGGTGATCGGCTTCGGCGCGGGCGAGCCGGACTTCCCGACCCCGGACTACATCGTCGAGGCAGCGCAGCGCGCCTGCGCCGAGCCGCGGTTCCACAAGTACACGCCCGCGGCGGGACTCCCCGAGCTGCGCGAGGCCATCGCGGCGAAGACCGCCCGCGACTCGGGCCTCGTGATGCCGGCCAGCCAGGTGCTGGTCACCAACGGCGGCAAGCACGCCGTCTACCAGGCGTTCGCCACGCTGCTCGACCCTGGTGACGAGGTGCTGCTGCCGACGCCGTACTGGACGACGTACCCGGAGGTAATCGGCCTGGCCGGTGGCGTGCCGGTGCTCGTGCGCACCGATGAGACCAGCGGCTACCGCGTCACCGTGGAACAGCTGGAGGCGCACTGTACCGGGCGCACCAAGCTGCTGCTGTTCGTCTCGCCGTCCAACCCGACCGGCGCGGTCTACCAGCCCGAGCAGGTCGCGGAGATCGGCCGGTGGGCCGCGAGCCGCGGGCTCTGGGTGATCACGGATGAGATCTACGAGCACCTGGTCTACGGCGAGGCCAGGTTCGCGTCCATGCCCGTCGTCGCACCCGAACTGGCCGACACCTGCGTGGTGCTGAACGGCGTCGCCAAGACGTACGCCATGACCGGCTGGCGGGTGGGCTGGATCATCGGTCCGGCTGACGTGATCAAGGCGGCGACCAACCTGCAGTCGCACGCCACGTCGAACGTGTGCAACGTCGCGCAGGCCGCTGCCCTGGCCGCGGTCTCCGGCGACCTGTCGGCCGTCGCGCAGATGCGGGCCGCGTTCGACCGCCGCCGGATGGTCATGACAGCCATGCTCAACGACGCGCCGGGGGTGGTGTGCCCGCTGCCGGAGGGGGCGTTCTACTGCTACCCGTCCGTGCGCGGCGTGCTCGGCAGGGACATCGCCGGCCGGCGGCCTGAGACCTCGTCGCAGCTCGCCGAGCTGCTGCTCGACGAGGCCGATGTCGCCGTCGTGCCCGGCGAGGCGTTCGGCACCGACGGGTACTTCCGGCTGTCCTGCGCGCTCGGCGACGCCGACCTGGAAGAGGGCGTGGCGAGGATCGTCAAGCTGTTTAGCTCCGCCCGCTAGGCGCGGGGGCCGCGTCGAGTCCGGCTAGCCGCCGGAGCATAGCTGGCACACTGAGCTGATGCCCCGGCCGATCGCTGCGCTGCCGAAGGCGCATCTGCACCTGCATTTCACCGGGTCGATGCGGCACGCCACGCTGGCCGAGCTGGCCACCCGGCACCACGTGCACCTCCCCGAGGCGCTCACGGAGGACTGGCCGCCCCACCTGAGCGGCGCGGACGAGCGCGGCTGGTTCCGGTTCCAGCGGCTGTACGACATCGCCAGATCCGTCATCCGCACCGAGGCCGATATCCGACGGCTGCTGTCCGAGGCGGCGGCGGACGACCGGGCCGACGGATCGGGCTGGCTGGAGCTGCAGATCGACCTGTCGGGCTACGCGACCAGGTTCGCTGGTCTCACGCCGCTGCTCGAGCTGGTGCTGGACGCGGCGGCCGATGCGGCCGAGGCGGCCGGCATCGGGGTCGGCATCATCGTCGCCGCCAACCGCACCAGGCACCCTCTCGACGCCCGGACGCTCGCCCGGCTTGCGGCCGGCTACGCGGGCCGCGGCGTGGTCGGCTTCGGGCTCAGCAACGACGAGCGCCGCGGCACCATCGCCGACTTCGCGCCCGCGTTCCGGATCGCCAACCGGGCCGGCCTGCGCTCGGTCCCGCACGGCGGCGAGCTGGTCGGCCCGGCCAGCGTGCGCGCCTGCCTGGACGAGCTGCACGCCGACCGCATCGGTCACGGCGTCTCGGCGGCCAGCGACCCGGAGCTGCTCCGCCGCCTCGCCGATGGCCAGGTCACGCTCGAGGTCTGCCCGACGTCGAACGTGGCGCTCGGCGTCGCCGCCACGCCTCGCGACGTGCCGCTGCGCACGCTCGTGCGGGCCGGCGTCCCGGTCGCGCTCGGCGCTGACGACCCGCTGCTGTTCGGCCCGCGGCTGGCCGCGCAGTACGAGCTGGCCAGGCACGCGCACGGGATGACCGACGCCGAGCTGGCCGACCTCGCCCGGATGTCGGTACGCGGCTCCGCCGCGCCCGAAGACGTGCAGAAACAGCTGCTGGACGGCATCGAGGCCTGGCTCGCCGCCCCGCCGGACTGACTTTCCACCTGCGGTGGCTCCGCAACTCCAGGCCGATAACGGCGCCGGGGCGACCGCGGCGGGCTACAGCGACACGCCCACCAGCGTCGGCTCGGCGGCGAGCTCGACGCCGAACGCGGCGTGCACGCCCGCCCGGATCGCCCTGGCCAGCCGGATCAGGCTGGCGGTGGTGGACCCGTCAGGGTTGGTCAGCGCCAGCGTGTGCTTGGTCGAGATGCGGGCGCCGTCCGGGTCGTCGGCGAGCCGGAATCCGCGCGCAAACCCGGCGTGCTCGATCAGCCAGGCAGCGGACAGCTTCACGGCGCCGTCCGCCGCGGGCCAGTGCGGGATCCCGGCCGACTCGGGGAGCCGGGCGGACAGCTCGCCGAACCGGGCGGCCGACACGACCGGGTTGGTGAAGAACGAGCCCGCGCTGCGGGTATCGGGGTCGGCGCTGTCGAGCACCATGCCCTTGCGCCGGCGCAGCTCCAGCACCGCGCCGCGAGCCTCGGGGAGCGGTACCCGGCTGCCCTCGGCGACGCCGAGCAGGCGCGCGAGCTCGGCGTACCTGACCGGCGCCGACAGCGGGCTGGCCGCCAGCAGGAACGTGACGTCCAGCACCACAAACCGGCCGGTAGCCACCACCGGTGCTATGCCGCCGTTGCCGTCAGCCGGGCCGCCACCCGGCCGGCCAGCGCTCGCGGCCGCGGCCGCCTGCCGCTTGAACGTGCTGGTCCGGTAGCCGAAGCCGAGGTCCGGCCGGCCCAGCCGGACAACCTGGCCGGTCAGCCGGTCATACGCCCGAACCGCGGTGATCGTCTCCGCCACCTCCTGGCCGTAGGCGCCGACGTTCTGGATTGGCGTCGCGCCCGCGCTGCCGGGAATGCCGGACAGGCACTCGAGGCCGGACAGCCCCTCGGCCAGGCAGCCCCGCACCAGCTCGTCCCAGTCCTGGCCGGCCGCGGCCGTCACCTCAACGGTGCCGTCGCCGGCAGCTAGCCGCAGCCCCGTCGACGCCACCCGGACCACGACGCCGGGAAAGCCGTCGTCGGCGACCACCAGGTTGCTGCCGCCCCCGAGGACCAGCACCGGATCGCCCGCCCGATCCGCGGCCGCGACGGCTTCGACCAGGTCGGCCTCGCTGGCTGCCGCGGTGAACCGGCTGGCTGGCCCGCCCAGCCGCAGCGTCGTGTACTCGGCCAGCCTCACCTGCTCGGTCGTCAGCAACTGCAGCTCCAGGAAGGGAACGCCGGTCATGCGTGGCGGAGCCAGCACGCCCGCTGGCAGCCGGCGCCCGCCGCAGGCCAGTCAAGCACGCCGCACGCGGCGCTGGTTCGGCGGACGGCCGGCGGGGCAGTGGCCGCGGGGC
>JASHPF010000203.1 GCA_030038295.1 Streptosporangiaceae bacterium
GCGTTCGGCGGCATCGTCGCGCAGGTGCCGTTCGTCGACGCGCTGACCTCGATCCTGGACCCGACGCTGCCGCTGACGGTGCCGGAGTGGGAGGAGTGGGGTGACCCGCTGCACGATCCCGAGGTCTACCGGTACATGAAGTCGTACACGCCGTACGAGAACGTGGCGCCAGACCGGGTCTACCCGCCCATCCTGGCGGTCACCAGCCTGAACGACACGCGGGTGCTGTATCACGAGCCGGCCAAGTGGATCGCGCGGCTGCAGGCCGTCGCCAAGGGCGGCCCCTTCCTGCTGAAGACCGAGATGACGGCCGGACATGGGGGGCGCAGCGGCCGGTACGACGCGTGGCGCGAGGAAGCCATGGTGCTGGCCTGGATCATCAGCCAGGTCTGAATCCGGCGCGAGAAGGGAACGGGCTCGTGCACCGCCCGGCCCGGCCCGGCGCGCAGACGCTGGTGTCGGCCAGGCCCGGGGCGGTACTAGGGTGCTGGGGTGAAATTCCCCCTTCCGGGCCAGAGGCCGACGACGGTCGCGAGCATCGATGCCGCGGACGCCGAGCTCGAGGAGACGCTCGATAACCTCGACGGCGCCGATAACTACGCGGCGTGGATCTTTGAAGTGGTCGAGCCCCACCTCGGCGAGGCGGTCCTGGAGGTCGGCGCGGGCCACGGCACGTTCACCGGACTGCTCAGCGCCCGGTCCGCCCGGGTGGCAGCCACGGACGTCTCGGAGCGGTGCGTGGGCATCCTGCGCACGCGGTTTGCCGACGATCCGCGGGTGACGGTGCTGCACGGCAGCGCCGCGGAGGCCGCCGAGCTCCCGCCGTTCGACTCGGCCGTGCTGATCAACGTCCTGGAGCACATCGCCGATGACGACAATGCCCTGCGGGAGCTTTCTGCCACCCTGAAGCCTGGCGGTCGGCTGCTCCTCTGGGTGCCGGCGTTCGAGTTTCTCTATAGCGACTTCGACCGGAAGATCGGCCACTACCGGCGCTACCGCAAGGCCGGGCTCGCCGAGAAGCTGTCCAGCGCCGGGTACGACGTGGCCGAGATTCGGTACGTGAACGCCGTCGGCGCGCTTGCCTGGCTGGTCGTGGCGCGCCTGCTGCATAGGGCGCCCACGCGCGGGCTGTCGGTGCGCATCTACGACACCTACTTCGTGCCTGTCCTCAAGCGCGTGGAGCGGCGCCTCGGCGCGCCCTTCGGCCAGTCGGTCTTCGCGGTGGCCATCTGGCGCGGGGACCGATAACAGCTCCAGAGCGCCTCCTGCCTCGGCCGCACGCCGCCCATCCAGCCAGTGCCGATCACCTCTCTTCTGGCCGCAGGTGGCCGGTCTGTCACACCGGTGTCACAGCTGCCGAGTTTGCTGCGCAGCGGAGCACGAGCCGGCCTGCCCGGCGACCCGCGTGCAGGAGACAGCCGATGTCAGAGCACTGGCGCAGCCGGGCCGGCCACGACCCGGCGGTCCCGGCTGACCGCGGCAGCGGTGGGCTTCGGGGCGTCGACCGCCCGGGCCAGCACGCCTTCCCCGCACCGGGCAGGCCCGTGCGCCCCCGCTCGCCCGCCGACGGCGGTGAGCCACCGCCGGGCCCGGCGCTGCACTGGCCGCCGGACGTCTTCTCCGGCCGTTACCTCGACGAGCAGGAAACGGCGTATGCCGCCGATTCGGCACATTCGCCGAGCGGCGGTCTCGAATGGACCGACTGGCTGCTCGCCGATGTGACCGAGCGCCAGTTCACCGCCGAATACGCGGCGTCCGGAAGCGCCGGCGCGCCTGCCGGGCTGGCTGGGCGTTTGGCCCCAGAATGGTCGGCGTCAGGAACATCGCACCGTCGCTTTTTGCGGCGTGCCCATGCGAGAACGGACGGAGGTGCGATGGTTCGCAGGGCACTCCTCGATCGCGGCGACGAGCTCACAGCCGACGAGACCCGTTCTCGGGCGGCACCGTCTGGGGCTGCACAAGCAGCGGACGAACTATCGGAAGACGCACTGTCCGAAGATGCGCTCTCCGAGCGCGAGGCGCGCTCGGGTAACCAGCCGCCTCGCGTCCGTTCCGACCTGGCCCACGCGCCCTGGCGCGGGGCGGGCGGCCGCTGGCTCGTCTGGGCTGCGCGCGTCGTCGTGTGGGCCGTCATCGTGCTGGTCGGGTACCGAGGTGTGGTCGCGATTTTCTCCGGGTCGGGCACGAGCACGACAGGTTCGAGCACGCCCAGGACAGTCGTTGCCCCGGCGTTCCCGGTCACGGTGGCCGAGGCCTACGCGCTCGAGTTCGGCAACGTCTACCTGAACTTCAGCCCCGCCACCGCGGCCGCACGGAGCGAAGCGCTCGCTGCGTTCCTGCCGCCAGGAGCCAGCACCCAGCTCGGCTGGAACGGCAGGGGCTCGGAGCGGCTGCTGGACGAGCAGGTCGCGGGCATCGCGGTCCGCAGTGCGCACACGGCGATCGTGACCGTGCTGGCGCGGCTGACGGACGGCAGCCTGGTCGAGCTCGCCGTGCCGATCTACGCGTCCGCCGGCGGCCTGACCGTGTCCGGTGAGCCGGCCCTGCTGCCAGGGCCGGCCAAGGCTGCCGCTCCGCTCGTCACCCGGTCGGGCGGCGATCAGGCCACCGAGGCCGCGCTGCAGAATCAGCTCGCCGGCTTCTTCCAGGCGTACGCCAGCGGCGACGAGGCGACGCTCGCGAGGTTCGTCACGCCCGGCGCCCCGATCGCCGGGCTGGGCGGCGCTGTCCGCTTCGAGGCCATCGACGCCGTGTATGCGCCCGCCGGCGGCTCGACCCGGACCATCTCGGTCACCGTCAGCTGGCAGCTACCGGCGCAGCCGGCGCCGCGGTCGGCCGGACCGGCCGCCGCCGCGCCCGCGGGACTACAGATGACCTACCAGCTGACGGTCGTCCAGCGCGGCGGCACGTGGGATGTCCGATCGATCGGCGCGGCCACCCAGCCGCTGGCCCAGGGGCCGCCGTGACGCGACGCCGCCGCAACCGATACCCCGCGCTTCATCGCCGCGCTCACTCACCCCCGGAGGCCCCATGTCGGCTCACTTGCTCGCCGCCGCGCATCCCGTGGCGCTCAGCACCCAAGGCCTCGTTAGCTACCTGCAGGGTCTTTTCGGGCCCCTGTTCCTCGGCATCGTCGGCATCGTCGCGATCTTCTTCTTGTTCACCCGCGAGATCATTCGCTTCGTTCAGTTCATCGTGCTGGCGATCGCCATTGCCGTCGTTTTCTACACGCCCAGCATCGTGCAGACGATCGCGACCGGCATCGCGAATGCACTCGGCGTGCACTGACGCGGGCGCGGGCTCGCGGCCGGCCTAGCCAGCAGGCGGAAGGAGGCGGCGCGTGGAGCTCCCGACCTACACGAACATCTGGAAGATCGAGAAGCGGCTGTACAAGCTCTACGACTTCCGGCTCCCGATGCCGCTGCCCATCGGCCAGGTGACCGCGTTTCTGGCGATTGCGGTCCCGTACATGCTGATCCTCACGCTCGCCGGGATGCCGTTCAGCCATACCTGGGTGTGGCTGTACGTGCTGCCGCCGGGCGTGCTCGCGTGGCTCGTGACCAGGCCCGTCCTGGAGGGCAAGCGGCTGCCCGAACTCGTGCTGTCGCAGGTGCGGTACCTGGCTGAGCCGCGCACCTGGTGCCGGATGGCCCCGGCGGCGGAGCAGGACCTGATCGTCGTCGTCGCGCGGGTCTGGCGCGCGCCCGTCGACGCGGCGTCGGCTAGCCCGCCGGTCGGCGCAGCGCAGGCCGGAGTCACTACCGGCATAACGCACACGGGCTCGATTCTCGGCGTGGCGGAGATCGGCCCGGCTTCCGCAACCGCCGACGGCTTGCCACCAGACGACTCGGCACACCCGGCCCCGCCCGTGTGGCCGGATCGGCCGGCGGTCAGCTCGCCCGTCCGGGTCCGCGCGGTCGACGCGGCCATGCTCGGCCGCGTCGGGACCGCCGGATCGGCCCGGTCGGCGAGGCTGCCTGACGCGGGGGCGACGGCGGACTCCGCCGACGTGCCCGACCGCGCCGATGTGCCGGACCGCGCCGATGTGCCCGACCGCGCCGACGTACCCGCTCCCGCCGACACAGCGGATGGGCTCGGCGTGCGGCCGA
>JASHPF010000024.1 GCA_030038295.1 Streptosporangiaceae bacterium
GTGCGGGCGGTGCTGGTCGTTCTCGCGCTGGTGACCAGCGGATTCGTCGCCGCAGCCTACGTGATCGCCTGGCTGCTCATCCCGGCGCAGGGCGCCGACACCAGCATCGCCACGACGGCGCTGGCGGACAAGCGGGGCATCGCGCTGGCGGCCGCGCTGGCCTCCGTGCTGGCGGCCGCGCTGGTCATCGCCTCGGCACTGCACGCGAGCTGGGTGGCTGGCCTGGCGGTGCCGCTGCTGGTGTGCGCCGCTGGCCTGGTGCTCATCAGCCGGAACGCGGATCCCGTCGAGCGCCAGCAGCTGCGCGAATTCGCCGATCCGGCTGGCCGCCCGACTTCCCGCCGCCGCTCGCGGTTGCTACTGCGACTGATGGTCGCGGTGCTGCTGCTGCTGGGCGGCGCGGTGACGCTGCTCGAGGGCCACGAGACCAGCGTGGCCCTGCTGCGCCCGCTCGCCGGCATCGTGCTGCTGGTCGGCGGCATAGCACTGGCCTTCGGCCCGTGGTGGCTGCGCGTCGCCAGGGACCTGGTCCAGGAGCGCCAGGCGCGCATCCGCGCTGAGGAGCGGGCCGACATCGCGGCCAGGGTGCATGACTCGGTGCTGCAGACGCTGGCTCTGATTCAGCGTCGCGCCGGAGACCCGCACCAGGTCATCCACCTCGCCAGGGCGCAGGAGCGGGAACTGCGGTCGTGGCTGTTCGACGGGCGGGCGCCCGGTTCGCTCGACAGCGAGGCCGCCACCGTGGCCGACGGCGTCCGCCTCATCCAGCAGGACGTGGAGGCGCAGCACGGGATCTCGGTCGAGGCCGTGACCGTTGGCGACTGTCTCCTGGACGAGGAGCTGACCGCGCTGCTCGCGGCCGCCAGGGAGGCCACCGTGAACGCGGCGAAGTGGTCGGGAGCGGACGTCGTGTCGGTCTTCGCCGAGGTCGAGCCCGACTCGGTGTCGGTGTTCGTGCGGGACCGCGGCCGCGGGTTCGACCCTGACGCCGTGCCGGCGGACCGGAAGGGGCTGGCCGAGTCGGTACGGGCGCGGGTGGCTCGGCGGGGCGGCTCGGCGACGGTCCGCAGCGCGCCGGGGGAGGGCACCGAGGTATCGCTGGTCATGCCGAGAGTGGCCGCGGACCGGTCGGCGCGGCGCTGATGGCGGGACCCGAGCCCGGAGCCGCCCGCGGCGTACCGGCGGCGCCCGGCACGCCCGCGCCGCGGGTGTACATCGTCGACGATCACGGCATGTTCCGGTCTGGCGTCAGGTCCGAGCTGTCCGGTGACGTCGAGATCGTCGGAGAGGCCGCGGACGTGGCGCCGGCGATCAGCGAGATCTCGGCGGTGCTGCCCGACGTGGTGCTGCTGGACGTGCACCTGCCCGGCGGCGGCGGACAGCAGGTCGTGGCGGCGGTCAGGGCCGGGCATCCCGAGGTGAAGTTCCTCGCGCTGTCGGCCTCGGACGCGCCGGAGGACGTCATCGCCGTCATCAGGGCTGGCGCCCGTGGCTACGTGACCAAGACGATCTCGGGCCCTGAGCTGCTTGACGCGGTCCGCCGGGTCGCGGCCGGCGATGCTGTGTTCTCGCCCCGGCTGGCCGGGTTCGTGCTCGACGCGTTCGCCGCCGGGGCCGCGGCCGAGCTCGAGCGTCCGTCCTTCGACCCGGAGCTGGACCAGCTGACCGGCCGGGAGCGCGAGGTGCTCCGGCTGATCGCGCGTGGCTACACCTACCGGGAAGTCGCGAGAGAGCTGTTCATCTCGGTCAAGACGGTGGAGAGCCACGTCTCATCGGTGCTGCGCAAACTGCAGCTATCCAGCCGGCACCAGCTCACCCGGTGGGCGGCGGAGCGCCGGCTGACCTAGCGCCCTGGCGACCGGGATCGGGTCCAGACGTATGATCGACAACGATTTCTGGTGATTCAGGCGAGGCTGGAGAGGCAGTGGACACCGAGAAGCCGCCGCCGAGGCTGCCCAGCCTCGGCCTTGACGAGCTGCTCGCCGAGCTACAGGTGCGGCTGCAGGCGGTGCTCGCGACGAGGGACCGCGTCAACGCGCTGTTCGACGCCGTCGTCGCGGTCGGCACGAACCTCGACATCGAGGTGGTGCTGCGCGGCATCGTCGAAGCGGCGGTCTCGCTGGTGAACGCCCGCTACGGCGCCATGGGCGTGATCGGCGAGGGCGGCCGGCTCGCCGAGTTCATCCCGGTGGGGCTCACCGAGGAGGAGATCGGCCGGATCCATCACTGGCCCGAGGGCCGGGGGCTGCTGGGCGCCCTGATCCGCGATCCGCGGCCAGTCCGGGTCGCCGACCTGAGCGCCCACGAGCTGTCGTCAGGCTTCCCGGCCGGTCACCCGCCGATGACGTCGTTCCTCGGCGTGCCGATCCGGATCAGGGACGAGGTCTACGGCAACCTCTACCTGACCGAGAAGGCCGACGGCGGCGAGTTCGACGAGGAAGATGAGGCGGTGCTGGTCGCCCTTGCAGCTGCGGCCGGCGTGGCCATCGAGAACGCGCGGCTGTACGACGAGGCGCGCCGCCAGCAGCGGTGGCTGGCTGCCAGCGCCGAGGTGACCAGTGCGCTGCTGTCGGGCGCGGACGTCAGCGACGCGCTCGCGCTGATCACCACCAAGGCGCTGGACATGTCGGGCGCCGACCTGGTCATGCTCGCGCTGCCGGCTCGCGGCGGCGAGGTGCTGGAGATCGCGCACGCAGCGGGGGAGGACGCGCACGACGCGGTTGGCATGGTCGTGCCCGCCACCGGTTCCGCATCCGGCGTGGTGCTGGCCACCGGCCAGCTGCTGACCGTCGCGGACTACAGCCATGATGACCGGGTCGCCCCGGTGACGAGAGAGCGGCTGACCCTGGGTCCGGCCGTTCTCGTGCCCCTCGGCGCCGCGGGAAACGTGCGCGGCGTGCTCACCGCGGGACGGCGGCCGGGCGCGATGCCGCTCGCTCCGGCGGCCGCCGACATGCTGGTGACCTTCGCGACCCAGGCGGGAATCGCGCTGGAACTAGCCGAGCACCGGCGCCAGGCGGAACGGGTGGCGGTGTTCGAGGATCGCGACCGCATCGCCCGCGACTTGCACGACCTGGTTATTCAGCGGCTCTACGCGACCGGCATCTCGCTGCAAGGGGCGGTCGGCCTCATCGGCTCGCCCGAGGTAGCGGGCCGGGTGAGCCAGGCGGTGGACGCGCTGGACGAGACCATCAGGGACATCCGGACGTCCATCTTCGAGTTGCAGGCCCGGCCGCAGGCTCGGCCTACCGGGCTGCGGTCCCGGATCGTCGAGGTGGCCGACGAGATGACCGGGCTGCTCGGCTTCGCGCCGACGCTCCGGCTGGACGGCCCCCTCGACACCGGGGTGCCGGCCGACGCGGCCGAGCACCTGCTCGGCGCGCTCCGCGAGGCACTGTCGAACGCGGCCAGGCACGCGACGGCCAGCGCGGTGGAGGTGCACGTGCGCGCGGCCGACACGCTCAGCCTGACCGTCACCGACGACGGCACCGGCATCAAGCCCGGCGGTCGGCGCAGCGGCCTGGTCAACCTCGAGCGGCGGGCCGCGGAGTGCGGCGGGTCGCTCCGGGTAGCCGGGACGCCCGCCGGCGGCACCCAGCTGGAGTGGCAGGTGCCGCTGCCAGATTCGGTACCGCAGGGCTGACCGCCGCGTGGCGTCGGCCTGCTAGCCCGTGAAGATGCGGGTCGCGTACACCGCGGCCTGCGTGCGCCGCTCGATCCCGAGCTTGGCGAACAGCGAGGAGACGTAGTTCTTGACGGTCTTCTCGGCGAGGAACATCTGCTCGCCGATCTGCCGGTTCGTCAGGCCCTCGCCGATCAACTCGAGGATCTTGCGCTCCTGCAGCGTGAGGCCCGCCAGCGGATCGGCCTTGCTGGCCTGATCGCGCATCCGGGCCAGCACCTTGCTGGCGGCCTCGGGATCGAGCATGGACTCGCCGCTGGCGACCGTGCGCACCGCGCCGACGAGGTCGGTACCGCGGATCTGCTTGAGCACGTATCCGGCGGCACCAGCCATGATGGCGTCGAACAGCGCGTCGTCGTCGCCAAACGAGGTCAGCATCAGGCACGCCACTTCCGGCATCCGGGACCGGATCTCCCGGCAGACGGTGACGCCGTCACCGTCGGGTAGCCGGACGTCCAGCACGGCCACGTGGGGTCGCAGCGCGGGGATCCGGGCCAGGGCCGACTCGGCCGTGCCCGCCTCGCCGATCACGGTAATGTCCGGCTCGGCCTCGAGCATGTCCCGCACGCCCCGCCGGACGATCTCATGATCGTCGAGCAAGAAGACCTTGATGCCGCCGGGAGTCGCTGCACTAGCTGTCATTCTTTCACCCTAGCCGCGGGTCCGATGGCGTCGACCGGGACCAAGGTCCCTGGTCGGCGGACCAAAAGGTCCCTGGTCGGCGGGCCGATGGGCACCACTCACCCGGTGTCGAGACCCTCGCCGCGCCCGCCAGTTGCGGCCGCAGCGCTCGGCAGCAAGCTGGCTGGCGCTGCTGTCACGGGAACAGGCCGTGCAGGGGGAACACCGCGTTGCGCGTCGCCATGATGGCCTGGTCGACCGGGTCGGCCGGATCGTATCCGCGGTCGAGGCCGGCGAACTCGGCGCTGGCGCCTTCGGTCATCAGCTCCGGCGCCGGCTCGGCCGACACCCAGCCGACATACTCGCGCCAGGTGGCCGGCGTCGGCGTGGCCCCGTCGATCGGCTCGCCGGACGCCTCGGCGAGCAGGTGTGTCCAGGTGCGCGGGACCACCTGCACGAGCTGGTAGCCCCCGCCGCCGGTCAGCAGCCACCGGCCGTCGGCCGTCTCGTGGGCGAGCCGGTGCAGCAGCGCGTGCGCCGCCCGCTGTGCGTCAATCGTTACCTCGAGGTCGGCGAGCGGGTCGCTCCAGTGGGTGTCACAGCCGTGCTGGGTGACCAGGATCTGCGGCCGGAACGCCGCCAGCAACGGCGGCACGACGGCGTGCAGGGCGCGCAGCCAGCCCGCGTCCGTGGTCCCCGCCGGCAGGGCCACGTTCACGGCGCCGCCGTCGGCCGCCGGGCCGCCGGTCTCCGTCGCACGTCCCGTGCCGGGGAACAGCGTGGCTGGGTGCTCATGAACGCTGATCGTCAGCACCCGCGGATCGTCCCAGAACGCGGCCTGCACGCCGTCGCCGTGGTGGACGTCGATGTCGACGTAGGCGATCCGCTCCACGCCCTGGGCCAGGAGCCAGCACATCGCGATCGCGGGGTCGTTGTAGACGCAGAACCCGCTCGCGCTGCCGCGCATCGCGTGGTGCAGGCCGCCGGCGATGTTCGCCGCGTGCTGCACCGATCCCGACCAGAGCGCGCGCGCGGCGCCCAGCGTCGCGCCGGCCACGAGCGCGGACGCCGCGTGCATCCCGGCGAACACCGGGTCGTCTGGCGTGCCCAGGCCGTATCGCAGCAGCGTCGGCGCATCCGGGCGCGGCTGGTCGTCATCTCCGCCGGCCGCCCTGACAACGGCGATGTACGCGCCGTCGTGGACGAGCTGCAGCTCGGCGTCGGTCGCTGCGGGTGCCGGCGCGACGACGACGCCCGGCCGGGCCAGCACGCCGAGCGCACGGGCGAGCTCGATGGTGAGCTTGACCCTGATCGGGGCTAGCGGGTGGTCAGGGCCGAAGTCATAGCTGGTCAGCTGCTCCTCCCAGGACACGTGCAGGCTGCAGGTCACCGGCGGACTCCTTCCGACGCCATGCCGCAAGCCTCCCATGACTCCCGAGTAGGCTGATGGCTGGCGGTGACTCGATGACAGATCGCGCTCCCGAGAGTCGGTTTGCCCTACTGGCAGACGGCAGTACCGTCGAGATCCGGCAGGCGACGCCGGACGACGCCGCGGACGTCAGGGAGATGCACGAGCGGCTGTCGCCGGCCAACTCCTATTTCCGGTTCTTCAGCTTCAGCCCGCAGGCGCCGGAGCGCGAGGCGCGGCGGCTGTGCCGGCCGGCGGGGCCCGATCACGTCGCGCTGCTGGCCCGGCTCGGCGGGCAGCTGGTCGGCGTCGCCAGCTATGAGTCGACGGGCCGGCCGGGCGTCGCGGAGGTTGCGTTCGCGGTCGCGGACGAGATGCACGGCCGCGGCATCGCGACGCTGCTGCTTGAGCACCTGGTGTCGCTCGCGCGGCAGCGACACCTGACCGCGTTCGCTGCCGAGACGCTGCCGGAGAACGTGGCGATGCTGCGCGTGTTCGCCGACGCCGGCCTGGTGGTGAAGCGGAAGTTCACGGACGGCGTCATCGAGCTGACGATGCCGCTGCCCGGCCTCGACGCGGCCCACCTCGACAGCTATCTGGATGCGGTGGCCGGGCGCGCCAGTCGGGCCGACATCGCCAGCCTGCGATCGCTGCTCCAGCCCGCGTCCATCGCCGTGGTGGGAGCGGGCCGGCACCGCGGCTCGGTGGGCCGCGAGATTCTGCACAACATCGTCGCGGGCGGGTTCGGCGGGGCTGTCTACGCCGTTAACCCGCGCGGCGGCACCGTCGAGGGACTGGCGTGCCTGAGCTCGCCGGCCGACCTGCCGGTCGGCGTCGACGTCGCGGTCATCGCGGTGCCGGCGGCGGACGTCGCGACCGTGGCCGAGCAGTGCGGGAGCCGCGGCGTGCGCGCGCTCGCGGTGATCTCCGCTGGGCTCGGGGACTCCGGTGCCGACCTGCTCGCCATCTGCCGCGGCTACGGGATGCGGCTGGTGGGTCCCAACTGCTACGGCATCGCGGTACCGGCGCTGCGGCTCAACGCCAGCTTCGCCGCCACCGCGCCCGCGCGCGGTGACGCCGGGCTGGTCGTGCAGTCGGGTGGCATCGGGCTCGCGCTGCTCGAGCAGCTGTCCCGGCTGGGCGTCGGCGTCTCGTCGTTCGCGTCGGTCGGGGACAAGTACGACGTGTCCGGCAACGACCTGCTGACCTGGTGGGAACAGGACGAGCAGACGAGTCTCGCCATCTTGTACCTGGAGTCGTTCGGCAACCCGCGCGGGTTCGCGCGCACCGCGCGGCGGGTCGGCCACAAGCTGCCGGTGCTGACCGTCGTCGGCGGCCGGTCAGCGGCCGGCCGGCGCGCGGCAGAGTCGCACACCGCCGTCGACACGCCCCTGGTGACGCAGGAGGCCTTGTTCGGCCAGGCTGGCATCGTCGCGACGCACAGCCTCGGCGAGCTGGTCGAGGCGGCCGCGTTCCTGGCCGCCCAGCCGCTGCCGGCCGGTCGCCGGGTCGCCATCGTGTCTAACGCGGGGGGCGCCGGCGCGCTCGCCGCCGACGCGTGCGTCGAGAGCGGCCTGACTGTCGTGACGCTCAGCCCGGCTACGCGCGAGCTGCTGGCCCGGCTGCTGCCGTCCAGATCCGCGGTGACAGGCCCGGTGGACACCACCGGTGCGGTCGAGCCGGACGCGTTCCGGGCCTGCCTCGAGCACGTGGCGGCCGACGACGGCGTGGACGCGCTGCTCGCCATCGGGGTACCGACGGCGGTCGCCGATCTCACCGACGCGATCCGCACCGCGAGGGTGGCCAAGCCCATGGCCGCCGCGCTGCTCGACCGACCTGAATCGGTCGGCATGCTGACCGCCGCGACCGCCGTGACCGCCGTGACCGCCGCGGCCGTCGGCGCCGCACCGGGTAGCGCCAGCTGGCCGAGCCGGGTGCCCGTGTACGGCTACCCGGAGAGCGCGGCGCGCGCGCTGGCGCACGCGGCGGCTTACCGGGAGTGGCGGGACACCCCCCGTGGGCAGGTCCCCGAGCTGGCCGACGCGGACACCGCCGCAGCCAGCGACCTGGCGTCGCGGTTCCTGGCCGAGCATCCGGGCGGCGGCTGGCTCGAGGCCGACGAGGTGGCCAGGCTGCTGGCCTGCTACCAGATCCGGCTGGCGGCCACGCGCCCAGCGAAACCCGGAATGGCCGAGGTCGAGGCCGGGGTGGCGGTGACGCAGGAGCCTGTATTTGGCCCGCTCGTGGTGTTCTGGCTCGGCGGGGTGGCCTCGGGCGGGCCGGCCGACCGGTCGGCCCGGCTGGCGCCGCTGACCGACGCGGATGCCGACGCGATGATCAGCGCGGTGCCGACGGCGGCGCGGCTGCTCGACCAGGCCGGGTCGGCGGCGGTGGCCGGGCTGCTGCTGCGGGTGTCCCGGCTCGCCGACGATCTGCCCGAGATCGCCGAGCTGGACCTTAATCGGCTGATTGTGGGGTCCGACGGCGCGCATCCCGCGGCCGCGCGGGCGCGGCTGGCGCCGACCGTGCCGCGGGACCCATTCCTGCGCCAGCTGCGCTGACGGCGCGTGGCCGGCTCGACCGACCCCCACGACCGCGTTACCCAGGACTTCCGGCCCTAGAGACTGACAGCACATGTGCACAAACCTGATGGCAGGACTAACGCTTGGTGACGTAAGACCCTTACGCTGCCGGGTAGAGGCGTCAGCAGCCATGCAGACCGGGGGCAGCCTGGATCGGAGGTGCCGCTGGTGTCACTGCGACATCCACTGGCAAACCGGACGCGGGGCTGCGCGCGCAATCCACTGCGACGGCGGATCGACGACGTCGAGGCCGCGATCATGACCGGAATCGTGGTGCTGTTCCTGGTCGCGGCGCCGGTGCTGGGCATTCTGACCGGCCGTATTGCGGACGCGGCCGCGCTACGCGAGCAGCGGGCTGAGCGGGCCTGGCGCGAGGTCCCTGCGGTGCTGCAGCAGAGCGCGTCCGCCGACGTTGCCAGTCAGGATGGAGCGTGGGGCGCCGCCTGGGTCACTGCCCGCTGGAAGCTTCCCGACGGCAGGTCGCACACCGGCGTCATCGCCGTCGGCCTGACCGCTAGGGCCGGCCAGCGGGTAGACATCTGGGTGACCGGCTCGGGCCAGCTGACCCGGCCGCCGCTGAGCCGTGGTGACGTGCTGGACGGCATCGCCAACGCCGTCCTGGCCAGCGTCGCGGCACTGGGCGTGCTGCTCGGGCTGGCGGCGGCCGTCGTCCGGGCGGCCGTCGGCAGGCGCCGGATGGCGGCGTGGGGGCGGGACTGGGCGGTCATCGGGCCGAGGTGGACCTCGCGGCGTTAACCGCGCCGGGCGGGGTTAACAAGTCAGGGGGAGGATACGTGCGCGCCTGGGTAGTGGATCACGTTGCGCCTATCGACGAGTGGCCACTGCGCCGGGTCGAGCGGCCCGAGCCTGAGCCCGGCCCCGGCCAGGTACGAGTGCGCGTGACCTGCTGCGGCGTGTGCCGCACGGACCTGCACCTGGCCGAGGGTGACTTGCCACCGCGGCATCCGGGGATCACGCCGGGGCACGAGGTCGTCGGCCGGGTTGAGGCGCTCGGTGCGGGCGCGAGCCGGTTCGCCGTCGGCAGCCGGGTTGGGGTGCCGTGGCTCGGCAGAACGGACGGCCGCTGCGTGTTCTGCCGCCGCGGTGCGGAGAATCTCTGCCTGGCGCCCACGTTCACCGGGTGGGATGTCCACGGCGGGTACGCCGACGCGTGCGTGGCCGACGAGGCGTACGTCTACGAGCTGCCCGAGGCGCTCGACGACGAGCACGCCGCGCCGTTGCTGTGCGCGGGCATCATCGGATACCGAGCCCTGCAGCGGGCGGCCGTGCCGCCCGGCGGGCGCCTGGGCATCTACGGCTTCGGCGGCAGCGCGCACATCATCGCGCAGGTAGCCCTCCACCAGGGGCTGCGCGTGCACGTGCTGACCAGAGGAGAGGGCAACCGCAAGCTGGCAGCGGAGCTCGGCGCCGACTCGGTCGGCGACGCCGCGGACTCGCCGCCGGAGCCGCTGGACGGAGCCATCCTGTTCGCGCCCGCAGGCGAGCTGGTGCCGGTTGCGCTGCGCGCGCTTGACCGCGGCGGCACGCTGGCAATCGCCGGCATCTGGCTGTCGGATATCCCGTCGCTGAGCTACGCGGGCGAGCTGTTCGAGGAACGGCAGCTGCGCAGCGTCACGGCGAACACCCGGCGCGACGGCGAGGAATTCCTCGCCATCGCCGCCCGGCTCGGCATCCGCCCGACCACCGTGCCGTACCCGATGGAGCGCGCCGATGACGCGCTGGCGGATCTCGCGCACGGCCGGTTCAGCGGCGCCGCCGTGCTGCACAACGAGACCGCGCGGCCAGGCCGGTTCAGCTAAGACGGGGCGCGCAGGACCGTGAATGGCGCGGTGCGGCGGACTTCGAAGCCGAGCGATTCGTAGAGCCGGACGGCCGTCACGTTGGTGGCGGTGGCGTGCAGGAACGGCGTGTCGCCCCGGGCCCGGATAGCCGCCACCACGGCGAGCGTCAGCCTGGTCGCCAGGCCCTGGCCGCGCAGACTGGGGTCGGTGCACACGGCACTGATCTCCGTCCAGCCGGGCGGCCGCAGCCGCTGCCCGGCCATCGCGACCAGCGCCCCGTTCCGCCGGATGCCGAGGTAGCCGCCGAACTCGACGGTGCGCGTCAGGAACGGTCCCGGCTGCGTGCGCTGCACCAGGTCCAGCATCTCGGGCACGTCGGCGGGCCCGAGCGCGCTGGCCTCCGGGTCCTGGTGGCCCGTGACCTGCTCACCCGTGAGCTGCACCCCGTCGATCACCCGCAGCACCCGCCAGTCCGGCGGCGGCTGCACCGGCACGCCCGCAGTGACCGCGATGCCGCCCGACCCGGCTAGCTTGGCCAGCCCGTGCCAGTCGTCGGGGCCGGGTCGCGCGGGCAGCCCGGCGAACGGCGCCACGTCCGCCGGGAAGCGCAGCGCGTTCCCGGCGCGCTCGGCCAGGAACGCCTGAGGTCCGAGCAGCGCAGCATAGGCCGGATTGTCGAGCGGTGTCGGGTCGGTCACGGGCCGAGGCTACCTGGTGGCAGCTGGCGTAGGGCTCCGATGAACGGCGCGGACAGCGGGGGGAACGGGGTGGCCTCGGCCCGCGGCTGCTCGAATTGTGGCAGCCGCGGTGGTTCAGCTCGCGCGGGCCTGGCGGCCGGACCGGGCTTGTCACCCTCCCGGCTAATGGCAGCCAGCCGTTCTGACATTGCGTGAGATGCAATTTCGGGTGACTATAGACAGTCATGACGACAGAACAGGGGCCTCCCGAGCCGCATGAGCACCGCCGGCCTCGCTGGTGGCCATTTGATGGCTTCGGGGGCCTGCTAACCCGGACGCAGGGCTACGTGCCGACTGCGCCGGTCGGCGGGCCGCCCGCGGACAGGCCCGTCGCCCCCGATGACGGCGGGCCCGGAAACGGTTCCGCCGAGCCCGCGGGAAATGGCGCCAACGGCTCCGTCATCGATGGGAAGGTCGTCAGCGGGGAAGAGCGCGCCGCCGGCGAGCTCGCGCAGCAGAAGGAGCGGGCCGCGGCGGAGCACCTGCCGCTGTCCCCGTACTACCAGGAGCAGCTTCGCCTGCAGCTCGCGGATCACGCCGAGCGTGAGCATCAGCTGCGGCTCGTGAGCAAGGGGTATGAGAATGCTCCTGAGCCGCTGGGGCCTGGCGGGGGCATCACGGCGGAGGTCGTGCAGGCGATGGCGGAGGCCATCGCGGAGCAGCAGCTGCCTGCTCCGGACGGCAGCCCGGAGCACCGGGAGCTGTTGCTGTTCGGGGCTCTCGCGGCGGCCGGCCTGAACCAGGAAGCAGCCCGGGTTTCTTTCGTGGTCTCGCGCGGCCGGCTCATGCTCGACGTGTCGACCGCCGAGCACCACGAGACCGCACCCAGCATGCGCCTCGTCCGGCTGCCGGGCCGGCCGGAGCGGGCTGCGCAGGACACCGGGGAACGGGCTGCGCAGGACACCTCGGCGTCGGCTGCGCAGGACACCGCGGAGCAGGCCGCACAGGACAGCGCGGCGTCGGCTGAGCAGGACACCGCGGAGCTGCTTCAGCAGGACACCGGGGAGCAGGCTGCGCAGGACACCGCAGAGCCGGCTGAGCAGGACACCGGGGAGCCGGCTGAGCTAGACACCGCGGAGCTGGCTGGCCAGGACACGGCGCAGCACGATCTGACCGGGCCGCCGGAAGCCGGCGAGCCGTCGGCTCGCTACGCGGCGGTGATCTGCGGGTCGGCCGCGGCCGTCGCCGGCGGCCGTCCGTTCCTTGGCATGGACGCGCTCACCACGTACGCGCGCCGGGCGGCATTCCGTGCAGGCGGTCTGGCCGACCCGCACGCCGCGCGCCGCAGCATGCGCGCGGCCCACCGGATCGAGATCGTCGTGCTTCTTGACGTATCGCTGGGCGGCGGCGTGTGGGTGGACGTCGACCCGGAGACCGGCCGACCTGCTGCCACGCTGTCGATCGACCTGAAGCAGGCTGGCTTCCAGTTCACGCCGCTCACCGCGGCCTGACCGGCGCGAGCAGATCAGGCCGTCAGTTCCGTCGGCCAGTCGAGAACCTGGCGGGTCTGCTCGACGACCGGGGGGTTGTTGCCGTCGAGGGCCTGCGTCTTCTGGTCGTCGCTCGGGCCCGACCAGCCGGACGGCGCGATGCCGGCCAGCAGCCGCGTGGGCAGGCGCTCGATGACCAGCGGTCCGACAAACAGGAAACCGGTGCTGCCGCCGTGCATGGCGTGCAGCAGCGTCCGCAGCTCTGTCGTTCCGGCCGGCTCGACCGGTTTCGCGGCCACGCTGGCCGCCTTGAGCAACGTGTCGAGCAAAAGATCCGGCGACGGCAGGTCTCCCGGCCAGCGCAGGTAGAAGCGGCTGCCGTCCGGCGGGTCAGCCTGCCGGTACATGAGGCCCGCCTTGAGCGCGGTGAGGAACCCATCCACCAGATCGGGGACGAGCTCGCGAACTGGCCGCTGTGCATACAGACCGCCACGAAGGATGCGCGGTCGCGAACCGGCGGCCTGCTGCTCGAGCGAGTCGACCGCGTAGTGCTCGAGCTCGGCCACCAGCCGGGTGCCCAGGACGGCGTCCGCGTCCGCGGAGACGAAGTGGGCGTCTGCGCGCAGCAGCAGCTGGCGCAGCTGCTCCGTTTGCTGCGCCGCCGACTCGACGGCCTTGTCCAGGTCCTCGCGACTGACTTTCACCTGCACGTGCGCGGCGTCAAGCCCCTTGGTAGCCACGTCGACGTCGGTCTGGAGCTTGGTCACGGCGGCGTCGAGGCGCTGTAGCTCCACGGTGTGCGCGGAAAGCTCGCTGGTCAGCGTCGCGTTATCCCGCCGGGCTATGACACCGATGGCGATCGCGCCCGCCGCCAGGATCAGCGCAACAACTGCTAGCCACACCATCTTTCCTCCCCGATGCCTTAATGACAGGCAAACGCCATTCTGTACTGATCGCTTTCGCAACGGAAGAACCAGATGTGCATTCGGGTGACATTCGTGACTGCAGGTGCGGCGCTAGCCGCCGCGCTCCGACGTCCAATCCGCGATAAGGTCGGCCGCGTCCGGGCGCGCGCCGGCTGGCTCTTGCAGATAGTGGTCGGCGCCGATGAAGTGCAGTCTCTTATCCGGCGCGGCGATGGCGTCGAACAGCGTGCGGGCGTCGCTGGCGTACACGCCGGTGTCCGCGGTCGCGTGAATGACCAGGGACGGCACGGTGATCCTGGCCAGGTGCGGCGCCGCGGTGCACTGCGAGGTGCGCAGGCTCCACATGGACAGCCAGGTGCGCAGCGTGCTGACCGTGCCGATGCCGAACACGCCGTAGTTTGCTCGCATCGGGTCGCCCGCGTAGCACCAGGAGGGCCGGCGGTCCGACGGCTCGATCGACGGGTCGATCATCCGCAAGTCGGCCCAGGTACGCGGCAGCGTGAACAGCCGGTCCCTGGCTCGCGTGCCGTCCAGCCGGTCAAGCTCGGCGAGGGCCCAGTCCGTGACGCGCTCGTTGCGCGCGCGCTGGGCCGCGCGATAGCGAGCCTGGAATTCCGGGCTGAAGGGCGGCCCGTTGGCCGGCTCATACGGGTCAAGCGCGGGGTCCACCGACAGCGGGTCGGTCTCATCGGTGACCGATGGGTCGAGCCAGCTCGTCAGCACCTCCGGACGCCCGGAGTGCGCGGCGAGCGCGACGAACAGGTCGCCCGGCGGCAGCCCCTCGATCGCCGGCAGCGGGTGCATGCCGCGGACCGGCACGACGTTCGGCTCGACGGCCTGGGACTGGTAGGCGGCCATCAGCGAGCCGCCGCCCGAGTTGCCCAGCAGCACGACCCGTTCCGCGCCCGCCTGCGTCCGCAGCCAGCGCACGCCGACTCCGATCTCCGCCAGCGCGTGGTCGAGCAGGAAGCTGGCCTCGTTACCGCGGAATCTGGTGTTCCACCCGAGGAAGCCGAAGCCGCGCTCGGCCAGGTAGCCGGCCAGGTAGTGCTCGGCGAAGTCCACGTTGTAGTGCGTGGCGATGAACGCGGTCGCGGGCCGGGCCCCGGCCGGGCGGTGATACAGGCCCTGGCACGGGTGGCCGCCCGCGCCCGCGCGGCCTGCCACCGGGGACGGCAGCCCGACAAACTCTCGCACGATCTCCGTCATCTGCTCGCTCCGATCCGCGCCGCTCCGGTCTGGCGCAGCGGGGGACCTGAGCCTAAGTTCGGCTCTAGTGGTCGCGCCAGCCCCTGAGGAGGTCGTGATGGAGTGGCGGAACGAGGAATTCGATCTCGGTGGCGTCAACCACCTGGCGCTGGTGTGCTCGGACATGCAGCGGACGGTGGACTTCTACACGCGCGTGCTGGGCATGCGGCTGATCAAGACGCTCGACCTGCCGGGTGGCGCCGGCCAGCACTTCTTCTTTGACATGGGCGGGGGAAACGCGCTGGCGTTCTTCTGGTTCCCCGCTGCACCGGATCCGGTTCCTGGCGTCTCCGCGCCGGTGACCGTACCGGGCCTGGGCGAGTGGACGAGCGCGGTCGGGTCGATGAACCACGTCGCGTTCAACGTGCCTGAGGAGCGGTTCCTTGAGTACCGGGCCAAGCTCAAGGCCAAGGGCGTGCGGGTCAGCCCGATCCTCGACCACGACGACAGCGAGCTCGGCGTGGCCAGCGAGCTGCACCCTGGCGTGTTCGTCCGCTCGTTCTACTTCCAGGACCCTGATGGCATCCTGCTGGAGTTCGCGTGCTGGCGGCGAGCCCTGGGCCAGCCCGGCGACGTGCGGCACGCGCCCAAGACGGCCGCGGACCGGCTCGGCGTCCGCGTCTAGCCGCCACCGCGTGCGCGCGGCCACGGCGGGGAAGGACGTAGCCGTGAATCTGGCTGCCATCTCCGCCATCTCGGCCATGGTCGTGCCCGTCGTGCTCATCACGGCCGGGGGCATCCTGTCCAACGGCCTGCTGATGATGTATGGCGCCGTCAACGACCGGATGCGCGCCATGACCCACGAGCGCCTGCAGCTGCTCACCGGGCCGGGCGGCAGCCTGGTGACGCCGGCTGAGGTGTCGGACAGCGAGCGGGAGCGGCTCGCCGAGATCGACCGGCAGCTGCCCATGCTGCTGCAGCGGCACGGGCTGCTGCACAACGCGGTGCTGCTCATCTTCTGCGGGCTCGTCGTGCTCGTGCTCAGCGTGATCGCCATCGCGGTGGCCGTGACGAGTCGCTCCGCGGCAGGCGCCATAACCGCGATGGTGCTGGTCCTGACCGGGACGGCGGTCATGCTCGGTGGCCTGGTCTTCGCCGCGCGGTCGCTGGCCATCTCACGGTCGGCGGTCAGGTACGAAGTGAGCCGCACCTTGGCGCTCGGGTCAGGGGATCGCAGCCACTGACGGGCAGCGATCCGTCCCGAGGTCGGATAGTCTCCCGTGATCATGCCGGTAACCCGAGCCTCGGCGGCCAGCGACCGCGGCGCCCCCGCGCTGTCTCGCCGGCACGCCGCGGGCGCGCCGAGCGCCCGCGGCCTGCTGTTCACCCTGCTCGGCGAGTTGGTGCTGCCGGGCGACGGGACCGCGTGGACGTCGGCGGTGGTTGCCGCGCTTGCCCGGCTCGGCGTGGAGGAGAAGGCGGCGCGCCAGGCGCTCATGCGCACGGCGGCGGCTGGCTGGCTGACCGCGGAGAGAACCGGCCGGCGCACCCGGTGGCGGCTGACCCGCAGCGCGGAGCGGCTGCTGACCGCCGGCGCGGAGCGGATCTACTCGTTTGCCGGCCCGGTGCCGGACTGGGACGGCCGGTGGCTGGTCGTGGCCGCGCGCATCCCGGACCGCGAGCGTCGCGCCCGGCACGTGGTGCGCACGCGGCTGAGCTGGGCAGGGTTCGGCTCGCTCGGCGCCGGCCTCTGGATCAGCCCGCATCCGGAACGGGAAGCCGAGGCGATCGGCGTGCTGCGGGACGCCGGAGTGGCCGCGGGCGCCCAGGTGTTCGTGGCGAGCCGGGTCGGTCTGGGGGACGTGACGGACATGGTCGCGCAGGCGTGGGACCTGACCGGCGTCGAGGAGCAGTACGAGCGGTTCATCGACGATTTCGGCGGGCGCGAGCCGGCGGACGTGCTGGCGCGGCAGATCGAGCTGGTGCACGCGTGGCGGCGGTTCCCGTCGATTGACCCGGCGCTGCCGGGCGAGCTGCTGCCGCCCCGGTGGCGGGGCCTGGAGGCGGCGCGGCTGTTCGCGGACCGTCACGACCGGTGGTCCGCCGCGGCCCGGCGGGAGTGGCAGCGTCTCAACGACGTCGGCTGACGGCCGCCGGACGATGGCCGGCCGGCGAGCGCGCTGCCCGGTGGCCAACATGCTACGTACAGTTGACGGTTCGCGTATAGCCAGTAGAGCATGGGACGGTGCGCGGTGGCAGGATGGCAGGGTGAGCGATACCGGCCAGGACGCGGGCGCGACCGCCGATTCGGCGGCGAGCCTGCCGGTGGTGGACTTTCGGACCGAGCCCGCGCGTTACCGGCACTGGCGGCTGTCGGTGCAGGGCCGGGTGGCGACGCTGACGATGGACGTGGACGAGGCCGGCGGCCTCGTGCCGGGGTATGAGCTGAAGCTGAACTCCTATGACCTTGGCGTGGATATCGAGCTGTATGACGCGGTGCAGCGGCTGCGGTTCGAGTATCCGGAGGTCGCCGTCGTCGTGCTCACCAGCGGCAAGGACAAGGTGTTCTCCGCGGGTGCGAACATCCGGATGCTGGCCGCCTCGCCGCACCCGTGGAAGGTCAACTTCTGCAAGTTCACCAACGAGACCCGGCTGGCGATTGAGGACGCGACCGCCAGCTCGGGTCAGGTGTGGCTGGCCGCCGTGAACGGGACCGCGTCGGGCGGCGGCTACGAGCTGGCGCTGGCGTGCGAGCAGATCTTGCTGGTGGACGACCGCTCGTCGGTGGTGTCACTGCCGGAGCTGCCGCTGCTGGGGGTGCTGCCGGGCACCGGCGGCCTGACCAGGGTGACCGACAAGCGGCATGTGCGCCGCGACCTCGCCGACTTCTTCTCGACCAGGGCCGAGGGAGTGGGCGGCCAGAAGGCTGTGGCCTGGCGCCTGGTCGACGAGGCGGTGCCGCGGCCGAAGTGGGACGCGACCATCGCCGCGCGGGCTGCGGATCTGGCGCAGCGCACGACCCGCCCGCAGGGCGCCACCGGAATCAGCCTGACGCCACTGGACAAGCGTCGCGACGACACCGAGATCGGCTACCGCACTGTCACCGCGACCCTCGACCGCGCGGCCCGCCGGGTCGACATCGTCGTGCGGGGCCCCGAGGGTGACACGCCGGCCAGCCTCGAAGCCCTGCACGAGCAGGGAACGGGGTTCTGGGCCCTCGCGGTGGCTCGCGAGCTGGATGACCTGGTGCTGGATCTGCGGACCAACGAGCCGGAGCTCGGCACGTGGGTGCTGCGCACCGAGGGTGACCGGGCGCGGGTGCTCGACTGCGACGCGCTGCTGCTGGCACACCGGGATGACTGGCTGGCGAACGAGATCATCCACTACCTCAAGCGCACCCTGAAGCGGCTCGATGTGACCAGCCGCAGCCTGATCGCGCTGATCGAGCCGGGCAGCTGCTTCGCGGGTTCGCTGCTGGAGCTGGCGCTCGCGGCCGATCGCAGCTACATGCTGTCCGGGCTGCCCGAGACGGCTGAGCCAAGCACGGGCGGCCAGGACGTGGCGCCGGCCACCATCACGGTGGGAGAGCTCAACCTGGGGCCGCTGCCGATGGGCAACGGCCTGACCCGGCTGCAGGCCAGGTTCTGGGGCGACGAGGCCGGCCTGGCCGCGGCGGAAAAACACGCCGGCGAGCCGCTGGCTGCCGAGGACGCCGAGCGCCTCGGGCTCGTCACCTTCGCGCCCGACGATATTGACTGGGCAGAGGAGGTGCGGATCGCGGTCGAGGAGCGGGCGAGCTTCAGCCCGGACGCGCTTACCGGCCTGGAGGCCAACTACCGGTTCGCCGG
>JASHPF010000204.1 GCA_030038295.1 Streptosporangiaceae bacterium
GCCAGCCGGTGCGCGCCAGCTACCCGGCGCCCGCGGGGCCCGGCCTATGGCGGCGCGCCAGGGCTGCCTGGAGCAGCGCGACCTGGCGAGATCTGTGCTACCTGGCCGGGCTGTGGGTGCCGTTGTACGCCCTCGACGCCGTCGTGTTCGCGGTCTGGGCCTCTCTGCTGGCCGGGGTCACGCTGCCGCTCTGGTACCGGTACGTGGTGAACGTGTGCTTCGGCAACTGCGGGGCGTCGCACGTGCCCGGCTTGCAGTTCGGCAGCTTCCCCGCGGGGCCGCATGGCCCGGGCGCGAGCGGGCTCTGGGTCTACCCCTCGATCGGCCCGGCGTTGCTCATCGCGGCCGGCTGCCTCGTTGCCTTCCTGCTGTTCACCTACGTCCTGGTGCTGACCGCGCGGCTGCACGGCACCGTCGCCAGGGCGATGCTGCGGGGACCGTCCGACCCGCTCGGCCCGGTCAAGGGCGTGCTCGCCGAGCCCGGCCCGCTCGGGCCGCTGCAGCCCAGCGGCAGCTAGCCGCGCAAAACCCCGCCCGCGAGCTGGCACTCGCGGGCGGGGCCAGACCGCAACCAGCAGACATCACCGGCCTAGGAGGGGCAGCAATGCGCCAGTCGCAGCTACCAGTATCGCCACCTGCAGGGGGGCATTCTCCGCAAACCCCGTCCGGCGCGCCGTCTCGCGCCCGCCAGCCAGTGGTCGAGCGGGTCGCGGCGTGGAGCGTGAAGCACCGCGGGGTCGCCATCGTCGGCTGGCTTGTCATGGTCGCCGTCGTGTTCGCGGCCGGGCACGTGGCCGGCGCGAGTACGGTGCCGTCCAACGACCCAGGGCAGTCCGGCGTCGCCGAGGCGACCCTGCAGCGGCTCCGCGTCAGCCCGCCGCCGTCCGAGGCCGTCCTGATCCAGGGCAGGACGGCAGGGGAGAGGTTCAGCACCGACCCGGCCCTGCGCCAGGCCACGCGCCAGGTGGTCAGCGCGCTCGAGCGGCTGCCACGGTCAACCGCCGCCGCGATCTCGTCGCCGCTGAGTCCGGGCGGCCGGTCGCTGATCTCGGCGAACGGGTCCGCGGTGCTGGTGACGTTCGACGTGACCGGAGCCAACGAGGCAGCGGCCGTGCTGCCGGCGCTCCGCGCGGTGGCCGCGGTGCAGGCCTCCTACCCTGGCCTGCGGATCGCTGAGACGGGCGACGCCAGCGAGGATCGGGTCGCTGGCGAAGTCCTGAGCAGCGACTTTCATCGGGCCGAGTGGACGTCGCTGCCGATCACGCTGATCCTGCTCATCGCCGTCTTCGGCGCGCTGATCGCCGCCGGGATCCCGCTGCTGCTGGCCGGGACCGCGGTGATCACGGCTATCTCGCTGACCTCGGTCATCGGCCGGTGGCTGCCGACCGGGCAGAGCACCGCCGAGGTCGTGCTGATCATTGGGATGGCGGTCGGCGTCGACTACACGCTGTTCTACCTGCGCCGGGAACGGGAGGAGCGGGCGGCGGGCCACAGCCTGCAGCACGCGCTGGCGGTCGCGGCCCGGACCTCCGGCCGGACCATCCTGATCTCGGGCAGCACCGTGATGGTCGCGCTCGCCGGGCTGTTCCTGACCGGCTACCCGGTGTTCACCGGCATCGGCCTCGGCACCATCGCGGTGGTCGGCGTCGCCGTCGCCGGGTCACTGACGTTCCTGCCCGCCCTGCTGGCCTGGCTCGGGCCGCGCGCCGACCGCGGCACGATCCCGTTCCTCCGCCGGCGGCGCACCGCGTCGCGGCCATCGAGGCTGTGGGCAGCGGCGGTTGGCCGGGTCACACGCCGGCCGACGGCCTGGGGCGGGGTCGCGGTCATGACCATGCTGGCGCTGGCCGTTCCCGCGGTCGGCCTGCGGCTCGGGAATCCGCCCGATGGCGGCTTCCCGGCCAGCCTGCCGGTCGTGCAGACCGCCAACGAGATCCAGCGCGCGTTCCCGGCCGAGCCGTCGCCCGCGCAGGTCGTCGTCACGGGCGGCGATCTGCACAGCCCGGCGGTGGCAGCGGCGGTCACCGCGTTGCGGCAGACGGCCTCGGCAACGGGCCCGGTCCGGCAGCCGGTGACGGCCGCCTACGTGGCGAGCGGCCGCGCGCTGATCGTGTCCGTTCCCCTCGCCGGCGACGGCACGGACGCGCGTTCCGATGCGGCGCTGGTCAGCCTCCGGGACCGGATCCTGCCCGCGACCCTCGGCAAGGTCAGCGGCATCAGCTGGGCAGTGTCCGGGATGACCGCGAACAATTACGACGACGTCGCAGCCCTGCACACCCGCACGCCGCTCGTGCTCACGGTCGTCGCCGGGCTGGCGTTCCTGCTGTTGCTGCTGGCGTTCGACTCCGTCGCGATCGCGCTGATCTCCGTCGGGCTGAACCTGCTCTCGGTGGCCGCCGCGTTCGGCATCGTGACGCTGATCTTCCAGGACGGCTACCTAGCGGGGCCACTCGGATTCACGAGTTTCGGCGCCATCGTGTCGTGGGTGCCGCTGTTTATCTTCGTCTTCCTGTTCGGCATCAGCATGGACTACCACGTGTTCATCCTGAGCCGGATCCGCGAGCTGCGGGCGCGCGGATCCAGCACGCGGGATGCGGTGGTCGCCGGCATCGCGGGCGGCGCCGGTGTAGTCACCAGCGCCGCGGTGATCATGGTCGCGGTGTTCTCGGTGCTGGCCACGTTGTCGATCATCCAGGCCAAGATGCTCGGTGTCGGGCTGGCCGTGGCGGTCCTGATCGACGCCACCGTGGTCAGGGGGGTGCTGCTGCCTGCCGCGCTCAGCGTGCTCGGCGAGCGAGCCTGGACCGCGCCCCGCTGGCCGCGCCGCACCCGGGCGAGCTGAGGGCAGCCCGGGCGCATGCTCGGGAATCGGTAAAGATGTGGCCGGACCCTGGCAGACTGGCTCACCGAGTGCACCGGGCGAGCTACAGTTACCGGAACTAGCTGCCCGTTGCCCCCTGCCCTGGACTCGGGTGTAGCTGATCCCGTGGTGACCCGAGGCAGCGAGCGACGATGCGCCAGCTCCCGAGCCCTGTTCTGCGTGCCGAGGCGCCGGTGGCTCCGCCGAGCCCCGTGCCCCCCAAGACCACTGCGCCGCCCGCGGCTGCCGGTCAGCGGCGGCCGCTCGTCGAGCGCGTGGCCTGCTGGAGCGCCCGGCATCGCAAGACCGCCGTCGCGGCCTGGCTGGCCTTCATGGCGGCGGCCTTCATCGCGGGCCAGCTCGGCGGCGGGGCCAGCGTGCACCAGTACGACCCGGGCCAGGCAGGGCAGGCCGAGCAGGTGCTCGCCAGGCTCAACGTGGTGACGCCGCCGGCCGAGAGCGTGCTGATCCAGGCTCGGACCGGCGACCGGGTGCCGGCAGCGACCGCGGCGGCCGAAGTGAAAGCCGCCACCCTGCAGGTCAGGGCCGCGCTCGCCGCACTGCCGCGAGCCGCCGCCGACGTCCGCGGCCCGTTCTCCGGCGGCCGGGCCGGCGCGGCGATGACCGCGCGCGGCGGGCTCGCCGCGCTCGTTACGTTCGACGTCGCCGGGCCCCACGCGGCCGCGCAGAGCACCGTCGTGGCCGACCTGGCCGCGGTGCAACGGGTCCAGGCCCGGCATCCAGACCTGCTGGTCCAGGAGGCCGGTGACGCCAGCACGGACCGCGCCGCCAACGCGGTGCTCGGGCAGGACTTCCGCAAGTCGGAGTGGACATCGATCCCGCTCACGCTGATCCTGCTGCTCGCGGTGTTCGGCGCGCTGATCGCGGCCGGGATCCCGGTGCTGCTGGCCGGTACCGCCGTCGTCACCGCGGTCTCCCTGCTCGGCGTCGCCGGGCACTGGTTCCCGGTGGGCTCGGGTACCTCCGAGCTGGTGCTGGTGATCGGGATGGCGGTCGGGGTCGACTACTCGCTGTTCTACTTGCGCCGCGAGCGGGAGGAGCGGGTCGCGGGACATGACGACGAGTCCGTGGTCGGGCTCGCCGCCGCGACCTCAGGGCGAGCCATCCTGGTGTCCGGGCTGACGGTCATGGTCTCGCTGGCCGGGCTATTCCTCACCGGCATCGACATGTTCACCGGCATCGCGTTCGGCACCATCATGGTGGTCGGCGTCGCGGTGCTCGGCTCGCTGTTCTTCCTGCCGGCGCTGCTGTCCTGGCTCGGGCCGTGGGCCGACCGGCTGCAGCTGCCGTACCTCGGCTGCCGGCGCACCCACCCGCGGCCCTCCCGGCTGTGGTCCGGCCTCGCCCGGCACGTGGTGCGCCGGCCCCTGCTGCTCGGCGGGCTGGCCGCGGCCGCGCTGCTCGCGCTGAGCGCGCCGGCGCTCGGCATGCGGCTGACCAATCCGTCGGTCGACCTGCCGCGCAACCTGGAAATCGTGCAGGTGCTCTCCGACATCTCCCGTGAGTTCCCGGCCAAGCCGGCGCCCGCCGAAGTGGTCGTCAGCGGCACCGGCCTGACCAGTCCCGCCATGCAGCGCGAGATCACGGCGCTCCGCTCCTGGAACCATGGGGTCAGCGTCGATCCGGTGGCGGACGGCCGGGCGCTGGTGATCGACGTGCCGCTCGCGGGCAACGGCACCAGCACGGCGTCCACCGACGCGCTGCTGACGCTGGAGAACCGGGTCCTGCCCGCCACCATCGGGAAGGTACGTGGCGCCAGCTTCGCCGTGACGGGCAACACGGCCGAGAACTACGACCTGCGGGCGACGCTGCACTCCCGCACGCCGATCGTCTTCGGCGCGGTCGCGCTGCTGGCCTTCCTGCTGCTCCTGCTCGCGTTCCGGAGCGTGACGATTCCGCTGGTCTCGATCGTGCTGAACTTTCTTTCTGTCGGTGGCGCGTACGGACTGGTGACGCTCATCTTCCAGGACGGGCACCTGCAGTCGCTGCTCGGCTTCACCTCGTTCGGCGCGCTCATCCCGTGGGTGCCGCTGTTCACGTTCGTGATGCTGTTCGGGCTGAGCATGGACTACCACGTGTTCATCCTCAGCCGGATCAGAGAGTCGTGGTCCGCCGGCGCGCGGGCGCGCGACGCGATCGTCGAGGGCGTGGGCCGGTCAGCGGGCGTCGTGACGAGCGCGGCGGTCATCATGGTCGCGGTGTTCTCGATCTTCGCGACGCTGGACATGATCGACGTCAAGATGCTCGGGGTCGGTCTCGCGGCTGCTGTGATCATCGACGCAACGCTCGTGCGCGGCGTCGTGCTGCCCGCCATGCTCGCCGTGCTCGGCGAACGCGCCTGGTACCTGCCCAGGTGGCTGAGCTGGCTGCCCGGTCGCGGCCTTGTCTGCGAGGGCGCCCTGCTGCGCCGGCGGCCGCGGTCGGCCGCGCGTGGGCAGCACGCACCGCCGCGGTCGGCCGGTGTCCGCGTTACGGCAGGGTGAGGATCTCGCAGCCGTCGGCGGTGACCGCCAGCGTGTGCTCGAACTGGGCGGTGCGCTTCCGGTCGGCGGTCACGACCGTCCAGCCATCCGGCCAGATGTCGTACTCGATGGTGCCCAGCGTCAGCATGGGCTCGATAGTGAACGTCATGCCCGGCTCCATGATCACGCCGACCGACGGATCGTCGAAGTGCGGTACGACCAGGCCGGAGTGGAACGTCGTGCCGATGCCGTGCCCCGTGAAGTCTCTGACCACGCCGTACCCGAATCGCCGCGCGTAGGACTCGATGACGCGGCCGATGGCGTTGAGCGGCCGACCGGGCACGACCGCCCGGATCCCGCGCATCAGCGCCTCTCTGGTGCGCTCGACGAGCAGCCGTGACTCCTGGTCGACGTCGCCGGCCAGGAAGGTGGCGTTCGTGTCCCCGTGCACCCCGCCGATGAAGGCGGTGACGTCGATGTTCACGATGTCGCCGTCCGCGATCACCGTGTCGTCGGGGATGCCATGGCAGATGACCTCGTTGAGGGACGTGCAGAGCGATTTGGGAAAGCCGCGATACCCCAGCGTGCTGGGGTAGGCGCCGTGGTCGACCAGGAACTCGTGGCCGATCCGGTCCAGCTCGTCCGTGCTGACCCCCGGCGCCACGTGCGCCCCGACCTCGGCCAGCGCCCCGGCGGCGATCCGCCCGGCGACGCGCATCGCTTCGATGGTCTCGGCGTCCTTGATCTCTGGCTCGCCGACCCGCGGCGCCCGGCGGCCGACGTACTCCGGCCGCACGATGTGCGCGGGGACGGCGCGCTCGGGGGAGATCCGGCCAGGCTGGAGGGTCGCAGGCATCATCTGCAAGTCTAGTGGACATGGACGACGACAAGAGCTGGTGGTACTGCCTGCGCCACCACGAGGCTGAGCAGGGTCCGGGCTGTCCTGGAAAGGACCGGCTCGGGCCGTATCCGAGCAAGGAAGCGGCCGAGCACTACCGCGAGATCGCGCAGCGACGCAACGAGGAGTGGGACGCGCAGGACCGCTGGCCGGGCGAGACCGACGACAGCTAGCCAAGTTGTATCGTGAGGCGAGCGGCAAAGCGCGACGAGGGGGCACGAAGTGACCGTCGATCCACGCACCGGCCTGCCGCCTGCCGCTGCGGCCCGGATGGCGGAGATCCGCCAGAGCGGCACCTGGGGTTCGGCGCTGACCGCCGACGAGTTCACCGCGATCAAGAGCACCGGATTTGAGCCGGTTGGCCAGGTACTCGGTGCCGCGGTGTACAACCTCGGCTATACCGGCGGCTACGCCTGCCCGGCCTACGGCGGCCGGTACGTCGGCGGCTTCGGCACGTACGGGATGCCGTACAGCAGCGTCACCGCGACGTCGAGCAGCGGAACGCTGGGCTCCTACGCGCCGCTGGTGCAGACCATGTACGCGGCGCGCCGCGCGGCGATCGGCCGGATGACGGCCGAGTGCCAGGAACTCGGCGGGCACGGCGTGGTGGGGGTCAGGCTCACCATCGGCCGGTTCCCGGCCGGCGGGCTGGAGTTCAAGGCCATCGGAACCGCGGTGCGGGCGCCTGGCGGCGCGTCGCTGCGCGAGCCGTTCACGTCTGACCTGTCCGGCCAGGACTTCGCCAAGCTGATCCTGGCCGGCTGGGTACCTGCGGGGCTGGTGCTCGGGATCTCGATCGGTGCGAGGCACGACGACTGGGCGACCATCAGCCAGGCCCGCTGGGGGGCAGGGAACACGGAGGTATCCGGCTACACCGACCTGGTGAACGCGACCCGGCACGACGCCCGGCAGCAGCTCGAGCGCGACGTCGTGCGGCACGGGGCCGACGGCGTGGTGCTGCAGGACATGGAGATGCACGTCGGCGAGCACGAGTGCCCGATCCAGGAAGGTCGCAAGGACCACGTTGTCGAGGCGACCATCATCGGGACCGCGATCGCTCACTTCGGCAGGCCGCGGACGACGCGGCCGCCATTGGCCATAATGTCGCTGGATCCGCAGCGACGGCAGGCCGCACGAGTCCGGCTCAGCCGCTGAGCCGGCCTACGCCGCGTCAACCGAACGCCAAGGAGCGCGATGACTGAGCAGCAGGGCACCGATCTCGAGGTGCTGGGTGTACCACAGGACGCCATGCGCAGGCTGGCCGAGCTGCGGCCGGGGCAGCCGGGGGCCATCTTCACCTCCGATCTCTCGGTCAACGAGTTCCTGCTCGTGCGCGAGGTCGGCTTCCGGCCTGCCGGCCTGGTGCTCGGCAGCTCCATCTACCACGTGGGCCTGCAGTTCGGCCGCTGGGGACAAAGCCAGGAGCTGGACGTGCTCTCGACGGCCATGTACCACGCCCGCGAGCTGGCGATGACGCGGATGGAGGCTGAGGCGCAGGCGCTCGGCGCCGACGGCGTCGTCGGCGTGCGGCTCGAGGTGGAGATGAAGGAGTTCGGCTCCGACATCGCCGAGTTCATCGCGGTAGGCACCGCGGTCGTCGCGGAGCCGGGGGCGGGCGGCGGCGGCGTGACGAACTGGCGCAACAACAAGGGCATGCCGTTCACCTCCGATCTGTCCGGTCAGGACTTCTGGACGCTGATCCGCGCTGGCTATGCCCCGCTGGGCATGGTGATGGGGTCCTGCGTCTATCACATCGCGCACCAGAAGCTCGGCAGCAAGATGGGCAACATCGGCCGCAACGTCGAGCTTGAGCAGTTCACCCAGGCGCTGTACGACGCGCGCGAGCTGGCGATGACCCGGATGCAGGCCGAGGCGGAGGAACTGGCCGCCGAGGGCATCGTGGGCGTGCAACTGCGGCAGCACAGCCACACGTGGGGCTCACACACCACCGAGTTCTTTGCGATCGGCACGGCCGTCCGGCCGCTGCGCGACGATCACATCATCCAGACCCCGACCATGGTGCTCAGCCTGGACGCATGACGACGATGCCGCCGGCCGACCCGCCGGGCCAGGAGCTGCCGCCAGCCGCGCGAGAACGGCTGGCCGAGCAGCGAAAGACCCGCAGCTGGGGCTCGACGCTGGCAGTGAACGAGTTCGCCGCTATTTCCAAGGTGGGATTCGAGCCCGCCGGTCAGGTACTCGGCGCGGCCGTGTACAACGTCGGCGACGCCGGCGACGAGGAGTGCCCGTACGGCCTGGTCGTCTACCGCGGCGAGGGCAGCCCCAGCTATCGGGCGCCCGGCAGCGGGCCGTGGCTCGGGCAGGCGCCGGTGCCGCCGACCGGCGCTGCGGCAATCGGCTCGGCGCGGCCGCTCGTGTCGGTGCTCTACCAGGCGCGGCGCGCCGCGATCAGGCGGATGACGGCCGAGTGCACGGCACTCGGCGCCCTCGGTGTCATCGGCGTCCGCCTCGAGGTCGGTCCGTTCGGTGACAACGAGGACATCCTGGAGTTCCGCGCGTTCGGGACGGCCATTCGCGCACCCGGCGTCGTCAGCCGGGCGCAGCCGTTCTCGTCGGACCTGTCCGGGCAGGACTTCACCAAGCTGGTCGCGCACGGCTGGATGCCGGTGGGCCTCGCGCTCGGCGTCGCGGTGGGATACCGGCACGACGACTGGCTGACCAAGGGGCAGACCCGGTGGACAGCGGGGAACGTGGAAGTCGAGGGCTACACCTACCTGGTCCGGCAGATGCGGACCGACGCGAGGAACGAGCTGGAGCTCGACCTGGTACGGATGGGCGCGGACGGCGTCGTCGTGCACGACATGCAGACCCGGATCACCGAGCGCAAGTGCCCGATCGTGCCGTTCAGTCGTGATCATGTGGCCGAGGCCACCATCGTGGGTACCGCGATCGCGCAGTTCGCCCGCATCGCGCCGCCGCCGATCTACGGCATCCACAAGCTTGACGGCCGGCGGCCGGAGCCGCCGGCGCAGGCCGCTCAGCCGTCACTGAACCTGAGCGGCGAGGCCAGGGACGACAAGCCGGGCGACGACGGCGGCGCCGAGCCCAGCCAGCCAGACGGCTAGCCGCCACGGCCTAATCGGCCGGCGTGCCGCTCATCGCGTCCAGCAGCCGCGCCAGCCTGGCCCGCAGGTTGCGGTCGGTGGCAGCGCCCGGCGACTCCGCCGGGCCGGCCGGCCTCGCCACGCTGAACCGGCCCGGCCCAGCCGGGGCCGTAACGGCCGAGCTCACGAGGTGCTGTGCCGCCTCGAATGAGATCGGCGCCGTGCCAGGGCTCACCTGCAACGACTCGTGTGCGAGCTGGTCAAGCTCCGGATCGTCTTGGTCGAGGGCGAACACGGTGGCGCCGGACCGCCGGACATCGTGCACACGCTCGAGTAACTCGGCCGGTGCCAGCCCGCCGCTCACCACCAGTAGCGTCTCGGCGCGCGTCGCTGCGGCCAGCCGGTCCAGGCCGACCGACAGGTGCGCGGGAGCGCCGGGTTCGGGCGCCCAGCGGACGAGGGTAGGCGCGAGCTCGGGGAGCCTGGCGAGCCGGCTCTCGTCGGCTAAGTGCGCCGTCATGTGCCAGGGCTCGTCCTGCGGCGGGCCGAAGATCAGCAGGCCGGCTGGCGTGCGGGCGCTGCGCCGGAGGGCACCGGCGAACGCCGACGTCCGGTCCAGCCAGCCCGTCGGGGCGAGCAGCGCCCGCAGGGTGGCGACCTGGTCGGCGTTCATGCTCCCATCGTGCCCGATCGGCGCGGGCCGACGATGCCATCTGGCAGGATCGGCGCATGACAACGGAACCGTCGAGCCTTGCGGTCGCCGTGCTCGGCGGGACCGGTGACGAGGGCCGCGGTCTCGCGCGCCGGCTGGCGTTGGCCGGCCACCGGGTGATCATCGGCTCGCGGGACGCCGGACGGGCCGCCGCGGCGGCTGCCGACCTCGGCGGCGATCTGCTATCGGGGCGCGTCAACCACGAGGCCGCGGCCGCGGCTGACATCGTGATCGTCGCCGTGCCCTGGGAGGGGCACCGGGACCTGCTGGCCGCCCTGGCCAGGCCGCTGGCTGGCAAGATCGTCATCGACTGCGTGAACCCGATGGGCTTCGACTCGCGCGGCGCGTACCCGCTCCGCGTACCCGAGGGCAGCGCGGCCGAGCAGGCCGCGGCCGTGCTGCCGGACAGTACCGTGGTGGGTGCGTTTCACCACGTCCCGGCCGGGCTCCTGCTCGACCCGGCGGTGGAGACCGTGGACATGGACGTGCTCGTGCTCGGCGACGTCCGGGCGGCCACCGACCTGGTCATCGCCATGGCCGGGGAGATCCCTGGCATGCGGGGGATCTACGCCGGCCGACTCCGGAACTGTGGTCAGGTCGAGGCGCTGACGGCGAACCTGGTGTCGATCAACCGCCGGTACTCCGCGCACGCCGGCCTCCGCGTCACCGGCGTGTAACCGGTGCCGCGCTACCGATAGGAGTACTGAGCAGTCGGGAAGCTACCGGACACGACGTCAGCGGCGAAGGACGCCGCGGCGTCCCGCAGCACGCCCGCGACGTCGGCGTAGCGCTTCACGAACCTCGCCGTTGTGGCGGACAGCCCGGCCATGTCCTGCCACACGAGCACCTGAGCGTCACAGTCGGGGCCGGCGCCGATCCCGATGGTCGGAATCTCCAGGCTCGCGGTTACCCGCCCGGCCAGCTCGGCCGGCACGCACTCCAGCACGACGGCGAAGGCGCCGGCGGCCTGCAGCGCCTTGGCGTCGTGCAGCAGCCGCTCGCCGTCCTCACCGCGGCCCTGCACGCGGTATCCGCCGAACGCGTTGACAGACTGCGGGGTAAGGCCGAGGTGCGCCATCACCGGGATGCCCGCCGCGACGAGCTCCTCGACCTGCCGCAGCACTCGGTAGCCGCCTTCCAGCTTGACCGCCTGCGCGCCGGTTTCCTTCAGGAACCGGGTCCCGGCCGCCAGTGCGGCCGCCGGGGAAGCCTGATAGGAGCCGAACGGGAGGTCCGCGATGACCAGCGCCCGCCGAGTGCCCCGCACCACCGCCTGAGTCAGCGGGATGAGCTCATCGACCGTGACCGGGATGGTGGAGTCGTGCCCGTAGACGACCATCGCCGCCGAGTCGCCCACGAGCAGGACCGGGATGCCGGCCGCATCGAACACCGACGCCGTGAGGGCGTCGTAGGCGGTGAGCATCGGCCATTTCTCGCCGCGCGCCTTGGCGGCGGCAAGATCCCTGACGGTCAGGCGACGGGTCGCGCGGCCGCCGTAGAGCGGCTCTGGCGTGGCGGCTGAGTCGGCCTGGCGGCCCTGGTCAGCGGACATGGATCCTCCTGCGTCTCGTTGCGCCCCTGTGGCGTCCCCGGACCCTCCGATGATCGCATGCCGCGGCGGGCGAGCAAACCCCCAGCTCACGTACCAGTCGGTAACCGTCCGCGGGTGCTGCGGACCACGCGCGGGAGCGGCTTCATTTGCAATACGATGATGGCTCGTATCGCTTTTCAGTGGGCCACCAAGCCGAACGCCGACGGCCCGCCGGGCGCTTCCCGAAGGCGGGCATGGACAGTCACGACAGCGCGGTTATGGCCGGGGGGCCGGTCGCGGCGCGCCGCCGAGGCCGGCCCAGGAGCGCGGCGGCAGAGCAGGCGATCCTGGCGGCGGCGCTCGAGCTGTTCGCGGAGTGCGGGCCGGACGCGCTCGGGATCGAGCAGGTGGCAGCCAGGGCGGGCGTCGGCAAGGCGACGATCTACCGGCGCTGGCCGGGCAAGGAAGACATGCTGCTTGACGCCATCGGCAGCCTGGGCAGCCAGCTGCCGGTGCCGCAGGGCAGATCGGTGCGCGCGGACCTGGTCGCGATCCTGGACTGGATCTGCCGGGAGTCCGCCGACCCGCGCCGGGCAAGGCTGTTCGCGCTGCTGCAGGGCGAGGGCGTGCGCTACCCGCGGCTGCTGGCCCGGTATGTCGACATGGTCGTCGAGCCGCGCAGGGAAGTGGTCGCGGCCGTGCTGCGCCGCGGCGTAGCCACCGGCGAGCTGCGGGAGAACACCGACATCGAGGCGGCGACCACGCTGCTGTATGGCGCCGTGCTAGCCAGCATGGCTGGCCAGGCACAGGCGGACGCGCGCTACGCGCGGCGCATGGTCGAGGAGCTGATGCGCGGGCTCGCCGCTCGCTGACCCGGTCCAGGCAGGCGGGTCCCCCGACCGGGAGCTGGGACCGGAGTTACGCTCGGTGTCGTGCTGCTGACAAAGCTCGGCCACTCCTGCGTCCGCCTGGACAAGGACGGCACGCGGCTCGTGATCGATCCGGGCGTGTGGTCAGGTCCCGACCCGCTCGCCGGGGCCAGCGCCATCCTGGTCACCCACGAGCACCCCGATCACCTGGATGACAGCCAGGTTCGGGCTGCCCTCGCGGATCCCGGCGTGGGGCTGTGGGCCAATGAGACGGTGACCGCGCGGTTCGCCGAGTTCGGTGACCGGGTGCACGCGGTCCGCCACGGCGACGCCTTCGCCGCCGCGGGCTTCGACGTGCGCGTATATGGCACCGATCACGCCGTTATCGACTCGGTCATCCCGGTGATCCGGAACACCGGGTTCGCGGTGGACGGCCAGGTCTTCCACCCAGGCGACTCATTCACCGTGCCGGCTGAGCGGATTCGCGTGCTGCTCGTGCCCGTCAGCGCGCCGTGGCTGAAGTTCAGCGAGGTCGCGGGCTACCTCAGGACCGCGGCGCCGGAGCGGGCCTACTGGATCCACGACGCGCTGCTCAACGACAAGGGGGCCAGCCTGCTCGAGAACCTGGTCAAGGTCGCACCCGCAGCGTCGGGCCCGGCGAGCTACCTGGTTCCCGGCACCAGCGTCGAGTTGTAGCGCTCGCCAGGCGCCGGGATGTACGAGCAGGCTGCCGGGCTGGCGGCGCTGGGGGCGCTGTACCCGCCCGCGCTGCTGATCGCGGCCGTCTACCTCGGCTCGGCCAGGCCGCGGCGGATGACCGCGCTGTACCTGGCGGGCGCAATCGCGATGACCGTGGTCAGCGCCGTGGTGATCTTGGTAGTGCTGCGGGCGGGCAGCCTCAGCCTGCCGGCCCACCGCACGCCGCGGTACGGGCTCCGGCTCGGCCTGGGTGTGCTGGCGCTACTCGGTGCGGGCTACCTGACGATGCGCTATCGCCGGCGGCGTGAGCGTGCTCCGGCAGCGGCGAAGAAGCCCGGCGTGGTATCGCGGATGACTGCTCGCCCGAGGCCGCTGACGGCGGTAGCGGCGGGCCTGCTGGTGTTCGCGCCCGGAGCGGGCTTCGTCGCTGCTGTCCAGGTGGTCGCCACCGCCAGGGCAGGCGTGGCCGCCACCGCGGGGGCGCTCGTGCTGATTGTGGTGATTGACCTGGTCCTCGTGTGGCTGCCGCTGGCAATCCACCTCATCGCCCCGGACCGGACGAACCGGACGCTGAAGGCCGTGAACGACTGGCTGAGCAGTTACGGCGGGGTGCTGCTCATCGGCGCGGTCGCCGCCACCGGGGTGATTCTGGTGCTCGATGGCGCGCTCGGGCTGGCCTGACCATTCTGTCCCGCCGGGCAATCACCCTCAGGAGATGATGCCAGCCCGGAGCTGGCTGGAAATAGTGGACGGCAGTCGCACCCGGCACGAGGAAGGGCCCGATGAGCCACGGTCTGACGAGGACGGAGCAGCAGCCGCAGGTCGTCATCGTCGGAGGCGGGTTCGCCGGGCTGTTCGCCGCGCGGGCGCTGCGCAACGGGCCGTATGCCGTCACCCTCATCGACCGCGAGCCGCAGCACGTGTTCCAGCCGCTGCTGTATCAGTGCGCGACAGGGATTCTCTCCGAAGGCCAGATCACCGCGCCGCTGCGGCGGCTGCTGCGGTCCCATCGCAGCGTGTCGTGCCTGACGGCGGAGGTGCGGGACATCGACCCGGACAGGCGGCGGGTCATCTGCCGCCGACCCGGCGGCGGGCAGCTCGAGGTGCCCTACGACCACCTCATCGTCGCTGGCGGGGTCCAGCAGTCTTACTTCGGCCACGACGAGTTCGCCGAGTTCGCGCCGGGGATGAAGACGATCTCGGATGCACTGACGATCAGGCGCCGGGTGCTCGGCGCATTCGAGATAGCCGAGACGGCTGAGGACCCGGCCCAGCAGCGTCGCTGGCTCACCTTTGCGCTGGTCGGCGCCGGGCCAACCGGTGTGGAGCTAGCCGGTCAGATCCGCGAGCTGGCCACCAAGACGCTGCGGTCGGAGTATCGGCGAGCTCGGCCGGAGGATGCCCGCGTGCTGCTCTTTGACGGCGGTTCCGCGCCGCTGGCGGTCTTCGGTAACCGGCTGTCGGCCGTCGCCGCCGAGGAACTCCGTTCCCTGGGCGTGGACCTGCACATGAACTCGATCGTCACGAGCGTGGACGGTCAGGGGCTGACGGTCCGCGACCCCGAGGGGCGGGAAACTCGGTACGACGCGGGCACAGTGCTATGGACGGCTGGCGTCGAGGCGCCGCCGATCGCCGGCGTCATCGCCCGGGCGACCGGTGCCAAGCAGGACCGGTGCGGCCGGATCGAGGTGCAGGGCGACCTGACGATCCCGGGCCATCCGGAAATCTCCGTCGTCGGCGACATGATGAGCCTGCGCGGGCTGCCTGGGGTGGCGGAGGTTGCCATGCAATCGGGCCTGTACGCCGGGCGCCGGGTGCGGCGCCTGATCGTGGACCAGCACCCGACGGCGAGGCCGTTCCGGTATCACGACCTCGGCTCCGCGGCCTATGTCTCCCGCGGGCGGGCGATCGTGTCGGCCGGCCCGCTGCGGCTGTCCGGGCTGCCGGGCTGGTTCGTCTGGCTGTTCATTCACATCGCGTTCCTGACCGGGTACCGCAACCGCATCGGGGCGATTCTGACCTGGTGGATTGCCTTCACCCGCGACAGTCGGCGCGAGCGCGCCTACACGACGCGCGAGGTCGGCAAGGTGCGGGACGTGTACGAGCCGGGCGAGGCCGCCGGTGCAGGCCGCACTGGCATGGCTGCCGCGCCGCGGCCACGGCCGGCGGAGGAGACGCGGGCCGAGCACCGGCACGGCACGTAGCCGCCCAGCGTCGCCGTCCGCTGTAACGCCGTCGGCCGGTGCGGGATCGCCGCGGACTGCGTCGTTCTCTCGGTGGGCGGAGGGGCCGTACCCGGCAGCGCCCAGGAGGCGGGCGCGAGCCGAAGGCTCGCCAGGTAGGCAACGACGACCGCGACGATGACCACCGGCATGACGGCGAGGCCGTCGGAGAACAGGACCAAGGTGGCGAGCAGCACGGCGGTGAACGGGAGCCGGAGCATGACCGCCGACAGTGCGCCCATGCCCATCGCGACGGCTGGGATGAGCGGAAGCCCGGCCAGGTGGGACATCGCGATCCCGCCGGCCGCGCCCAGGAACAGCGAGGGGAACACCGGCCCGCCGCGGAAGCAGCTCATCGACAGGCCGTAGCCTATGCCCTTGCACGCGAGCAGCAGGAGCAGTGCCGGGACGGTATAGCTGGCGGCATGCGTGACCAGCGGGCCGAGCGCGTTCTGGCCCGAGAACAGCACCTCGGAGCTGCTCTTCCCGGTGCCCTCCTGGAAGGCGATGGCGAGGCCCGCCACGGCCAGCCCGACAATCGGCGTCGCCAGCACCATCCGCGGCTCGACCCGCGGCCGCACCAGCAGCGCGAGCCGCCGCACGGCCACGCCGAGGGGTGCGGCCGCGAGCCCGATCACGATCGCCCAGCCGAACTCGGCCACATCCGGTCGCGGGAACGCCGGCAGATGCCCGATCGCGAGCGAGAACGTGCCGAGTCCGGACCAGGTGCCGAGCCCGACGAAGATCAGCGCGCCGACGCCGGCGGCCAGCAGACCGGGCAGCAGCACGAGCTCCAGTGACGCGCCGCCCACACCCACCATCTCCATGAGCAGGAACGCCCCGACGATGGGCGAGCCGAGCAGGGTGCTGATCGCGGCGAAACTACCCGCGGCCGCGACAACTGTCGTCGCCCTGGCGGGTATGTCACGACGGGAAAGCTTCACAGCTGCCGCCGCCAGGCCGCCGCCGAGCGCGATCAGCGGCGCCTCCGGGCCGAGCACCGCACCGAGGCTCAGCGTGGCGAGCGCGGCGAGGAAGACACCAGGAAGCTGGTCCAGGGGTGGGGAGCCGGCCTGCAGGCCGTCGGCTGGCGAATGTCCGCCGGTGCCCGGCAGGTACCTGATCGTGAGCCCGACCAGCAAACCGGACGCGCCGAGCAGCGGCAGTGGCCACCAGGGCGGCTCGCCGTGAAAGCCCAGTCCAGACGGCAGGCTGGTGAACAGCCAGCCCTGCAGCTTGCTGACGAGCGCCAGGAATCCCCACGCGACCGCCGAGATCGGCACCCCGATGATCGCTGCCATCGCCAGCAGCGCCAGATAGCTCCGGCTGCGCAGGACGGCCACTGGGTCGGCCGATGTCATCTGATCCTCTCGTCCTGACGGGCTGGGGTCGTCAGTACGCAGCCGACTCTGGTCGCCAGGGGTACAGAAGGGCCCAGATGATGAAGACGTCGAAGGCGATCACGACGATCGACCAGATCGGGTAGTAGGGGATGAACAGGAAGCTGGCGAGCGCGCTGAACCCGGCCAGGACCGCACCAATCACGCGCGCCCACAGCATGCCCAGCAGGATGCAGACGCCTGCGGCGAAGACCACGATGCCGAGGGCCAGTTGCAGCCATCCCCACGCATGGATGTTCCAGTGATACGCGTAGCCGCTATGGAAGGCGAAGAAGCCGCCCTTGATCACCGCGGCGAGCCCGACGAAGAAGCCGTACAGGCCGTTGAGGATGAGCAGGAATCCGGCGATGCCCCTGCCGAGGCCGACACCCAGGCCGCCTCCGCTACGCCCGGCGGCCGCCCTCGTCGAATACTCCTCGCCCGGCCGGTCGGCTCGTCTCCCGGCGGCAGTCGACCCGGATGGTGAGTCGGTCATCCGTGTTCTCCCTCCAGCTAGCTTGGTTCGCTAACGTGTGTTCCCCGAAATGCGAGGGATGGACAGGCTGGTCGGCCTTATCTGCCGCTCGGTCGTGCAAGTACGGAACTTTCTGGCGATCACAACAGGTGCACCAGGGCGCTGATCACCAGATAGGTGCCGAGCAGCCCGGCGACCCAGGCCATGAGCTGCCGAGCGTGGCCTGCGACCCATGCCTGCGCGCGCCGGAGGAACGCAGCGGTGCGAGCAGGCCACAGCTCAAGGGCCAGCCACGGAATGATGATCAGCAGGAGCTCGATGAGGGAGAAGACGATGACGCCTAGGACCCGCGTGCCCGTCGAGTAGTGCCCGGCGATCAGATTGTGGAGGGCGGCGAGGTAACTGGCGCCGGGCAGCCCGATGAGGGCGCCGATGGCGAAGGCGAGCAGCGGCCGCGGCTCGCTCAGCGCTCGCTGGGCCCAGCCATTCCCCTTGGCCTTGGTCCTGGTCGGTGCCGCGGCGGTGGCGGCGCGTCTCCTCCTGCGCAGCAGCGGGAGCCCGGTCACGAGCAGCACGGCGATGATGAGCAGGATGAGGCCGAGCGCCAGGTCTACCCCCGCGCTGACGGACTTCTGTTTGTTGACCGTGTCAGCCTGCACGACCAGCACGTCCACCAGGCCAACCGCGATGGCCATGCTGAGGCCGCCGGCCAGGATGCTCGCGAACATGGCGCGGGGCCGCCGGTTATCGATCAGCAGCAAATCGATGGCCAGCAGCTTGGGATTCAGCGCTGCCGCGAAGGCAAGCGCGAAGAACTCGCCGTTCACCGCCACCGGTCCGGAATTGCCGGGCACCTCCGGGTAGGACACCTCGCCCGTGACAGGGGTACCTGCCCGCCCGCCGTGACGCTCACTCCACGCGGGGCGGGCGACCGGGATGCCGGCCGAGCGACGAACCCGTCAGTGACCTGCTGTCCTTTGTGCCAGCGCAACGATCCGGAGTCATACGGCGCGGGTGATGTAGCGCGCGGCTCCTGCTGCGACCGTGGGAGTGGCCGAGCCGGCCGTCAGCATGGCTGCGTGGCCCACGCGGGTGGGACCGAGACAGTTCAAGGAGATGATCATGGATCGCT
>JASHPF010000205.1 GCA_030038295.1 Streptosporangiaceae bacterium
GCGGCGCGCAGGTCCTGGCCCGAGCCGTTCTGGTGCAGCTGGAGCTGCAGCAGCTGGCGACGGTAGTCCCACTCGTAGATCGCCTTGGACTCGTCCAGCCCCTCGTAGCACTGCAGCCGGATCAGCCGCTTACCGGTCATGGTGGCGACGCTCTTGGCCAGCTGCGTCTTGCCGGTCCCGGCCGGACCCTCGATGAGCACCGGCTTGTCCAGCGCCGCGGCCAGATGGACGACCGTGCCGGTCGCGGCGTCGGCCAGGTAGCCCGCCGTGCTCAGCTGTTCCTGCACCTCGCGCGGGGTCCCGACGGGTCGCCGCGCCGGCTCAGCACCGGTAACGGGGGTGGGCACGTCCGTCATGGGTCCATCATCGCGGACGACCAGACCGATACGGAACCATGGGTTACCCGACGGTAGCGACATTTCAGACGGAGGCGTGGCGGGCGCGGCGCCTTGCGGCGCGGCCGCGGGAGGCTGCCGGCGCCGCACCGCCTCAGCCGGTGAGCGTTTCCTTCGGCCGCACGACGCAGAACTCGTTTCCCTCCGGGTCGGTGAGGCGGATTCGCAGATTCGATATCGCGGCTGGCGCGAGTCGTATGCCCGAGCGTTGCTCAGGGGTATATACGGGCTGCGTTTTGCCCGGTCTCGACGAGGCCCGGCGGTGCCCGTTTCGCACACGGGCTTGGACATCAGGGGGAGACAAGTGACGGCCGGTCTGCATGGCGCTACGGCAACCGGACGACTGAACCAGCCGGTTCAGGGCGGGAAGACCACCTGGCTCTCGAAGGTCTTCGAGTTCAACGCGGCGGGGCTCAACTGGCCGCGAGGAGTCCTGTTCCTGGATGTCGCGCTTGTGCCGCTGGTCGTTTTCTGGGCGATCGGGTATGAGCAGTACCTTCTGAGCGCGCTGTTCGGCGTGCTGTTCTCCTGGGTAATCGACCCTGGAGGCAGCTACGGGCAGCGTGCGGCGCGCATCGCAGGCTTCGGCCTCCTCGGCGCGGGCGTGACCGCGCTGGGGTTTGGCATCGGCGGAGACGCCTGGGGATGGCTAGTCCTCGCGATAGGTGCAGTCACGCTGGCAGCCGGCCTGACGGTCGTGCTCGGCGTGCACAGGTTCGTTGCGGCCCTGCTCCTCAACCTCTGGTTCATCATCGCGGTCGCGGTCGCCTTCAGCCTCCATGCGCACCCGCACATCACCAGTTACACCTGGGCTCAGACGGCCGCCTGGGCTGGGGGGTCGGCGCTGTGGATCGCCGTGACATTCGTGGAGTGGCTGATCCGCGGGCGTCAGGACCGGCCGCAGCCGATGGCAGAGCTGCCGGGTGACACCGCCCGGCGGAGCCTGACCCGCCCGGTCATCATGTTTGCGCTGATCCGGGCCCTGGCCATCGCCGGCGCTTCCGCGCTTGCGTTCGGACTGAATCTGTCGCATGGCTACTGGCTGCCGATCGCGACCATGATCGCCATGAAGCCAGACCTCGGGTCGAGCACGCTCATAGCCGCCCAGCGGCTGGCGGGCGCGGTCATCGGCGCTGGCGCGGCAGCGCTGCTGCTGCTCATACCCGCCAGCGAAACCGGGCTGAGACTGCTCGCCATCGTGCACGGGCTCGAAATCGTCGCGATTGTCCTGCTGATGCACGGGGTGGCGACCCGCTTCTGGAACTACGCGGTCTACTGCGCGGCCATCGCCGCGGGCGTGCTGATCCTGCTGGACCTTCCGCAGCCCGGTAACTTTGACGCGGTGGGCTACCGGGTTGCGTGGACGGCGGCTGGCGTAGGAATCGGTGTGCTCGTCATGCTCCTCGCCGGTCTGGTCGCCAAGCGCACGGGTAGGACGCCATCCCAGCAAGCCAAGCACTCAGCCTGAACCACTGCGCCATGCGTTTGCATAGGTTAGTTCAGCTATTCCTGGCCCCGCCTCCTGCTAGACGCCCCTGTGCGGCGACGACAGGAGAACCCGCCCGGATGCCGCTGACGGTAGCGTTCGTCAGGCAGTGCTGAGAGATGCCGAGCCAATCGGGCGCGTGACTTGGGCGAAATCATCCTGTCCGGACATGAAGGCGGTTGGTAGGAAACCTGTGCACGTGCTATCGGTGACCGGCATCAAGCACATGCCGACCGGTGCGTCTTCGTCGGCGCCGATGACGATCTCCTGCTCCCGCGCCGAGAGGATCTTCCAGCCCAGTGCCTGCGTCCAGAACCGGGCCAGCGCCGGCAAGTCGTGCGCGTCGGATGACGATGTGGCGAAGCCGGACGGGCATGCCGACGGTCGGCAGCACGCCCCGGCGTCCGTGCCGCGAACCCGCGCTCTTCGCCGCGCCGCCGGCCCGGCCGGCGTTGCGCACCGGGCGCGGTTGATGCGGGTCAGCTCGCCTGCCGGGTCTGGAAGGTTCGGCGATAGGCCTGCGGGCTCGTGTGCACCGCCCGGCCGAAATGCTTCCGCAGGTTGGCCGCCGTCGAGAAGCCGCTCGTCTCCGCCACCGAGTCGATCGGCAGGTCGGTCACCTCGAGGAGTCGCTGGGCCAGCTGGATGCGCTGCCGGAGCAGCCAGCGGTACGGCGTGGTGCCGGTGCCGGCCAGGAAGCGGCGGGCAAAGGTGCGGGGGCTCATGGCCGAGCGAGCTGCCAGCTCCTCGACGGTGACCGGCTCGTTCAGGTGCTCCTGGAGCCAGCTGAGGGTGTCGGCGAAGAGGCTGGCGCTGTCGGGCTCGGGCATCGGCGCGCTGATGTACTGGGCCTGTCCGCCTTCACGCTGCGGCGGGACGACGAGCTGCCGCGCCAGCTGGGTGGCGATCTCGGCGCCATAGTCCTGCCGGACCAGGTGCAGGCACAGGTCCAGCCCAGCGGCGCTGCCGGCCGAGGTGAGGATGTCGCCTTCGTCGACGTACAGAACGCCGGGGTCGACCGTCACCTTCGGATACCGGCTCGCGAGCTCGCCGCATTCCGTCCAGTGGGTAGTAGCGCGGCGGCCATCGAGAAGTCCCGCGGCCGCCAGCGCGAACGCACCGGTGCACAGCGAGACCATGCGGCCGCCGCGGGCGTGCGCCTGGCGCAGCACGTCGGGGATCCCGGCCGGGATCTCCGCGGCCACGCTCGGCAGGACGATCACCGTGTCAGCGCTCACAATTCGGTCTCGTCCGTGTTCGACCTGAAGCTGGAACCCGGCGTCGACGGTGACCGGGCCCGGCCTCAGCGCGCACAGGAAGGTGCGGTACCAGGGCACGCCGAGTATCGCCGGCCAGCTATCGCCGAAGACCTCACACGCGATCCCGAGCTCGAAGGCGGTGGCCCCGTCGTACACGACGATGGCTACGGTGCTATTGGCAGCATAGTTGCGCACAGCGTCAATTCTGCCACTTACCGAGCCGCGTGTCGCCTGCCACGATCGAGACATGAGCACCAGATTGCTGTCCCAGCCCGCCGCTCACGACGCGGCGGCGAAGCGCCGGCGGCCGTGTTATCGCTTCCTCGCCCGCGCGCTGACCTCCTCCCTCGATCGCGAACTCGCCGCCGGGCGTCCGCCGCGATCCAGCCAAGCCCTCGCTGTTCGCGCGCGCGAGATCGTCTCGCCAGCGGAGCGGTGGGAACTCGCCCAGCGCTGGGCCAACGTGGTGGACCAGGCGGGCCGGCCGCCGGTGCCGCGCTCGCCGCGCGCGCCGCTGCGCCGTGGTGTCGTCATCGCCGCCGGACCAGACCTGCGAGAGATGATCTCTGTCCTCACCGGCGGCCGCCCCATCGACGCCCGCGGCGCAGCGATGGCAAGCTGGCTTCTCCGCGACGGCACGGGACCGCTGTACAACCGTCGCTCGCCCGTCGACCTGAGCGCCGTCGTGCGCGAGGCGACCAGACAGATGGAACTCGCCGGGTGACCGACGGTTCCGGTCCCCCGGCTCTCCGCAACCGCGCCGGTTCTGGAGCCCGCCGTCGGTGTCGGGTTGGCGGCAGCGCCGACCCGGCTGACCGCCTGATCCGCCCCAGCGCTGGCCGGACCGGCGGGTTCAGGCTGGACATAGCATGGAGGCATGCTCCTCCTGCTCCTCTGGCTGGCGATCGGCGGATTGATCATCGGCGGACTGGGGCGCCTGCTCGTTCCCGGCCCGAACCCGATCGGCCTCATCCGGACGGCCCTCGTCGGGCTGGCCGGGTCGTTCCTGGGCGGACTGGTCGCGCGGTATGCGATCGGGCTGCACTACCGCTACTCGCTGCTGCTGGGCTTCATCCTCGCAGTGATCTTCGCGGCGATCATCGTCGCGGCCATCGACCGTCGTCCGTATCGACGCTAGAGCCGCTGCGTCCGCCGGTGCCCTGACGTTCCTTCGTCGCGTCAAGCCGACGCGGCCTCCGCGGCATCGGCGGCCTCGGCACCGCCCACGGTTGCCGTCGTCCGGGGTCTGATCCGGCGACTGGCTGCGGCGATGCAACCCGCAGCCGGGCCCAGCGCGCCCGCGCCCACGAGTAGCGCAATACGGATGGATGCGAGCGTGCCGATGACGCCGATCAGCGGCCCGGCGACGATCTGCCCGGCGCTGTCGAACATGTCCCGCGCCGACAGCGCGGTGGCCCGGACCGACGGTTCGATCCGGCTCACCATCCAGCCGGCGACCAGCGGGTAGAGCACCGGTCGCAGCACGGAGACGACCAGGAAGCCGACCACGACGACGGCGAAGGCGTGCGCGGTCGCCATCCCCACCACGGCCGCCCCGATCGCCAGCGTCAGCACCAGCAGCGCGCCAACCACCGAGTCGGGGCCGAGTCGCTCCGTCCGCCGCTTCGCCAGCTGCGTCGCGCCGAGGCCCAGAATCGCGGCCGCGGCCGCGAGCACGCTGAACCACATCGCCGGATGCATCCAGGCGAGCCGCGGGAACGTGATGTCCCGCAGCAGGAAGGCGCCCCAGAGCCGATCGAAGCTCTCGCTCCAGAGCCCCGTGCACAGCGTCATCCCGAACAGCAGCACCAAGCCTGGCACCGCCACGATGGCGCGGTGCGCAGCCCGGGTCTGATCGGCGAGCATCCGGGCCGACTGCCGGGCGATGCGGCTGGTGCGGGTGGTTCCAGCGGGCGTGACAGGCCGATGAAAGTGCCGTTCCGGCATGACGAGGGCGGCCGCGGCGGCGAGCAGACAGGTCAGCGCGCCGCCCACCCGCAGCGGTAGCTCCAGCCCGGCCAGCGCGATCACGCCGGAGAGCAGGCTGCCGGCGACGGTGGCGAGCAGGCCGAGCTGGGTAGCCCGCAGGTACACGCCGGTCATCCGCTGATCGCTCAGCTCGACGGACAGCTCGTCCGCGATCCAGGCTTCTTGCGCCCCGTTGTTCAGCGCCGCGCCGAAGCCCAGCACGAGCCAGGCGCCGATGAGGTTCGGATAGGCCGCCGACAGGCTCGCCATGACCTGGGCCACACCGACGATGAACAGGCCGCTCAGCACGCACAGCCGCCTGCTGACCAGGTCGGCGAGCACGCCAGTCGGCAGCTGGAACACGAAGTAGCTGAGCTCGAGCGCCGTGCCGAGCAGCAGCAGCTGCAGCGGGTTCAGCCGGCCC
>JASHPF010000025.1 GCA_030038295.1 Streptosporangiaceae bacterium
GGCGCCGGGGGCTGCGGTCGTGGCCGTGGGCCGGGTGCTCGCCGCCGCCTGGCCGGCCGGTCCGGGGCCGGGAGCGCCGCCCGCCTCCGGCTGTGGCTGGTAGTCAGCGAAGAAGCTCCACCACGCCTGGTCTACCGAGCCGGGGTCGGCCAGGTAGCGCTGGTACAACTCGTCGACGAGCCACTGATTGGGCCCGAAGTCGGCCGGCCGCAAGGTGGCGTCTGATGGTGGTTCGCTCGAAGCTTGAGCGGTGGCGCTGGCTGAGGGGGAGTGATCCGCGGACCCGCGCGGAGACTCAGCAGACACGGCGTTGATCGCCTCTTCCGGAGCTGGCTGGGCAGTAATGTGCGCGAATACCAGGTTACCCGCCGGTCAGCTGTCGGCTGGTGACGCCCGCGGCGGAGGGCCGACCCTGGTATCCGCCGAGACCGGCAGATTTGGCGCGCCCGCCGCCCGCTAGCCGGGCATCCGATCGCGGCCGTGCGGCTCCAGCCAGTTGACGTACGGCCCCTTGGGCACGATGCCCGCCGGGTTGATCCAGCCCTGAGCCTGGTAGTAGTGCCGCTTGATCTGGACGAAGTCCGTCGTGTCGCCGAATCCGGGCCGCTGGTACAGGTCGCGGGCGTAGCCCCACAGGTGCCGATAGCTGGCGAGCATGTGCAGGTTGCACTTGTACAGCTGGTAATACACCGCGTCGAACCTGGCCAGGGTGGGGAACAGCCGTACGTCGGCCTCGGTCAGGCTGGCGCCGAGCAGGAATCTGCGCCGGGCCAGCCGTTCCTCCAGCGCGTCCAGCGTCGCGAACAGCGAGTCGAACGCCTCCTCGTAGTCGGCCTGGGAGGTCGCGAAGCCGCACTTGTACACGCCGTTGTTGACCGCGTGATAGATGAGCGTGCCGAGCGCGTCGATCTCGCGTCGCTGCTCGACCGGGTACAGGTCGGGCGCGCCGCGCCGGTGGTAGGCCTGGAACTCGGTCTCGAGCTGGGTGGTCAGCTGGCTGAAGTCATTGGTCACGATGCGCTGCGTGCGGCTGTCCCAGAGCAGCGGCACGGTCGCCCGGCCGGAGTAGCCTGGATCGGACGCGAGGTAGAGCTCGGATAGGTAGTACGCGCCGGTGAGGGGATCGCGCCCGCCGGTCTGGTCGGGGAATCGCCAGCCGTGCTCGGTCAGCACCGGGTCGGGCACGCTGAGGCCGATGACGCGCTCCAGGCCGAGCACGCGGCGGACGATCAGCGCTCGCTGCGACCACGGGCAGGCCAGCGAGGCGTACAGGTGGTAGCGGCCGGGTTCGGCCGGGAACCCGGTCGAACCGTCCCGGCTGATCCGCCCGGCGATCTCCGCCGTGCCGCGCCCGCTGCTGGCCCGGCTGAGGTAGCCGGGCGAGCTGGTTCCGGCCGCCAGACGGCCCGGGGGCGACTGCGAGGCTTGCATGCCTAGTCCCCTTCCTGTCCGTCTGCCCGGCACCGCATGATTTCCTACTAGATCATGACCGGCCTCCGCAATACCCGCGAGTCGGCCAGAGATGACAAGACCGGCAGGAAGGATCACCAGGGTGAGCTCACTGGCCAGCGACGTGACCGGCCTGACGGGCTGGCTGGCGTACCTGGTGATCGCCGCGCTGGTCTTCGGGGAGACGGCCGTGTTCATCGGCTTCGTGCTGCCGGGCGAGATCGCCGCGGTGCTGGGCGGCGTGCTGGCCAGCCGCGGCCACCTCTCGCTGCCGCTGGTAGTGATCATCGTCGTGGCGGCGGCCGTCGTCGGACCGTTCATCGGCTACGAGATCGGCCGGCGCATGGGCGACCGGCTGTTCCGGTCCCGGCCGCTGCGCCGGGTTCAGGCCGGGGTCGACCGGACCAAGGCGGTACTCGCCAGCCGCGGCGGCGTCGCGGTGCTGCTCGGCCGGTTCGTCGCGATCGTGCGCGCGCTGATGCCCGCCGCGGCCGGCGCCGCGCAGCTCAGATACCGCACGTTCACCCTCTATAACGTGCTGGGCGGGCTGATCTGGGGAACCGGCTACGTGCTCCTCGGCTACCTGGCCGGCTCGGCCTACGCCGTGGTGGAGCGCGAGGTCGGAACCGGCCTGGCCATCGCCATCGGCGCGATCGTCGTGGTGGCTATCGCGGTCTGGCTGTACCGCCGTCACCGGTCGGCGGCCGGCGAGCGGACCAGATCCTAGCCGCGCTAGGCAGAGACGGTCCGGCCAGGCGCGGCTGCGCTCCGCTCGCTGGCGAAGACGTCTACCCGCCGGTTGACCAGGCCGGGTAGTGCGGCGCGTACCCGCTCGGTGTACTCGCAGTCGACGTCGCCGACCCCGACCCCGTCGGCCGGGCCCAGATCGATGCGGACCGCGCCCATGGGGTCGACCAGCATGCTGCGGCCGATCCCGGTCGGCGCGCGGGTCGGCGGCTCGGCCGGATCGGGAACCTGTCCGGCCGCGGCCAGCCAGACGGTGTTCTCGATCGCCCTCGCCCGCACCAGCGTGACCCAGTGCTCTTCCTTGAAGGTGCCCGCGGCCCACGCCGCCGGCAGCACCAGCAGCTGCGCGCCGCCAACGGCGAGCGCCCTGGCTAGCTCGGGGAACCGGATGTCGTAGCAGGTCATGAAGCCGATCCGGAGGCCCGCCAGGGTGGCGATGACGACGTCGTCGCCGGGCGCCACGGCGTCGGACTCCCGGTGACCGAGCGCGTCAAAGAGATGGAGCTTCCGGTACACCGCCGCCAGCTCGCCGTCGCCGTCGTAGCCGACCGTGGTGTTGAAGACGCGCCCGTCCGGCGCCGGCTCGAACACCCCGGCCACGATGGCCAGGCCAGCCGACCGGGCGGCCGTCGCGAGCCCGCGGCAGAACGCGCCGTCGAGCGGCTCGGCGACCGATCGCAGGTCGGCGGAAAACCGCGCCTGCGTGCCCTCGGGGAACACGGCGAGCCGCGCGCCCTGCGCGGCCGCGACGGTCGCCGCCGCCGCGACGCGGCCGAGGTTCACCTGTGGGTCAGAGCTGATGGGGAGCTGACCAAGGGCCACGCGCATGTGCTGCAGCCTAGCTCGGTCCTGGTCGGGCGGCCGAGACCGCCAGCGCGGCCGGCCGCGGCCGGCGGTTGTCCGGCTAGCGTGTCCCCATGCTGGCCCTGCTCGCGGTGGCGGTAGCGCTGGGCATGTCGAACTTTGCCGCCGCCGTCGCCATCGGACTCGCGGGCGTGGATGCCCGGACCCGGCTGCGCGTGGGCATCGTCTTCGGCGCGTTCGAAGCCGGCATGCCCGTGCTGGGACTCCTGATCGGCGCGCAGGTGGCGGCGCCGCTCGGGCACGCGTCGCGCTGGCTGGCGGCCGGGCTGCTCATCGCGGTCGGCGGCTATGTGCTGGCCGATGCGATCCGCGACCTCGATCCGGCGTCGCGCGGCCGACCCAAGACCGCGGTGCCGGGGTCGCCGGCGGAGCGCACCGCTGGCCGCCCACCCGGATCCGGCGGCCTCCGGCGGCTGGTGCTCGCCGGACTCGCGCTGAGCGTCGACAACCTGGCCGCGGGTTTCGCGCTCGGCAGCTACCACGCCTCGGTCGTGGTCGGCGCCCTCACGATCGGAGCGGTCAGTGTCGCGCTCGCGCTGGCAGGCCTGGAGCTGGGCGCCCGCCTTGGCGCCAGGGCCGGAGAACGAGCTGGCCTGCTGGCCGGCCTCTTGCTCATCGCGATCGGCGTGGCGATCGCCGCGGGAGCGGTGCGCTAGCCGCACCGCGGCGCGCCCCGCCGCGGGTCAGCCCGCGAGCCTGGCGAGCTCGGGCACGAAGCTCGCGGCGTCGATGGTGCCGAGGCCGGTCACCAGGTTGTAGCCGGGTCCCGCGGCATAGCCGGGGACCGAGTAGTGCTGCCCGTCCTGAACGAAGGTCTGGGAGTTGTTGCCGGCGCTGATGGCGACGATGCCCGGCTCGTGCCGGGCCGCGATCGTGTAGATCGCCGGATTGATCAGGCCGAGCCCGTGCGGCTTCCCGTGGCCGGCGTACTGGTCGGCGAGCGCCACGATGCCGGCGAATAGCGGCGTCGCGAGGCTGGTACCGCAGACCGGAGTCCACCGTGCCCCGCTCGGATAGAAGCTGCCGTACACGGCCACCGGGCTGCGGCACGAGGCGTCCATCGCCACATCGGGCACCCCGCGCGCGTTCCCGGTGACCGCGCTGACGCCGTTCTGGTAGGCCGGCCGCGGGAACGCGATCGAGGTGCCGCCGCCGCTGTCGCTCCAGGCGGTGTCGGGAGCCAGCCGGGTGCCGTTCGGGCGCAAGCTCAGCTGGGTGCCACCCACCGCGGTCACGAGCGGATCGGTCGCCGGCCACGACACCGCGCGGGTGGGATAGAGGTCCTTCATGTTGTACTCGTCGCTGGTCGCGCCTGTGTCGCCGGTCGCGCCGAGCACGGTGACGTGGGCGCGGGCCGCCAGCTGGAAGGCGCTGCGGAAGCTCAGGATGGACGCCACCGACGGGAACGTCTGCTCGGTGGCGGCGAAGCTCTGCGTGATGACCTGTCCCAGCTTATGCCGCAGCACGTAGCGCTCGGCGGCCACGATCTGCGCGAACCCGGTCGTGCCCTCGTTCTCGGAAGTTGGGGTCTCCACGAGGACGATGCTGGCGCCGGGCGCCATCACGTGCGCCCACTCGACGTCCAGGGTGCTTTCCACGGCCCAGCCGACGCGGTTGCTGTTGTGGCTGTTGTACGCCGGGACCGGACCGGTTGGCTGGAGCACCCGGAACGAGGGCGGCGCCGGCAGGCCGAAGTAGCTGTCGAAGTGCGCCAGGTCGGCGCTGATCGTCGGGGATCCGAACGAGTCGACGACGATGATGGTCTGGCCGGACCCGTCGATGTCCTTCGCCGCTAGCGGTGCGAGGTCATAGGCGGTCCGGATCTGGCGCGGCGTCAGCGCCGCTACCGGCGCCGCGATGGTGCCTCCGGACAGCCCCTGCCCGGAGGCGTCGCCGGTGGCCCGGCTGCCCCCGCTGGTCAGCACCCCCGTGCCCGCCAGAACCCCGGCGATCAGGCCCGCGACGGCAACGCACCCGCCGACCAGCAGGAGACGGCGCCGACCCGCGCGGGAGCCGGCCCGCGGGCTGACTGGGGAGGCCACGCGGGACGGCTACTCGGCCAGCCGCAGCGCGGCCTTCGGGCAGGACCGGACCGCGTGCCGGACTGCCTCGAGCAGATTGTCGGGCACCTCGTCGACCAGGATGTTGAGGTTGTCGTCGTCGTCGACCTCGAAGACCTCGGGGACCAGGCCAGCGCAGACCGCGTTGGCCTCGCAGGCGTCGTAGTCGGGCACCACTTTCATGGCCGGCTCCTTTCCTCGCCGTGCGGCCTCGCGCAGACTGTACGGCATGCCCATGCCGGACAGATTCAGGCTAGCTGCCGAGGCGGCCAGGGGCTTCATGCCCGCGGCAGAGGGCCTCGCGCTGTACCGGACGGCCGCGGCCTACGCCGGTGTCGGCCCGATCGCCGAGATCGGCACCTACTGCGGCAAGTCCACCATCTATCTGGCGGCGGCGGCGAGCGAGGTCGGCCAGCTCGTCGTGACCGTCGACCACCACCGCGGCTCGGAGGAGATCCAGCCGGGCTGGGAACATCACGACCCCGAGCTCGTCGACCTGGCCACCGGGCGGATGGACTCGCTCCCGTTCTTCCGCGCCACGCTGGCCGCGGCCGGGCTTGAGGGCCACGTCGTGGCCGTGATCGGCACCTCGACGGACGTAGCCCGGCTGTGGCGCGCGCCGCTCGGCATGCTGTTCATCGATGGCGGGCACAGCGAGGACAACGTGCTGACCGACTACGAGGGCTGGGCGCCGTGGCTGGTCACCGGCGGGGCGCTCGCCTTTCACGACGTCTTTCCTGATCCGGCCGACGGCGGCCAGGCCCCGTATCGCGTGTACCGCCGGGCACTGGACTCCGGCGCGTTTGCGGAAGTGAGCGTCACCGGCTCGCTGCGCGTGCTGGAGCGCACCGGCCCGGGCCTCGGCTAGCCAGCGGGCCCGGCCTGGACCGCCGCGGTGGCCGGCCGCGGGTCGCAGCCGCAGGCGCCGGGGTCGGCCGGCTGCCAGACCTCCGGGCCCGCGGCGGCGTCCCTGAAGATGGCGGCCGCGCGCCGGTGCGCGCCGCCGGCCAGCACGTCGGCCGCGAGGACGACCGCGGCCGCGGTGTAGCTGCTGTGCTCGTGCGGGTAGTACCGGGAGTTCGTGAACTGCCAGCCAGTCCAGTAGCCGCCGTCCTCGGCCCGCAGGAACTGGATCTGCCCGACCAGCTCGACCGCCTGCTCGCGCTGGCCGATCGCGTCGAGCGCCATGGCCAGCTCGCACGTCTCGGCCGCGGTCACCCACGGCTCGTCGCTCACGCACCGCACGCCGAGGCCGGGTACCACGAAGGTGTCCCAGCCGTTCTTGACCGTCCGGTCGGCCGCTCCGCCGCGCACGGCGCCGCCGAGCACGGGGTAGTACCAGTCCATGGCGTACCGGCTCTTGTCCGCGAAGGCCTCGGGGTGGCAGGCGATGGCGTGCCCCAGACAGGTCGCGGCGAGTTCCCAGTCCGGCTGCGGCTCGCCGACGTAGTCAGCCAGCGCGATGCCGCAGCGCAGGCTCTGGTACATGCTCGAGCTGCCGGTGAGTAGCGCGTAGCTGTCGGGACTGCCGTCCGGGTGCCGCCGCCAGATGATCTCGCCCCGCGGGGCCTGCAGCCCGACGGTGAACCCGAGCGCCGCCCTGACCATCGCCCAGTGCCGGGCGACGAAGTCCTCGTCGCCGGTCACCAGCAGCTCGTGCCAGACTCCCACGGCGCAGTAGGCGGCGTGATTCGCCTCGGTGTGCCGCTCCTCGATCCGGCCGCTGGCGGCCCGGACCGGCCACGAGCCATCGGGCTGCTGCGCGCCGGCGAGCCACGCGTACGCGCGCCGGGCCGGCTCGGTCAGCCCGCACACGCTCAGCGCCATCGCGCACTCGACGTGATTCCAGGCGTCCACGTGCCCGTCGGGCCAGCCGATCGAGCCGTCGGCCTGCTGCCCGGCCGCGATCGCGTGCCCGGTCGTGATCACCTGGTCCGCGGTCAGGATGCCTGGCAGTTCCGGTATCCGGTTGTCCGTGCCGAGGCGCTCAGGCAGCCGCATGCACCTTCTCCGACGCCGTCGGCCGGGCGGCGACCAGGGCCGCCGGGGCGGCCGGCTTGGTCGCGTATACCACCAGGCTCTTGCCGATGAGCGGGTTCAGCGCCCGGTCGGCGAGCTGGGTGACGGCGGGCTTGCGCATGATGTCCCAGACCAGCAGCCGGTGATAGGCGCTCGCCAGCGGATGGCGGTCGTCGTGCACGCCGACCGCGCACTTGAGCCACCAGTAGGGGGAGTGCAGCGCGTGCGCGTGGTGGTGGCCGCCGACATCCAGCCCGGCCCGGCGGAGCTTGGTCTCGAGCTCCTGCCGGGTGAAGATGCGCAGGTGGCCGCCCGGCACGTTGTGATAGTCGTCGGACAGCAGCCAGCAGACGCGCTCCGGCAGCCAGGCGGGTACGGTCACCGCGGCCACGCCGCCTGGCCGCAGCACGCGGTAGACCTCGTCCATCGCCTGCTGGTCCGGGCGGATGTGCTCCATCACCTCGGCCGCGATCACGATGTCGAACGCGCCGTCGGGAAAGGGCATCGCGGTCGCGTCGGCCGCGGCGGTCGCGATCGAGGCGCCGGCGGGCAGCTCGCCGGCCTCGTCCATCGCCGCGGCGATGGCCGCGACCCGCGCCAGCTCAGCGCCATCGGTGTCGAGCGCGACCACCCGGGCGCCGCGCCTGGCGGCCTCGAACGCGTGCCGGCCGGCGCCGCACCCGAGGTCGAGGACCCGCGTTCCGTCCCGAATGAACAGACGGCGGAAGTCCACCGTCAGCATGGCGGGACCGCCCGCGCCCGCGGATCGGAGGGCGCCCGGCCGCTGGCGGCGATCGCGCGCCGGTACTCGGCGACGGTCGCCCCGGCCACCGCCGTCCAGGCGAATCGCGCGGCCACCCGGTCCAGGGCCGCGCGGGACAGCTGGTCTCGCAGCGCGGGCGAGTCGTGCAGGGTGCGCAGCGCGGCGGCCAGTTCCTCGGCGTCGCCGGGCGTCACCAGCAGCGCCGCGTCCCCCGTCACCTCGGGCAGCGCGCCGGTTCGGCTGGCAACGAGCGGCGTGCCCGACGCCATGTGCTCGACCGCGGGCAGCGAGAAGCCCTCGTACAGCGACGGCACCACCGCGACCTCCGCGCTCGCGACGAGCTCGGCTAGCTGCTCGTCGCTGATTCCGCTGACGAATCGCACCCTGCCGGTCAGCGACAGCTCGCCGAGCAGCCGCTCCGTCGGGCCGTCCGGCACCAGCTTGCTCACCACGGTCAGCGTGACGTCCCGCTCGGCGGCGACCTTGGCGTAGGCGCGGAGCAGCGTCGCGACGCCCTTAACCGGCGAGTCGGCGCTCGCGACCGCGACGATCAGGCCAGGCACGCGCGGGCTGCCGGGGCGCGGGCGGAACAGCCGGGTGTCGACGCCGAGCGGGACGACCCGGACGTTGTCCGGCGGCACCTTGAAGTCGCGCAGGATGTCGGCCCTCGAGGACTCCGAGCCGGTCATCACCGGTCCGATCCGCCGGGCGACCCTGGCCTGCATCCGGACAAAGGAGTACCAGCGCCACTT
>JASHPF010000206.1 GCA_030038295.1 Streptosporangiaceae bacterium
ACGAGTCTGGGGTTGCGTAGCCGCGCGAAGCTGGCTGGCCAGCTCATCATCGCCCTGGTGTTCGCGGTGGAGGTGCTGCAGCATCCCGACGGCTACGGCCTGACGCCGGCAGATGCCCACCTTTCGTTCCTAAAGGACTTCGGCCCGGCTATCGGCACCCTGCCCTTTGTGGTCTGGGTAGTCATCATGGTGGCCGGCGCTTCCAATGCGGTGAACCTGAGCGACGGCCTGGACGGGCTGGCCGGCGGGTCGATCCTGCCGGTGCTCGCGGCATACATCCTGATCGGCATCTGGCAGGAGAACAACGACGTTACCGTCTTCCTGGCACCACAGAACTACCAGGTCCGCGACCCGTTCGACCTGGCGGTGGTGGCCGCCGCGGTACTCGGGGCCGTCCTCGGCTTCCTGTGGTGGAACGCGCCGCCAGCCAAGATCTTCATGGGTGACACCGGCTCGCTCGCACTCGGCGGCGTGCTCGCCGGGCTCGCCGTCACGACGAAGACCCAGCTACTGCTGTTCGTGCTCGGTGGCCTGTTCGTGATCATCACCGCCTCGGTGATCATCCAGGTCGGGTTCTTCAAGATGACCCGCCGCCGGGTGTTCCGGATGGCCCCGCTGCAGCATCATTTTGAGCAGCTGGGCTGGGCCGAGACCACGATCGTGATCAGGTTCTGGCTCATCTGCAGCCTGTGCATCGCGCTCGGCCTGGCGATCTTTTATATCGAGTGGCTGCCCGGCTGACCCGGCTCGCTGCCGCCAGGCCGCGATGCGGCGAGGGAGGACGACGTGAAGGCGCTGGTGTTCCGGCACAGTCTGGCCCGCGAAGCGGCCGCCGCGGTAGGCGGCCGGGTCAGCCTGCGCGCGTACGTGTCGCGGTTTGCGCCAGTCGCGCTGGCGGACGTCGCCGAGCCCGCGTTGCCGGCGCCCGACTGGGTGCGCGTGCAGACGACGTTTTCCGGCCTGTGCGGCTCGGATGTGAAGCAGATCCTGCTCAACGGCGCCAGGGACAACCCGCTGACCGCGCTCGTGTCGTTCCCGCACGTGCTCGGTCACGAGGCGGTAGGGCGGCGCGCGGACACCGGGGAGCGGGTCGTGCTCAACCCGTGGCTGTCGTGCGGCCCGCGCGGCATCGAGCCGCCGTGCCCCGCGTGCCAGGACGGCCGGTACCCGTGGTGCCGCATGTTCCGGGCGGGAAACCTGCCCGTGTCGATCCACCTGGGCAACTGCGCCGCGGCCGGCGGCGCGCACGCGGAACGGTTCGCCGCGCACCACTCGCAGCTGTTCGCGATTCCGGACGGCGTTTCTGACGAGGCGGCCGTGCTCGCCGACCCGGTGTCGGTCTCGCTGCGGTCGATCCTGCTGGCCCCGCCGCCGCCGGACGGCCGACCGGTGCTGGTATACGGGTCGGGGACGCTGGCGTTCGCGGCGATCGCGCTGCTCCGCCACCTGTACCCGGCCACGCCGGTGTGGGCGGCGACGCGGGCCGGTGCCCGGTCTGCCCTGGCCGAGCGGCTCGGCGCGCACGCGGTGCTGTCCTCGGCGCCGACGGAGCTCGTCGGCCAGGTCGCCAGCCGGAGTGGCGGCGCGCCGCTCCGGCCGTGGAGCGGCCGGGACTGGCTGCAGGACGGCCCGGCGGTCGTGTACGACACCATCGGGTCCGTGCAGACCGTCGAGACGTCGCTCCGGCTCATCGCGACCGGCGGCAGCCTGGTCATCTCGGGAGTCGAGCCACCCAAGCGGTTCGAGTGGACCCCGCTGTACTTCAAGGAGGTACGCGTCGTCGGGTCCAACGGGTTCGGCCTGGAGGACGTAGGCGGCGTCGTCCAGCACGCCATGGCGCATTACTTCGACTTCATCGCCGCTGGTCTCGACCTGACCCCGGTCATCACGCACCGGTTCCCGCTCGAACGCTGGCAGGACGCGGTGCTCGCGGTAAAGCACTCGCGGCACACCGGCGCGGTCAAGGTGCTGCTCGAGCCGAACGGACGGTGACCGCCTGCGCCCTGCTCATGGACACGACGGGTCCCCCGTGCGTCCGGCCGTGGCAGGATTGCGAGGCATGAGCGACGTCAGATTCCCGAATGAGTCGGCGGAGTATCGGGCGGCCAGGGACGCGCTGACCGAGGCAGAGATCGAGCTCACGCGGCGAATCGAGGCAGTCGCGGCGCAGCGCCGCGCCCTGCCCAGAGGTGGCCTGGTGCCAGCGGACTACGCGTTCACCGCGGGCCCGGCGGACCTCGCCAGCGACCAGCCCGAGACCACGGTCCGGCTGTCCGAGCTCTTCGGCCCGCACGACTCGCTGCTGCTGTACAGCTTCATGTACGGACCTGACATGGAACGACCGTGCCAGATGTGTACCTCGTTTCTCGACAGCCTTGACGGCGCCGCTCCCGATCTGGCCGAGCGCACCGCGCTCGCGGTCGTAGCCAAGGCGCCGATCGGCCAGGTCCGCGACTATGCCCGAGAGCGCGGCTGGGCCAACCTCCGGCTGGTCTCGTCGGCGGGCACCACCTACAACCGCGACTACCACGGCGAGGACGCCGATGGCAGCCAGCGCACCCGGATGAACGTGTTCGTCCGCGACGGTGACCAGGTCCGCCATTTCTACGCCACCGAGCAGGCGGCGCAGCCAGGCTGGGAGGACCGGCACCTCGACCTGCTCTGGCCGTTGTGGAACGCGCTCGATCTCACCCCGCAGGGCCGCGGCACCGACTGGCACCCGGCCTACGCGGAGAAGAGGTTCCCGCCCGGCCGCGGCCACGCCGGCTGACGCGCGGCGCGCAGACTCAGTGGAGCACCCGCATCGGCCGCGACCATTCGATAAGGAGCGCGCAGTGACAGCCGACGTGACCCAGGAAGTACTGACCGCCGAGGAGCGCCGCTGTGCGGCAATCGCCGCGGCGGACTGGGATGCGCTCGATGAGATCGTCGCTGATGACTTCCGCTACACGCACTCGAACGGCACGACCGAGGACAAGGCGTCCTGGATCGCCGGGATCAAGACTCGCCGGCGGGCCGTCGAACACGACAACCTGTCCGTCCGCAGCTTCGGCGACGTCGCCCTGCTGTCGGGCAGCTCCGTCTACCGGTACGCCGAGCCGTTCCTGGGCGACTCGCACTACGGCGCGATCCTGGATGTCCTGCAGGTCTGGGTTCGCCGGCCGCTCGGCTGGCAGCTCGTCGCCCAGCACGGCGTGAAGATCGCCGCCAGGAACTAGGCGACGGGCCCGATGTCTCACGGCGCGCCGGTCAACCGCCCCACGGTAAGGGCCGGGGCGGAGATTAGGCTTGATCTCGCGGTGGCGAACCGCGCTTCGCCGCGGGCGCCGCGACACTCGCCACCGCCCTGGGCAGCCGGGGCGCCGCGACTGCGGATGGGGTGGCCGTGCCGGCCGGCCGCAGCCAGCTCGGCGGAGCCTGGCCAATTCGGGTCATAGCTGAGATGAGCATGCTTACCGAACTGATCTTTAAACTCAGTGCCGGAGCGCACCGGACGCGTGCTCGGCTGCGCGGCCGGGTCCAGCTCATCCCCGCGGCTCGCCGGGGACAGCCTGCCCCGGCCGGCGGTCCGCCGCGGACGCGCGCCGCCGTCGTGCGGCTAGGGGCGTGCGCCGTCGCCGGAGCGGTCACGGTGGCCGGGTGTGCCGTGTCGGCGGGCGCGGGCGCCAGGCATCATCCTCAGCAGGGTGCGGCCGCCTACTGGAACAGATCCCGCCTGCTCGGTGCGCAGCCGTTCGCCGGCCGGAAGCAGAGCGTGGCTATTGCCGGCCGGTCACATCTCGCCGGACCGCGGTCTGGGCTGCGGATCGGCGCGCTGTTCGAACGCGACGCCAGCGGCAATCACTTCTGCACGGCGAGCGTGGTAGCCAGCCCGGGAAAGGACCTGCTGATCACGGCCGCGCACTGCATCAACGGCGGCAAGAACGGGACGGGGTACCGGCGCGACATCGTCTTCATTCCCGACTACCGCGACGGCCGGGAGCCCTTCGGCGTGTGGACGCCGGCCAAGCTGCTCGTGGCACCGCAATGGGCAGACTCGTCCTCGCCGGCCTATGACGTCGGCTTCGTGGTGCTCCAGAAGCACGACGGGGAGAATATCGAGCAGGTACTCGGAGCCAATCGGCTCGGCACTGACTACAAATACATCTATTTCGTGCACGTGACGGGATATCCCAATAGCTCGAACGCCCCCATCACGTGCGTCAACTGGACGTCCCAGTGGACCACTACCGAACTGCGGTTTGAGTGCGGGGGCTACACCGGAGGCACGAGCGGCAGCCCGTGGGTGATCAAGTTCAGCCCGCGGTCGCACACCGGAGTGATCGTCGGGGTGATCGGCGGGTTCCAGGACGGCGGGGACAGTCCATCGATCTCCTACAGTGCTGTCCTCGGTCCGGCGATCCAGCGGCTCTACCGGCAGGCCGAGGCCGCCAGCAGCAAGGGTTAGCGTCGGCCGCTCGCCGCGCAATCGCCGGGCGACGCGGTAGCCTCGGCTCTACCGGCCCGCCCTTATACGGAGTGATCTCGACGCCATGAGCAAGCCGCTGCTGGCCAACCTGGTCACCGGAAGTCCCGCCCGCAACCACGATTACGACTTTGCCCGCCGCGCACTGCTCGACGCGCTGTACGCGGCGGGCGACATCCGCACCGATGTCTACAACAACTACGACGCGTCAGACGCGCTTCTGGCGGGCGACCTGCTCGTGAGCTACACCTCGCAGGTCCCTGTCGCGGACGCGCAGTGCGAGGCGCTCCGCCGCTATCTCGAGCGCGGCGGCCGCTGGTTCGCGATACACGGCAGCAACTCGGTGCGCGACAACCCCCACCTTCCCGAGATCCTCGGCAGTCGCTTCCTCGCCCACCCGCCGTACACGCGCTACCCGGTGACCGTGTCCCGCCCGCACGATCCGCTGATGGCCGGTATCGATCCGACCTTCGAGGTGGACGATGAGCTCTACGTCATCGAGCCGCATGCGGACTTCGAGGTGTTGCTCGAGACTCGGTGGGGCGGCGACGCCATGGGCCAGTCGTTTCCCGATGCGGTACGACCGCTGATGTACCGCCATCGCGTGGGCGATGGCGGCGTGCTCTACCTGGCGCTCGGTCACTGCAATCGGCCGTTCGACGTCCCGCGGCCGGGCATGCCTGACGCGCCCGATCGGCGCGGCCCATGGTCGACGCCGCTCTATCAGGAGCTCATCGGACGGGGCGTCGACTGGGCGGCCCGACGCCGGCCGCGGTAGCGCCCGGTCGCTACCGGGCGCGGGCTGCGGCCGCGGCCCAGGAGCCGGCGCCGCCTACCCTGGTCGCGTCGTGCACAGGCCGCAGGTTCCCGGTTTCCTGGTCCAGCCGGTCCGCACAGGCACGCTGGCCAGGGCCGAGCAGCAGCGGTGCCGACCGCTCGGCCAGCCCGGCGTAATGCTCGTGTTCTCTGGCGGCTGGGCTCTGGATGCCGCTGTTCCTCAGATTCCTCCATCCAGGACAGAGATCGTCCGGAATACCGCCTAGGGTGCGGGCCATGACTGTTTCCGATGGGTTGACGGACGCGCAGTTCGGGCCGCACCGGTTCGCCGCAGGCGAGGGCGGCAGCACGCAGTTCCGGGGTGCCCGGTTCGACGTCGCGGACCTGCGCGGTGCCCGGTTCACCGACTGCGACCTGACCGGGGTCACGATCCGGGACGGCTGGCTGGTCGACGTCAGCATCTCCGGCTACGTCAGCAACGTCACGATCAACGGCGTCGACGTCGGCGACTTCGTCAGCGCCGAACTGGACCGTCGGCACCCGGAGCGGGTGCAGTTCCGGGCGGTACGCGACGCCGCCGGCGTCCGTGCCATGTGGGACACGATCGAGCGGCTCTGGGCGGCGGCCGGGGAGCGGGCCGATCGGCTGCCACCGGCCGCGCTGGCCGAGCAGGTGGACGGCGAGTGGTCGTTCGAGGAGACGCTGCGCCACCTGGTCTTCATCACCGACGCGTGGGCGAGCCGCACGGTGCTGGACGAGTCGATGCCGTACCACCCGATCGGCCTGCCGCAGAGCTGGTACCCGGCGGCGGACGCGGAGGCGCTCGGCATCGACCTGACCGCGCGGCCCAGCTACGCCGAGATCCGGGCGGCCCGTGCCGACCGGATGGCGGTGCTGCGGCGCATCGTGGCCGGCCTGACCGACGCCGACCTCGGGCGCGGCTGCCGACGCTCCCCCGCTCCGGGTTATCCGGATGAAGACCGCACGGTCGCGGACTGCATCGGCGTGGTCATGGACGAGGAAATCGAGCACTACCGGTTCGCGGTCCGCGATCTGGCGGTGCTCGAGGCCAGGTAGCCCCCGTCCAGCTCGTGCTCGGCGGGCTCCTCGGGGCTGCTAGCCAGGAGTGACGGACCCCGGCGGTGGTATCTGGCCCGGCCCTGTTTTCTCGCAGGCGAGCTGAGCCGGTCCGGCGAGCGGGGTGGCGAGGGTCGGTGGCGTCGCGAAGGTCGCGTGGCTCAGGTCGAGAAAGTCGGACAGGTCGCTGGCTGCGGCGTCGCGGCGGGTCAGCGCCGGCAGGTTCCACTTGCGCTCGACCATGGCCAGGATCGAGGTGTGGTCGTGCACGACGCTGGTCACGTAGTCGGGACGGCTCCACGGGGAAACGACGACCGCAGGGACGCGGAACCCGTACTGGGCGAAGCCGGTATAGGCGGGAGCAGGCCAGTCCGGCCCGGTGTTGTCCGGCGGAACCGCCGCCGGTGGCGGGACGTGGTCGTAGTATCCGCCGCCCTCGTCAAAGGTCCACACGAGCAGGGTGCGCGGCCAGGCCGGCGACTCCATGACCGCCTGCACGACCGACGCGGCGAATTGCTCGGCGTGCACGATGTTCTGCGGGTTCTCGCCGGAGTTGGTGAGCCAGTCGGGGTCGATGATCGCAAAGCCGGGCAGGCCGCCCGACTTTGCGTCGGCGAAGAACTGATCGACGGGAAAGATGCTGTGATGGTTGCGAACCGCGTCGCCGAGGTACAGGTAGCTCGTCGGGGGGAACGTGGAGTGGTAATTGCGCCACGGAATCTGGTGGGCGTCCAGGAGATCGTAGATCGTTCCGTTGGGCGCGGGCAGTATCACCTCGGGCAACACGTCATCCACCATGCCCGCCGACGTGGCCGCGAGTAAGTAACGCCGGTTCGGATAGGTCTGACCCAGCACCGACGAAAACCATCGGTCGCCGACCGGAAACGTCGTGGCCAGCGAGTAGGACCATGGCAGGTCCGCATCAGACCAGTAACCCATGGCCACCGGGCCGCTGTCCGACTTCACGAAGCCGTCGTTGCGGCCGTCGGCGAACTGGTCATGGGACTGCGTCCACTCCTGCGTGGGCTGGCCGGTCAGCTGACACGTGGTGGGCATGGCGAAGGCGTGCTGGATCTTGCCATCGGATGTCGGGTTGCTCGCCGTGGGCCGTCCGTCGGGTCCGATCGTGAAGCCATCACCCCGCGGCCGCTGGCCGCGGCCGCGGCCGAGCATGCCGAGCCAGTTGTCGTAGGTGTGGTTCTCCATCATCAGCACCAGAATGTGATCAATCTGCGGGAGAGTGTCCGCACCCTCGGGCCGGTTGGGAAAGGGGCGCTCACCCACCGCCCGCGTCCTCGGTCTTCTTGCCTGTGATGTCATTCCCGGCCTCCTCGCGGCTCGCAGACGATC
>JASHPF010000207.1 GCA_030038295.1 Streptosporangiaceae bacterium
ACCGTGACCTTGACATCGGAGCGAAGCTGGCTCGCTTCCGCGTAGGCCTGGTAAGCATGCACGTCGGCGTCCGTGAGCGGGGGCGGCGCGAGCGACCGCGGCCACAGCCGCCGGGCGCGCACGACGTCCAGCTCCACCAGGTAGAGGGTGATCTGGGCCTGCAGGTAGAACCACGCGAGCAGGGTGAGCACGATAGCGAACTGTCCGTACGCCGAGTTGGTGTGGAAGCGCAGCACCCCCCGCGACACGAGGATCTGCAGGATCTGCCAGGCGATGGCCGCGAGGACCGCACCGAGCCGCAGATCGCGGGTGGCGACCTCCCTGGAGGTGGCCATCCGGAAGCTGAGCAGAAACAGGCCGATGTTCAGCACGAACGCCACGACGACGGCGGCGGCCTCGCCCGCGGTGCCGCCGAGGTGGCCGGCGCCGCCCGCGATGGTCGACAGCGCGATCGTGATGATCTCGCCTGGTCCGAGCAGCGCGATCAGCCCGAGGCTGCGCAGCTGGTTCTTCGGAAAGCCAGGTCGCTCGTACTTCGGCACGCTCCAGGCCGTGTTCATGGCGTTCTGAATGGCGTTGGCGACGCCTAGCGAGGCGTAGAGCGTGAGCAGGATCCCGACGACGAGAGCGAGACCAGCCTTGTTGAGGCCGTGGACGCCGAGGTCCTTGACGAACGGGTACTTCCCCAGCGCGTCGGTGAGCCGCTTCGCGAGCGTAGGACTGCCCTTGGCCAGCAGGTCGAGGACGGTGTACGCGACCAGCAGCAGCGGGAAGAGCGACGCGAACGCGTAGTACGCCACCAGGGCAGCCAGGTTTCCCGCCTGGTCGTCGCTGAACTTCTTCCAGGTCGCCACCCCGATGGCCAGCCACCGACGGTCCTGCTGGATCCGGTCGACGGTCCGGGCCAGCTTGCTGGCCTCGCTGGCGAGGCGGTTGGCTGCAGCCATGGTGCCGTTGTACTACCCCAGCGGATGATCTTATTCTTCGGGCGGAACGGGGCCGATCCGCTGCCCGGTAGCCTGTCGGCGGCCCGGCCCGACGGCCAGCTCACAATCCGCCGCGGCGGTCGCGTGCCCCGCGTCGCAGCGCAGCTCGGCGCGCACGGTCTCGCCGCAGCCGCGGTGCTTCAGCACCACTGGCGGTCCGTCGGGAGCGAGCCACCGGTCGCCCCACTGCATGAGCGCGACCAGGACCGGCAGCAGCTCGGCACCCTTGGCGGTGAGCCGGTACGCCATCCGGGTGCGCTGGCCCGGCTCCCGGTATGGCTCGCGCTCGAGCAGGCCGTCGCCGACCAGCTCCCTGAGCCGCGCGGCGGCCACCGGCTGGCTGATCCCGACCCGCTCGGCAAAGTCGTCGAACCGGGTCGTGCCGTAGAAGGCCTCGCGGAGGATGAGCAGCGCCGAACGGCTGCTGACCACCTGCAGTGCGCTGGCCATCGAGCACCGGGTGGCGCGCCACGACGAGCGGGGATCGAGCGCGCCAGTCATGCGAACGGCATACGCGGGCTCCGGTGAGCTGGACATGACTCTACGATAGCTGACTTGTGCAGTGTTTAGTCAGCATCGTAAGGTGCTGACTATGCAGTTGCTAAGTCAGCGGTGGGTGCGCCAGCGCGGCGCCGGTCCGGCCGGGGAGCGCCAGACGCAGCCAGGCCAGGTGCTCGTGATCGTCTGCGCCGGGGTGGTCATGGCCAGCCTGGACATGTTCATCGTGAACGTCGCCCTGCCGCAGATTGCGGTGGAACTGCACGAGCCGAGCCTCGGCACGTTGTCCTGGATCCTCAACGGCTACGCCATCATCTACGCCGCGCTGCTGGTCCTGTTCGGCCGGCTGGCCGATCAGCGCAATCGCAAGCGCGGTTTCCTGCTGGGGGTCGCGATCTTCACGGCGGCCTCGGCGGCGTGCGGCGCGGCGGCCAGCGTGCCGATGCTGATCGCATTCCGGCTGGTGCAGGCGGGTGGCGCCGCGCTGCTCACGCCGACGTCGCTGGGCCTCGTGCTGGCCAGCTACCCGGCCGAGCGGCGCGGCGGCGCGGTGCGAGCCTGGACCGCCGCGGGCGGCATGGCCGCGTCGCTGGGTCCGGTGATCGGCGGACTGCTCGTGGCGGCGAGCTGGCGGTGGGTGTTCCTGGTCAACGTGCCAGTCGGGCTGGTCGCGCTGGTCGTCGGCTGGCGGCGGCTGCCGGCGATGCCCGGCCACCCTGGTCCGCGGCCGGACGAGCTGTCGGCGCTGCTCGTGACGCTGGGCGTGGGCGGCCTGACGCTGGGCCTCGTGCGCGGCGGTGACTGGGGCTGGGGCTCCGCCGCGACCGTCGGCGTGCTCTCCGCCGCCGCCGTGGTGCTCGGGCTGTTCACCCTACGCTGCGTGCGCCACCACAACCCGCTGGTCGAGCCCGACCTGTTCCGGGTCCGGGCGTTCTCCGGCGCGTCGCTGGCGATGCTGCTGTTCTCGGTGTCGTTCGGGGCGATGCTGCTGTCGATCGTGCTGTGGATGCAGGACTCGTGGGGCTGGTCGGCGCTGCGGACCGGTCTCGGCATCGCGCCCGGACCGATCATGGTGCCGCTGTTCACCTTCCTCGTCACCGGCCGGCTGCTCGCTCGCTACGGCCCGGCCGTCGTCGTCGGCGCGGGCGCGACAATATTCGCGGCCGGCATCGCCTGGTGGGCCGTGGCCGTGCAGTCGCAGCCGAACTATCTCGCGATACTGCCGGGCATGCTGGTCACCGGCATCGGGGTCGGGCTGACGCTGCCATCGCTGATGTCGACCGCGGCCGCGTCGCTTCCGCCGCAGTCCTTCGCCACCGGTTCGGGCGTCGTCAACATGCTCCGTCAGGTCGGCTTCGCCGTGGGCGTTGCGCTGCTGGTGGCCGTGCTCGGCAGCCCGCACGGCGCCGCTGCGGAGCTGGCCGCGTTCCGGCACGGCTGGTACGCGGCCGCGGCGGCCGGTCTCGGCGCCGCGCTCGCCGCGATCGCATTGCGCCGGCCAGCCCGCGCGCTCGCGCACGTCACACCTGTCGCTGCAGAGCCACCACTCTCCTGATCCTCGGCAGCACCCGCCGCGAAGAGGCGCGAGAGGGTCAGCCACGCCTCTTAGCACGGCCTGGCTGGCACTCTGGCGCCGCTTATGGCCGCCCCTCAGCCGTCGGCGTTCCGTCCTCGGGACAGCTGCGCCAGTACCTCGGCGGCGGCGCGCTCGCCGGAGCGGATGGCGCCGTCCATGTAGCCGCACCACTGTGACGCGGTCTCGGTACCCGCCCAGTGGATCGGGCCCACCGGCTCGCGAAGCGCGTGGCCGTAGCGGGTCCACACGTTCGGCCCGAACAGCGTGCCGTAACAGCCGCCGCTCCACTTCTCTTGCTGCCAGTCTCGCTCGAGGTAACGCTCGGGCCGGGCCGCGCGCGGCCCGAAGTATCGCGTCAGCGAGTCGACGACGGCGCTGCGCCGGACCTCGAGCGGTTCGCGACCGAGACGGCGCGCCTCGTCGCCCCCGAGGAAGGCCAGCAGGATGCCCGGTGAGCCGTCGGGCGGGGAGTTGTCGAACACGACCCGCGAGCCTTCGCCGTCTCCGGTCGCCTGGCCCGACAGCCCGTCCGCGCGCCAGAACGGCTCGTCGTAGATCACCTGGCACTTGATCACCGAGCCCATCGGCGTGCGCTGCGTCAGCTGGTCGCGCCAGTGCGGCAGGGCCGGCTCGTAGTCGATGCGGCCGGCCAGCAGCGGCGGCGCCGTGACGATGATGTGCTGGCCCTCGAACCGGCCGCCAGCCGTGCTGGCGATCACCTTGTCACCGGCGACCTCGATCGCCCTGACCGCTGCGTCGAGCCGGACCACGTCGCCGAGCAGCGCCGCGAGCCGCTGCGCGATGAGGGCAGAGCCGCCGACGAACCGGTCCTGCTGCGCGCCGCCGGTGGTGTCGATCAGCCGCTGGAACGAGCCGCTCGCGTGGCTGTAGAACAGCACGTGCAGCATC
>JASHPF010000208.1 GCA_030038295.1 Streptosporangiaceae bacterium
GGTTGCGCAGGAAGATGCCCCACTGGCAGCCCGACGGGATCTGCGGCGTCTGGGCCAGGATCTCTGAGATGGGGTACCGCTGTTCGCGACGGACGGCCATGAAGATGCGCGGCATGAGCGGGAAGTGGAAGGCCATGTGACACTCGTCGCCGCCGGTGCTCGGGTCGCCGAAGTACTCGACCACGTCGGCCGGCCACTGGTTGGCCTCGGCGAGCAGCACGCGGTCCGGGTACAGCCGGTCGATCTCGGCGCGGACCCGCTTCAGGTACTCGTGCGTCTCCTTGAGGTTCTCGCAGTTGGTGCCCTCCCGCTCATACAGGTACGGCACGGCGTCGAGCCGGAAGCCGTCGATGCCGAGGTCGAGCCAGAACCGCAGCACCTCGAGCATGGCGTCCTGGACCAGCGGGTTCTCGTAGTTCAGGTCCGGCTGGTGGGTGAAGAACCGGTGCCAGTAGTACTGCCCGCGGACCTCGTCGAAGGTCCAGTTGGACCGCTCGGTGTCGACGAAGATCACCCGGGCCTCTGGATAGCGGTCGTCGGCGTCTGACCACACGTAGAAGTCGCCGTACGGGCCGTCCGGGTCCGACCGGGACGCCTGGAACCAGGGGTGCTGGTCGCTGGTGTGGTTCATGACCAGGTCGGCGATGACCCGCATGCCGCGCTCGTGCGCGCGCTCGACCAGGTCGACGAAGTCGCCGATGGTGCCGAACTCGGGCAGGATCGCGGTGAAGTCCGCGATGTCGTAGCCGCCGTCGCGCATGGGCGAGGCGTAGATCGGCAGCAGCCAGATGCAGTCGATGCCCAGCCACTGGAGGTAGTCCAGCCGCTCGATGAGGCCGCGGAGGTCGCCGGTGCCGTCGGAGTCGGAGTCACTGAAGCCGCGCACCAGCACCTCGTAGAACACCGCGCGCTGGTACCACCGCGGATCTCGGGGCGTCTCGAAAGAGAACGAATCCGGGACCGGCTCGGCCGCCCCGGTATGGAATTCCGGTACCGTCGCAGCCTCGACGGCCACGCCCGCCTCGGCCGCGTGCCCGGACTCGTGATCCACTCCCGCTCCCTCGCCCGGTAAAGCTGGTCCTGCCGTTTCGCGGCCGAGTCCCCGGCGGCCACGTTCCCTTTCTACTTAACAACACCCGGAGCGGCCAGGCCGCCCGAGCCGTTACCAGCGCCCGGCGTCACGGGGTGACTGCGAGTATGTGCGCCGGGGCGACCGCGGGGTCGAGCCGGACGTAGTTGCCCTGACCCCAGCGGAAGCTCAGCCCGGTCAGCTCGTCGGTGACGCCGAATCCGGCCGTGGCGTCCAGCCCGAGCGCCTCCGTATCGAGCCAGACAGTAGCCTCCCGCGGCTTGCTGGGGTCCAGGTTTACCACGATGAGAACGATGTCGGGCTTGCCAGCGAAATTGGCGTGCGTGTGCTTGGAGAAGCACAGAATGTCCGGCTGATCGCTGTAGTGGAACCGCAGGTTCCGCAGGTAGTGCAGGGCGGGGTGGGCTTGCCTGATCGCGTTCAGCCTCGTCAGTAGCGGCGCGATGGTCAGCCTCAGCTGGGCCGCGCGGACCCAGTCGCGCGGCCGGTAGGCGTATTTCTCCGAGTCCAGGTACTCCTCGCTGCCCGGCACGAGCGGCACATTCTCCCCGAGCTCATAGCCGGAGTAGACGCCCCACGACGGCGACATCATGGCGGCCAGCACGGCGCGCACCGCGAACGCCGTCAGCGGGGCATGCTGCAGGTAGCCGCTGAGGATGTCCGGGGTGTTGACGAAGAAGTTGGGCCGCATGTAGGCAGCCGCCGGCCCCGCCAGCTCCTGCCCGTACTCGGTCAGCTCGGCGGCCGAGTTCCGCCAGGTGAAGTACGTGTACGACTGGTGGAAGCCGATCACGGCCAGGGCGTGCATCATGGCCGGCCGGGTGAACGCCTCGGCCAGGAAGATCACGTCGGGGTCGGTCTGCGCGATGTCGGCGAGCAGCCGCTCCCAGAAGGGCAGCGGCTTGGTGTGCGGGTTGTCGACCCGGAAGATCCGGACACCGTGGTCCATCCAGTGGCGCAGCAGCGCGCGCACCTCGGTGTAGATCCCCTCGGGGTCGTTGTCGAAGTTGAGCGGGTAGATGTCCTGGTACTTCTTCGGCGGGTTCTCGGCGTAGGCGATGCTGCCGTCGGCCCTGGTGGTGAACCACTCCGGGTGCTTGGTGACCCACGGGTGGTCGGGGGAGGCCTGCAGCGCGAAATCCAGGGCGACCTCGAGCCCGAGCCCGCGGGCCCGCGCCACGAAGGCGTCGAAGTCGGCCATCGTCCCCAGGTCAGGGTGAATGGCGTCGTGCCCGCCCGCCGGCGAGCCGATCGCCCACGGCGAGCCGGGGTCGCCGGGCCCGGCCCCGAGGGTGTTGTTCCTGCCCTTCCGCGCCGTGGTGCCGATGGGGTGGATCGGCGGGAGGTACACCACGTCGAAGCCCATGTCCGCGATGTCGTCGAGCCGTCTCGCCGCGGTGCGCAGCGTCCCCGATCGCGGCTTGCTGCGGTGCGTGGGGTCCAGCACCGCGCCCTCAGACCGCGGAAAGAACTCGTACCAGGCACTGAACAGGGCCCGTTCCCTGTGCACGATCAGCGGATAGCTGTCCGTCCGGGTCAGCAGGTCGCGGAGGGGGAACGCGGTCAGCGCGGCGCGAGTCTCGGCGGAGACGGCCGCGGCCAGGCGCTCCGCGGGCGGTATCTCGGCGTCGGTGAGCCGCCGTGCCGCAGCCGTGAGCGTCCGCCGCGCCGCCCGGGCTACGCGCGCCTGCGCCGAAGGCATCGCCTTCGTGGTCTTGATCTGGGCGGCGGCGCGCTGCAGCAGCAGCGCGCCCTCGGCGAGCATGAGCTCGGTGTCCTGCCCGATCGGGATCTTGATCTCCGCGTCGTGCCGCCAGCCCGCGACCGGATCACCCCACGCCTCGACGGCGAACTGCCAGCGGCCTTCGGCGGTCGCCGCCACGTCGGCGCCGTAGCGGTCGGTACCGGGCGCCAGCTCGCGCATCGGGACCAGCGGCTGCGGCTGGCCGGCCGGGTCGACGAGGACCACCCCGGCGCCCAGCATCTCGTGGCCCTCGCGGAACACGGTGGCGCTGACCTGGAAGACCTCATGCGGCACGGCCTTGGCGGGCGCGCAGCCCGGAAGGCCACCCGGCATCCGGACGACCGGCTGCACGTCGAGTATCGGGATTCTGCCGATCACGTGGGGAAAATTACCCATCGCCCGACCGTCGATACCGAGCTGGGTCCCCGCTGGCGCCCCCGGCCGCGCATGGCGGCGCGGCCGCGCGGGCATGCATCCGTCGTTCCCTCCCGATCTCGGGCGCCGACGGGGGGAGCACCGGGAACTCCGTCGCGTCGGTTAGGGTCGCTGGGCGTGAGAGCTATCCGCAGGTTCACCGTCCATCCCGCCCTGCCGCAGGCACTGGCGCCGCTGCAGTCGCTGATGCTGAATCTGCGCTGGTCCTGGCACGCCGAGACGCGCGACCTGTTCGGCCGGATCGATCCGGCCAGCCGCGAGCTGGCGGAGCAGGATCCGGCCGCGCTGCTGGCCCAGGTGGCGCCGGCCCGGCTGGCCGAGCTCGCGGGCGACGGTGAGTTCCGCGCCCAGCTGGCCGAAGCCACCGACGACCTGCACGCATACCTGACCGGACCGCGCTGGTACCAGCTCGAGGCCGCGGCCGGGCCCGACCGGGCCGGCGGACCGGACGGCGCTGGCGGGCTGCCCGCGGCCATTGCCTACTTCTCGCCCGAGTACGGGATCACCGCAGCGCTGCCGCAGTACTCCGGCGGGCTCGGCATCCTGGCCGGCGACCACCTCAAGGCGGCCAGCGACCTCGGCGTGCCGCTGATCGGCGTCGGGCTGCTCTACCGGCACGGCTACTTCACCCAGTCGCTGTCGGCCGACGGCTGGCAGACCGAGCGGTACCCGGCGTTCGATCCGAACGGGCTGCCGCTCACCCTGCTGCGGGACGACGCGGGCGGCCCGGTCCGGGTCGCCGTGGCGCTCGCCGACGAGACGACGCTGACCGCCCAGATCTGGGTAGCCCAGGTGGGCCGCGTGCCTCTGCTGCTGCTCGATTCCTACGTCGAGGCGAACGATCCGGACCTGCGGGAGGTCACCGACCGGCTGTACGGCGGCGGGACCGACCACCGGCTGCACCAGGAGCTGCTGCTCGGCATCGGCGGCGTCCGGGCGGTCCGGGCGTACTGCGCCCGGACGGGTCACCCCGAGCCGGAGGTGTTCCACACCAACGAAGGGCACGCCGGTTTCCTCGGCCTGGAGCGGATCCGCGAGTACATGCAGCGGGGGCTGCGCTTCGACGGGGCGCTCGAGCTGTGCCGGGCGGGCACCGTGTTCACCACGCACACGCCGGTGCCGGCCGGCATCGACAGGTTCCCGCGAGACCTGGTCGGCCGGCAGTTCGCCGGCGAGCCTGGACCGTCGGTGGACCAGATCCTCGCGCTGGGCGCGGAGACGTTCGCGGGCGGCGATCCGGCGGTGTTCAACATGGCGGTCATGGGGATGCGCCTCGCCCAGCGGGTCAACGGCGTGAGCCGCCTGCACGGCGCGGTGTCCAGGGCCATGTTCAGCGGGCTGTGGCCCGACTTCGACGTCGACGAGGTGCCTATTACCTATGTCACCAACGGGGTGCACGCGCCCACGTGGGTCGCGGCCGAGATGGTGGACCTGGCCAGGATGCCGGCCGGCCCGGACGAGCCGTCCAGGCCGGCCGCGGCCGACCCGGCGATCGCCGACCCCACCGACGATCCGGTGTTCTGGGACGTGGTGGCCGCGGACCCGGCCAGGATCTGGGCGGTGCGCCGGGTGCTGCGCGGTCGGCTGGTGGCCGAGGCGCGCCGTCGGCTCCGTTCGTCGTGGCGGCAGCGCGGCGCCTCCGACGCGGAGCTGATCTGGATCGACGGCGTGCTCGACGAGGACGTGCTGACCATCGGCTTCGCCCGGCGGGTGCCGTCGTACAAGCGGCTCACGATGATGCTGCACGATCCGCTGCGGCTGACCGGCCTGCTCCTTGACCCCGACCGGCCGGTGCAGATCGTCGTGGCTGGTAAGGCGCACCCGGCCGACGACGGCGGGAAGCACCTGATCCAGCAGCTGGTCCGGTTCGCCGATCAGGCGGACGTGCGGCACCGGATCGTGTTCCTGCCCGACTACGACATGGCGCTGGCCCGCACGCTGGTCCAGGGCTGCGACGTCTGGCTGAACAACCCGCTCCGGCCGCTCGAGGCGTGCGGCACGTCCGGGATGAAGGCGGCCCTGGGCGGCGGGCTCAACCTGTCGATCCTCGACGGCTGGTGGGACGAGTGGTTCGACGGCCGGAACGGCTGGGCCATTCCGTCGGCGGACAGCGTGCTTGACCCCGGCCGGCGGGACGAGCTGGAGGCCGCCGCGCTGTACGACCTGATCGGCAAGTCGGTGGCGCCGCTGTTCTACGACAACAGCGGGCCCGGCGGGTTGCCGGTCCGGTGGCTCGACATGGTGTCGCACGCCCTGCGCGGCCTGGGTCCGCGCGCGCTGGCGACGCGGATGGTGCGGGAGTACGTGACCGACCTGTACGCGCCCGCGGCACGTTCCTCCAGGGGGCTGGTGGCGCCGGCGGCGGCCGAGGAGCTGGCCGCGTGGAAGCGGCGCGTCACCGCCGCGTGGCCAGGTGTCCGGGTTGAGCTGGTGGAGGCCGGCGACGATGGTGAGCTGACTCCTGGCGGACAGCTGGCCGTCATGGCCAGCGTGGCGCTCGGCGAGCTGCGGCCGGACGACGTGCGCGTGGAGGTGGTGTACGGCCGCGCCGGTGACGCCGACGAGATCGTTGACCCGGTCACCGCGCCGCTGCGGCTGGACGGTGCGGTGACCGCGGACGGCGTGGCCAGGTACGTCGGGTGGGCGCGGCTCGGCCAGCCCGGCCCGTTCGGGTACACGGTCCGCGTGCTGCCCGACCATCGGCTGCTGTCCGGACCGGCCGAGCTCGGCCTGGTCGCGCTGCCCGGCCTGCCGACCGGAATGGTCAACGGCGACCTGCGCTGACCGCGCTCGGGCACGTCGGCGGCGCCGGGCCGGCCACAGGGATGGCATTCCGGTGCGCTGTCTGGTCTCCGTTTCCGGGGGTATAAGGCGGCTGGCCAGGCATCGGCTGGCGCCGTTTCCGGTGCAGCGGCGGCGGACATGACTGATCAGTCGCGGGAATTCGTCGCGGGCCAGCAGGAACGCCAGCAAAGTCAGAGTCAATGTGACATCCTGTGATAGGGCGCTGTCGGTCTGTGACGGTGACAGATCGTCACGTTCGAGTAACGGGTAATAACCACCGAGTGCGAGAGGACCTCTTCGTGAGAACTCAGATCAAGCCTGACAATCGCCTGCTTACGCCCGCCGAGGTTGCCGCGATGCTGCGCGTGGACCCGAAGACCGTCACCCGCTGGGCGCGCGGCGGGAAGCTGTCGTCGATCCGCACGCCTGGCGGTCACCGCCGGTACAGCGAGCGCGAGGTGCGGGGCTTCCTCAATGGCTGGCAGGGCGTTTCGGCGCCGCGCATGTCCGCGGAGTGAGGTCGCCGCGACCTGCCCCGGCCCGGCCCCGGGACAGGAGCCCGCGGCGCGCGCCGGTCAGCCCGCCGGTCCGATCAGGACCAGGCGGGCTGACTGCCGTTGAGCCAGCCTTGCTGGCCAGAAGACACGCTCGCCGGGCCTCGCGGCCATTCCTGGCCGCTCGCCATTCCCGACCTGCCGGTTGCGTAGGATCGGCTGCGCAACGGGAGGTAGCCCATGGGCGAGCTGGTGGCCGTCGAGATCGACCAGTCAGTTGCCACGCTGCGGCTGAATCGGCCGCCGATGAACGCGCTCAACAGCGCCCTGCAGAATGACCTGGCCGCCGCGGCCGATCAGGTGGCAGCCGATCCGGCGGTGCGTGCCGTGGTGCTGTACGGCGGCGAGCGGCTGTTCGCGGCCGGGGCCGACATCAAGGAGATGGCCGACACCAGCTACCCGCGGATGGCCGCCGACTCGAGCCGGCTGCAGGCGGCGTTCAACGCGGTAGCCGAGATCGGTAAGCCGGTCGTGGCGGCCGTCACCGGGTACGCGCTCGGTGGCGGGCTGGAGCTGGCGCTGTGCGCTGACTTCCGTGTGCTCGGCGAGGGCGCGCAGGTCGGCCAGCCCGAGATCCTCCTCGGCCTCATTCCGGGCGCCGGCGGGACGCAGCGGCTGCCGCGGCTTATCGGCCCCGCCAGGGCGAAGGACCTCATCTTCTCCGGCCGGTTCGTCCGGGCCGACGAGGCGCTGGCCATCGGCCTCGCCGACAAGGTTGTCCCCGATGACCAGGTCTACGCCGCCGCGCGCGAACTCGCGGGCCGCTACGCGGGCGGGCCGCCGGTCGCGCTCGCGGCCGCGAAGCACGCGATCGACGCCGGCCTCGGCACGGACCTGCGGACCGGCCTGGAAATCGAGCGGCTCGGGTTCGCTGGCCTGTTCGCGACCGAGGACAGTCGCACCGGGATGCGCAGCTTCCTGGAGAATGGTCCGGGGAAGGCCACCTTCAGCGGGAGATAGTTCGCTGTCGGACAGGCCGGCGGTGTACCGGCAAGCAACGGGCCGGCCCGGTGCCGGGCCGCCAGATAGGGATTTGGCAAGCGATGATGGAGCAACCCGGCGACCTGTCGCTCGACATGGTGACGGCGGCACTGCGGGCGGACAGCAGCGACATCGCCATCTACGCCAGGGTGCTGACCGAGTCGCTCGGTGACTCGCTGCCGCCCGGCAACATCCAGGTCGACCGCGCCCAGTCCATGTCCGACCGGCTGAAGGGACGGCCAGGCCAGGTAACGAAGATCACCATCCGGCTCGGCGACCAGGTTTTTACCCTGCGCCTGACCGGCAGCGCCCCGGCGGCCGAGGTCTGCCGCGAGGTCCGGGGCGTGGTGCTGTCCCGGCAGCCCGTCGCAGTCGGCCAGTGGGCCGCCGAGCTGGCGAAGGCACTGGTCAGCCACGCCGAACAGAACGCGGCGACGGCCGAGGCGCTGCGACGGCTGGTCGCAGGCGGGCCGCCGCCGTGACGCACCACAGCGCCGGGCTCGGGATCGGGCCGTAGGCTGTGTTGGTATGAGTGCCCGCTCGGGGGAACTGCTCGGCCCGTACCGGCTGCGCGAGCCGCTGGGTCAGGGCGGCATGGGCACCGTCTATCTCGCGGACGCGCCGGACGGCAACCCGGTCGCCGTCAAGGTGCTGCGGCAGGGCGCACCGGGCGAGGAGACGGCGCGGCGGAGGCTGGCGCGCGAGGTGGACACGATGCGCCGGGTGCGCAGCCCGTTCGTCGCCGAGGTGCTCGACGCCGACGTCACCGGCGATTCGCCCTACATCGTGACCAGGTACGTGGCCGGCCGGACGCTCGAGGATGTCGTCGCTGCCGACGGGCGGCTCACCGGCCAGGCTCTCGCGGTGCTGGCCACCGGCCTCGCGGCCGCGCTGGCGGCGATCCACTCGGCCGGGGTCGTGCACAGGGACCTCAAGCCCGGCAACGTGATGCTGGTCGACGGCCAGCCGGTGGTGATCGACTTTGGCATCGCGCAGGCGCCGGACTCCACCCGGCTCACCATGACCGGCATGTTCATGGGTACTCCTGGCTACCTGGCGCCGGAGGTCATCGAGGGCGGCGACAGCAGTCCGGCCGCCGACGTGCATTCGTGGGCGGCCACGCTGGCCTACGCGGCGACCGGGCGCCCGCCGTACGGCACCGGGCAGTTCCAGGCGATCTTCTACCGGATCGTGCACGGGCAGCCCGACCTCGACACCATGCCGGAGCCGCTGCAGCCAATCGTGCTCCGCGCGCTGGCCAAGGATCCCGCGCAGCGCCCTTCGGCCGCGCAGCTCGCGGACCTTGTGGCCGGTCTTCGACCCGAGACGCTCGTGCCCGCCCGGCCGGGAGTGCTGGCCGGGGTGCCCGTGGCGTACCAGCCGCCGTGGCAGCTCGCCGGCACCGCCGTCGACATCCCTGCGCTGGCCGGCGACGGCGGCCTGGCGGCTGCCGTGCCCGCCGGAGCCCGGCCCTGGCCCGGTACCCGGCCGATGGCCGTCCAGCACCCAACCGACGTCGCCGACCTGCTGCCGCCCGTGAACTACCAGCAGCCGGGCGCGCTCGCGGCCCCGGCGGCCGGCTGGCCGCCGCCCCCGCC